>JABDDS010000068.1:1751-10602 GCA_013287465.1 Chlamydiota bacterium | reverse complement strand
CATTTCCAAAGAGAGATTTTGCGCGTTTGTGCCCATGTTGTACCTGCTCCCCTGCGGTTCACCCCTTTTGTGCGGTGTCAGTCCACTCCCAACCCCCACACCTACTACCACCCTTTCTGAAATATTTAGATTTTTTTATAGACATTAAAAGAGACTTTCGATTATTTATTTTTAACTTTACAAACGCTATTTGAATTTTGCACGTGACATCTGCATGCTAAAGCATCATTATCAATTCCAAGTTGTGATCTGGACTGTTTTTTTTGCCTTCATTCCCTTTGTTCTTTTTTCAACAGAGGAAATGAATCCACTGGGGATTGATCACTCGGAACCCCCACTTCCTCTGGCATGCTTAGAAGGGGAACCTTCAGTCTACGTATATGGGTGCGTCAATGTCATTACTGGGCAATTCGTCGACTCCTCCACGGATTTGATTTCTTATCATGGAGTCGACCCTATCACTATTGAACGTTCCTTCTTTGGGACGACTGCTCATAAAGGAAACATTGGTCGTGGGTGGTTCTTAAACCATCATAGTCGCATTCAGAAATCATCAGGGGACGATAAACATAAACATAAAGGCCGTGTAACAATTGAAGAACAGGGAGGATCCCTGCCTTTTTGTAGCTCTGTTAAGCATCTTCCAAAAGCAACTGATAAATTGTCGATCCCTATCAGTCTACTCAAAGAAGGGGTTTGCAACACATCAAGCGGTTATATTGGAGGGCAGACAAATATAAAAAATTGGAGGCTTTTAGAGACCGATAAACATTATTTTACATTGTTTTTGGGTAACGGAGGAAAAAAATATTTCACAAATGATGCTTCATCCCGCTTAGAGTCGGAAATAAAACCTACAGGAAATCAATGGCTTTACAGCTATCACTCTCATGGCAATGCTCCTGATTACATTCATCTTGTAAACAAAAATGAAGAACTTCTCCAATATGTTCATTTTGATGAGATCTCAAATAAGCAAATAAAGAAAACAAAGACACGCTCCATTCACACAAGTGATGGTCGATGGGTGCGTTATAACTTTGCTAAGTTGGGAGGAGGTTCTTATAACCTTCTTTCGAGTGTCGAACGGTGCGATGCCCCCACGATTAATTACTCCTACTATAACTTTAGTAAAGAGGTGGGAGGGCTCGATACTATATGGAAGAAAGAGTTTGCCGAAGGACGCTTCATTGAGATGGATTATTATGATTCCGGTCGTTGCACTGTAGCCGGGAACCAAGTATTAATCCCAGAAGAAAATGATCCAAGAATTTATCGCGTCAATAAGCTGCTAGCCCCTGCAGGAGTAGACAAAAAGGCAATTCCTATCTATCAATTTATTTATCATTTAAATGTGGAACAAAAAAAGAAAAGAAAGCCAGGAAAAGTCCTCAATGGATCTTGCGATGTTTATAATGCCCTTGGTTATCGCACCAATTATTCTTTTGATGAAAACCATCGACTAAAGACAATAGATAAGTATCAAGAAAATGATATTCACTATGCTAGGGAATCTTTATTTTGGGGAGAAAATGAAAAAAAAGATACAACTAATCTCATAGCCCGCTCTCTTGAAGAAAAAGACAAAGGGATTGTTTTTGCTAAGATCCATAAATATGACAGCAGTGGAAACGTCATCACAGATACGCTTTATGGTAATTTAAGTGGAAATAGCATTATAGCTCCTTTCATGCAACCTGATGGGAAGATCACCGAAAACGGAGCAGAGTCGTACAAAATACAGCGCACGTATTCTAAAGATGGTTTTAACTTGCTTTTAAGCGAAACTGATGGAATCCAAACGACAACGTTTCGATATGCACTCAAAACTAACCTTCTTATTGCTAAATATCAAAACCAAAACAGCTCTTGTTCCAAAAGATGGTTTTATAGTTATAACGACGATGGTGCTGTTACCATTGAAATCGTCGACGATGGAACAGAAGCTGATCGCGATGATTTGACGGGTGTGACAGAGCGTTTAATTACCTATTACACCCAAAGCACCGTTTATCCAGTGGCATTTCCGCTTGTTATTGAACAAAAATGTCTTGATATCGAGACAGGAAATGAATTGCGTATTCACAAAACGGTTAACACTTATAACACTCACGCTAAAATCACCCATCAAGATCATTACGGAAGCGATGGAGAATTTGCCTACTCACTCTCTTGGGAATATGATGACATGGGTAATATCATCAAAGAAACTGATGCTGCTGGGCGTGTCATACAGTATAGATATGATGCCAATGGGAATTGCATTTTTCGACAAGGACCTGACAACGATTGTACGCATACATTTCTCTATGATTTTATGAATCGGTTGATTCGGCAAGATGATGTTTATATTGATGGCGTTGTCCATACAACCCTACATCGTTATGACCTCGCAAGCAATCGCATTGCGACAATTGATAAATATGGACAAGAAACGAAGTTTACATATGATCCCTTTGGAAGGCTTACAGAAGTGCTATTGCCAGAAACCTTCGATGAAAACGATATTATTTATCATCCATCGAAAAAGAAAAAATATGATGCTATGGGAAACGTCACGCATGAAATAGATATTACAGGCAATGAAACGATCAAAACTTACACAATCCGTGGTCAGGTGGCATCCACAATTTATCCCGACGGAAACATAGAATCAATTCTTTATCAACTCAATGGACCAATTCAGGAGACAAAATCCCCTAATGGATTGGTCACTCGTTATACTAATGATCCAGCTGGAAGAGCTACTAAAGTTGCTGTTTACGCGCCAAATGAAGAACTGCTCTCATCGACAACGTCATTCTATAGCACTTTCCACATCCTATCGGAAACAGATGCCATGGGAGTGACTTCCTACTATAGCTATTACCCCAATGGCAACCTTAAAAGTCAAAAAAAAGAGGAATTGCTTATTACCTATGCCTATGATGCTTTAGGACGCTTAATAACTACAACAGAGCAGTATGGTCCTAATCTGACAGACATTATCGTTAAAGCAAAAAAATATGATATTCTAAATAGAGTGATTGAAGAGACTATTGCTGATTCTTCAGGAAATCTGCAGACGCATCTTTCTTATACATATGATTCTTCTGATCGCATATGCCAAATGACTACTCATTCCGCCGTAGGGGAGGGGGTTACAAAAACCACATATAATCCAAGAGGAGTCCCTTCTATTGTGGTTGATGCTGAAGGCAATGAAACACGGACAATCTGCGATAATGACTACAGAAATAGTCATGGGCAACATGTAGCCCATCAAATTGTCATCGATCCACTTGGAAATAGTATTTCCATTGAAAATGATACTTTGGGACGCATCGTCGCAACGGTTAGAAAAAATGCATTTGGAGAGATCACTCAAAAGCAAGAAAAGGCTTACGATGTCAGTGGTAACTGTGTCAAACTCATTGATACGATTATTTTTTCAGGTAGTCCAGATAGAGAGATTATCACGCTTATGGAATATGATAGAGCCAATCGACTGATCGCTTGTTATGAAGCCGTTGGCACTCCTGAGCAAAAACAAACAAAGATTACTTACAATCAATATGGACAAAAGTATGAGATCATTAGAACAGATGGCATTAGGCTTACGCATGTCTATGATCCAGTTGGACGCCTCAGCAGCCTATCTTCATCAGATCATACAGTCCAGTATCACTATCATTATGATTCGAATGGCAATCCGATACAAATTGATGATCTCGTTCACAATACAATCACAATAAAAAATTACGATATGCAGAACAGAATGATTAAAGAGACTCTCGCTACAAATTTAACTTTTGAATATACCTATGATGGAATTGGACGTCCATTACATGTCACTCTTCCCGATTCAAGTAGTATTAAATATATGTATCATGCTAATCAACTCTCTGATATTTCTCGGAAGGATCAAGAGGGCAATGAACTCTACTGCCATCATTACTTTAATTATGATTTAGCCGGGCGCCTTGGGGCATCTCAGCTTCCAGGCGCAGGGGGTATTTTGAGTTATACCTATGATAAGTTAGGACGAATAAAAAACATTTCTCATGAGAAATGGAAAGAAGAAATCGTTACTTATGACCCATCTGGTCATATTTTGGAGATAAAGAAAGAGGATGAAGCAAATGCAGTATATGCTTACGATCAACTTTATCAGCTCATAAGTGAATCAGGGAATTCTATACATACTTATGAATATGATTCTCATTACAATAGACGTTCGAAAGATGGTCTTGCGTATACCCTAAATGCCCTTAATCAGTTATTAAGTGATGGTACGTACACCTATTCATATGACCTTAATGGCAATATGCAGCAAAAAACAGATAGCAAAAATACCGTTAAATATACCTATGATGCCTTAGATCGATTGACAGCAGTGATAAATGGAAATAAAAAAACTGAGTATCTGTATGATGAATCCAATCGACGTCTATCTAAAACACATTTTATTCTTACGAAAGGAGAAATATGGGAACAAACAAGCACTCTTCGTTTTCTTTATCAAGGACAAAATGAAATTGGAGCCTGTGATGAAGATGATGTGGTCACTGAATTGCGTGTTTTAGGAAACGGACTTGGAGCTGAAATTGGCGCTGCTATCGCGATGGAAATCGGTGGCATGACGTACGTTCCCATCCATGATCATCAAGGCAGTCCAGTTTGCCTTTTAAATATAACGACAGGAGAGAAAGTTGATACTTATAGTTATTCGTCATTTGGAGAGGATCTTTTTGAAGAGTCGCTTATTCCGTGGCACTTTTCTAGTAAACGCAAGGATGAAGAAAGTGGATTTCTTTATTTTGGTCGACGGTACTACGAAAGCACTATAGGAAGGTGGATTACACCAGATCCCATAGGTAGGGAAGGAGGACCCAATTTATATGCTTATGTCTTTAATAATCCCTTAAGTCTTTTTGATCTTTATGGGTTATCTGCAGAGGGAGGATGGGATTTAGAAGGCATTGTTGAAACCATCTGGCAAGCTTGCTCATCTATTTTTGGCTTTCTTTCTAGTGGATATGATATGCTAGCATCTTTTTGGAAAAGTCAGTGTCCCATTCCTATTGTTAGGGATGTGTTGTGTGCGGCAGGGCATTTTGTCCGTACAGGATCGCTTAACGGTTATGAGATGGAGTATAGTGGGGAGCATTCTTCCGGAAAACAATTGTATGGAGCGGAATTGAATCCATCGAACGCGGTGGTGTATGCTCCAGGCATACTCAATGATTTTTGCTCTTCCTGTGCGACGTCGATGGCCATTTCGCGACTATTTGGCAATACCAAGATGTATTTTTTAGTTAATGCCACCCACGGAGCTATTATTGACATTTTTGAGGTAGCTTGTCAGAAGGTTGGCATTCCCACGAACTCTGTTGCTAAGTACGCGTCACTTGTGAGGGCTGCGTTGGAGCAGGTAGGACCAGACGGACGCCTCACCTTGATAGGGTTTAGTCAAGGAGGACAGATCATTGATTCGATTCGTCCCTATTTTACAACTGCTGAATTGAAGCAGATGGATGTGTTGACCTTTGGTTCCGCCAAGATGGTTTCAGAAAAGGAATTTGGGTCTGCGGTGAATTATGTTAGTCTTGCTGACCCGATTCCATTTATTGCTGATCCACTGGGATGCATTAAAGCTGCCTTTAACAATGATATTCGCATTGAATATCTTCGCTCTAATAGCCTCCCAGGCATAGGCCATTACTTTGCTAGCCACACATATCAAATGGCGTTAGGGATTGAAGGCCGTGAATACTTGAGAAATATTCCTAGATAGAGGTTTAAAATGAAAAAAATTGTGTTGTTAATGTGTTTTTTGTTTTTTGTTACAAGCTGTGTACGGAAGTTTGATTATGTTGATGAGGTGCATAGAGTTACAGGGTTGAAAATAAGGCAGCTATGCAAAGAAGAAAACCTTTCTGTCGCTGGCTCTGGTGGCGCAATGATGGATGAAATTACAAAAATAAAATTCACTCTTGATGCCCGTCGTCGTGTTGATATCAAAGAAGCTCGTCGTTTGTGTGTGCGTTGTATTGAAGAATTGAAAGATGCAGTCAATGCAACGGAGAGTCTAAAGCCTTATTTAAGCCCTTATCCATTTCCTGCATCAGGAGTTCGGGTGGGTATTATGTTTTCCAAGAAAAGTGGGGGATACGTTGATTATGGATGTGCCTATTTAGGTACAGGAGGGGTTTCTGCTGTTTTTCAGCTAAATAATATGTTGTATTATTCTTCCTTTAATCCACGTACACAGCTTCT
Organism: Chlamydiota bacterium; assembly: GCA_013287465.1. Lineage (GTDB taxonomy): Bacteria > Chlamydiota > Chlamydiia > Chlamydiales > Parachlamydiaceae > JABDDS01. The sequence continues at coordinate 4,344 of JABDDS010000068.1, read as the reverse complement.
CGAAGACTATTATGAAGAGCCCTATGAAGAAGCCCTTCGGTTGGTGCAGCAATCACAATGCGAATAGAAGCTGACTAAATTTAAACCTTTGATGGAGTGATAAAATGAAATTTTTATTAATTTGTGCTGCGTTTTTTATTGCGATATTAGCGACTGGATGTCACATTCCTTTGCTATACCTTATGAAGGCTTGTGAATACAAAAAAGATGTCAGTACGGATCCTGAACGTGGTTTCCTTGTTGGCAAGGAATTTATTTTAAAGAAAGACATTGTCCTTTATAAATATTATGATAATGATGAATTTTTTCTGGATAATGAGATTTTAAAAATTTCATCTTGTGATAAAAATGGGCAATGGAAAAGTGTGCTAGAAGATCGGCGTATGATTCCATTTTCTGAATTAATACCTGCTGGAACTAAAATAGAGATTTCACAGATACTTGTTGAGGCTATGTTAGGAGAAGAGCGACCCATTAAGTATATCCGTGCTCAATTTACAAATTGTGATGGAAAATTAATTACTGCAGATGTCTCCAATTTATTTCTAAATAGATATGGTACAGCCTCTGATGACTGGAATTTCCAGCCAATGCCAAATCTGCTGTTGGAAGCTGGCTGTAGCGAAGAATAATCGCTGTCAAGAAATGGGGTCAGCAAAAGAAATAGGGAGAAGCATCCAATCACAACGTCAACAGGTGAAAAAAACAGCAGCCAATTTGAAAATAAAAATGGAACAAGAAATTGCTGGAGTCTTAGGCGAGAAAGTCGTAGGATTTTAGCCGATTCGTTGCTCTTCAGGCCTGAACCCGTTTTTGACCCCATTTTGCGTTTCTACACCACTATTACCTATTTTACCTATAAAATTTGGACGCATGCTAGATTCTGGTTTGATCAATAAATTCCATTCAAATTCTCCATTTTTAACCACACCCCATTTTTCCGGTCCACCTGAATTTGGAGCTTTTACCCACCCTTTACTTTTAGCCCACCCACGCAATATTCTTATGTTGTTTTGTCCTTCTTCAGATAGGTTACGAGCTGCTTGGTGGAAACGGTTGAGCTCGAATTCTTTTCGGACAATCGCACTTTTTTCTAAAAGCAAAGTCCTTGCAGCGACATTTGTCAAACTGTTATGTCCTACTTTGACAACAGTGATGCGAGAGAAGGTGCCAAAAAAAGGCAACTCACCAATAGCCATACTATCTGAACGTTTGGGAAGTATTGCCCCCAAAATATTCGTAAATGGTGACTATTTAGCCCGAATAACTCGTAAACTCGGGCTAATCTGTACTTTTCAAATTGTATTTTTTGATCTATTCTGGCTTGGTACCAATAATATAATCACGCACCTCTAGTCTAGCTGATGAATTCATTTTTTTGTATATCTCCAGGTTAAAATAATTACGATTAACCCAGATCCGGGCGATTGATTCGCCACACACATCATTGATAAAGGGTTCTGAATGAGGATCTAAAACAATGCTTAGTAAAGCATTTAAAGCCATTCTGGTTTATGCACCTTAATGTATTCTTCAGCTAATTTTCTAGCTATAGGTGTCAAATTGTTAATTAAGTCTTTTCTATATTGATTCCTTTTGACTAATATTCTAGCTATGGATTCTCCACAGGCATCTAAGATAATATCATCTTCATCAGGGTTGGATGCCAATTGTAATAAGGCGTTTAAAGCCCTGTCGTCATCATATTTGCCTATATCCATTGCAGCATCATGCCTTTCATCTTCCCTTGCGGTATTGTCAAACAAGACTTCTATAAAACCATCCACTTTATCTAACATTGTTATATTCCTATTCATCTAGTATAGTTTATTTAAAAGAAGATGCTCCCCAATACCTACATCCCCAGTTTCTCCAGTAAATGGATTAATATATCCACTTCCACCTCGTTTTATTCGTGCGTCAAATCTTGGAATATTGCTACCAGCTTCTAAATTTGGACGCATGCTAGATTCTGGTTTGATCAATAAATTCCATTCAAATTCTCCATTTCTAACCACACCCCACTTTTCCGGTCCACCTGAATTTGGAGCTTTTACCCACCCTTTACTTTTAGCCCACCCACGCAATATTCTTATGTTGTTTTGTCCTTCTTCAGATAGGTTACGAGCTGCTTGGTGGAAACGGTTGAGCTCGAATTCTTTTCGGACAATCGCACTTTTTTCTAAAAGCAAAGTCCTTGCAGCGACATTTGTCAAACTGTTATGTCCTACTTTGACAACAGTGATGCGAGAGAAGGTGCCAAAAAAAGGCAACTCACCAATAGCCATACTATCTGAACGTTTGGGAAGTATTGCCCCCAAAATATTCGTAAATGGTGACTATTTAGCCCGAATAACTCGTAAACTCGGGCTAATCTGTACTTTTCAAATTGTATTTTTTGATCTATTCTGGCTTGGTACCAATAATATAATCACGCACCTCTAGTCTAGCTGATGAATTCATTTTTTTGTATATCTCCAGGTTAAAATAATTACGATTAACCCAGATCCGGGCGATTGATTCGCCACACACATCATTGATAAAGGGTTCTGAATGAGGATCTAAAACAATGCTTAGTAAAGCATTTAAAGCC
>JABDDS010000068.1:0-1651 GCA_013287465.1 Chlamydiota bacterium | reverse complement strand
TAACCCAGATCCGGGCGATTGATTCGCCACACACATCATTGATAAAGGGTTCTGAATGAGGATCTAAAACAATGCTTAGTAAAGCATTTAAAGCCCTATCATCATTATATTCTCCAAGATCGATACCCGCATCATCTCTTTCATCGATCCGTGCGGTAGTGTTTAATAAAACTGAAATTAACCCATCTATTTTATCCATAATCGTCTCTTAGTTTTTTTATTATAATGGGATATAGGTTCCTACACGAGCGTTACCTACTTAAACGGTCTACCCACATTTCTCTCCTATAAATTAAATATTGTTATCCAGATCGGATTTCTATTTTTGACAACGCAATAAATTCCATCCTGAGCTGGTTTAGATAAGGCCTCGTAGATATTTTTATCAAATACATGCCGTTTTACCCATATTTTTCCAATAGATTCTCCACACGAGCTTAAAATCATATCTAATTCATTATTATGTTTGCCAACTTGAATTAAAATATTCAAAACGTCGTCATCTTCAAATTATTCACCAAGATCCATCGCAGCATCATCTCTATCCGCATCAAGAGCATCCTGATCTATCAATATTTGGATGAGTGTATTTTTTCTATGATTATCTACTATATTCATAAAATTGTTGCTCCAACGGGATATGCGTTCCTACACAACTACTACCTAACTTTCCTGTAATCGGGGCTTAAAAACGTCCACTCACCAGTTCATAATAACGAACACCTATTTAGATCAAGCCCGGTAAAAAAATTAATAGCCAATTTGAAAATAAAAATGAAACAAAAAATTGCTGGAGTTTTAGACGAGAAAGTCGTAGGATTTTGGCCGATCCGCTGCTCTCCAGGCTGGGGGCCCATTTTTTTGTGACCTCATTTTAACCCTAATTTAAAAATTAATTTAATTCGTTTAAATTATATTTTCTCACCCATTCCGGTTTAGCATCAGCAATATAACCGTATACTTCTCTTCTGGCAACAGGATCCATTTTTTTATATATGTCCAGATTAAAGTAATTACGATTAACCCATATTTGAGCAATTGATTCGCCACACGAAGCTATAATGATAAATTCTATCTCATGGGGTTCTAAGACCATAGTTATCAAGGCTTTTAAAGCTCTATCATCGTTATATTCTCCAAGGTACATTGCTGCATCATCTCTTTCATCTTCTCTAGCAGAATTATCAAATAAAATTTCTATAAAATTGTCTATTCCGACTCTTATCGATACCATTTTCATTCTACAATTTCCTTAAAAATCGGTATATCCTTCACTGTTTCTAAATAGACACCAACACGTATCTGAAACTCCCATTCTTCAATTTCTTTGATCACCACTTTAAAAGCATTTTGGACAACTTTAACCTCTAAATCATCAAGATAAACTTCAACTACACCGGCGTCTTCTTTTTCTAGTAATTTTTTCAACAATAATTCGGCAAATTCTTCCTGTACTCCAATTTTTTTTCAAAATCATCAACTTGTAATCCCCAACAAATTTCCCCCAGTATATTAATTATAGGACGATCTTTTTTAATATTTATTTTATACATAAAAAAATCTTTTTTTACTTTAGAATATGATGATAATATTTCTTTCCTTGTTTTGGTTGAAAAGCTGTACCCCCATCTATTGCAAAAGGAGTCCGAAC
>JABDDS010000067.1 GCA_013287465.1 Chlamydiota bacterium | reverse complement strand
TGAGTATCGTCCTCTTGCTCCTCCTGTTTTTCCCCATCTAGTGCGGGTAATAAAAAGAGAGCAACCAACCCCAACAATCCAAAAAGAAGTCCAATGGCGAACCATCCATAAGGATCACGCCCGCGCTGGGATGCAAAGTAGCTACATGAGAAACCTGCTAACATCCAAAAAATAAAAGTAACGAATAGAGTCATTTGTATTGCCTGCAAACTAAGTAATTTGTACAATCAACACTAGGCTACTACATTATGCCTAGAGAAGTCAACGAAGAAGGAATTGTTATATGGGTGATACAAAAATGAGAGAAGAGCATAAAAAAAAAGAAATTAACAAAGTAGACACCAAAGAGTTTGAGCTTCCCGACACCCTGTTCGTACGCGATATTGAGAATAGCGTATTCCAAGGAATTGTTTTCCAATGCTTATCAAAAATCGAAGGGATTAGCCCTGTCGAGGGCAATTTTATGGAGCATATCTTCGGAAGAGGAGCGATAGAAACTCCTAAGGGCATTTCTATAGAACAAGACAATAAACACCATTCAGTGGGAGTTAAAATTGAAGTAAATATTCTTTATGGCTATTCAATTCCTGAAAAGGCAGAAGAGATTCAAGGGTTGTGCAGCGAAGAAATTACAAGACTCACAGGACTTCACGTTTCTTCAGTCCATGTAGTATTCAAAAATATGTTACTAGAAAACCAACTGGTCACTGGAACTGCATTATCCCCTCCGGCTCTACTGGGATCCAACCTAGAAGAAGAATATAACGACGAGTTTTAACATATGCACTACTTTCTATATTCACTCATTAGATTCATTGCGGCCCTTTTTCTTGTCGTCATCGGAACTGTGGGAATCCTCATCCCCTGGTCTGAAAATATCCGTTCCACGCTGACCCATTTTATCCTTGAGGATTCTATTGCGATCTTCTTATTTGGATTTATCATGTTAGTGACAGGCTTGTTTTCAATGGTCAACATTCTTATCAATATGCGGCGGACTCACTATGTGATTAATTCCGGAAGCACTCGCATTACTGTGGATGAATCGGTGATTCAACAATATCTTATCTCATATCTAAAACAATTGTTCCCAAAAGTAAATGTTCACGGACATGCAAAACTAAAAAGTAACCGGATTCAAATTTTCATTGAATTCCCATATCACCCCACTTTAGAACAAGAAGCTTTGGTGGAAAGAGTAAAAAAAGACCTCTCTTCTCTGTTCGCTTCAAAACTCGGCTATACTGGAGATTTTCGCCTCTCGGTAAGTTTTCAGCCTATACCTTAGTTACCGATAATTTTCTTGCTGCCCTCGGTTCGTTAGTGTCTACTGTCAGTCCTCTTTTACGGCCTCTTTCAACTCGGTCTACGATTGAAGGAACTTGAGCGGCTGCCTTAGGAGAACCGCTAACCAGAGGAAATTTTCCATTCTGATTTTTTTTTTGTAAAGTTCGATACCGATTCATTGCCGACCCCTCTGTAATCTGTTGTTTTTCGTGCAAGCCGTTGTTATAAGCAGAGGCGACTCGTTGCCAGCTAACACAAATCTTTGATTCTCTAGGTATTGTATGAATTTGAGCAAGACTCCATAACCTGTTGTCCTCCTCAGGTGTCCATCCGTATTTGCGCTTAGGTATCTCTCTGTGATTGCCAAATATCCCTAGAGTTTCCAAAGACTCTCTTTGTTGATCTTTTATTTCTTGAGAAGTTGAAAAACCACCCGTTACTTGCCTAGGCTCAATAGTCAAGCTACCGTCATGATAAATACCACACATACGCACACAACTTTGACTCCCATCTACTGAACTCATACAAACCTCCTAAATAAGATTTTTTTATACAAAACAAGTTATACTGCGCGGTGTAAATGCAGAAATTCAACGTCACGCAGTATATCATATAATACACATTTAGTACACATGTTTGGATTATTTCTGAACCATGCCCATTTTTTTCGAAAAGAGTTATCCTACTTTGAATCTAGCCGATTCTTTTGGCGCTTTCGGTCCGTCGGTATCTACTGTGTTAGTCTCCTTTTGCGGCTTCTTTCAACTCGGCCTGCGACTGAAGGAACTTGAGCGGCTCCCTTAGGAGAATCGCCATCCAAAGAGAAAATTTCCGCCTGCTTTTGTTTCTGTAAATACTGATATCGCTCTCTTGCTGATGTCTTCGAAATTGGTTCTCCCGTGCGTATGTTAAAATCTAAAAGTACATTATCCCACTCAATATCAGTAATGGTTGAACCATCCGACCCAGTTTGAACTACCGTATAAAGCGGAACCAATGCCAACAAAGCTGCATCCTTCATCGGTGACAGCTCATCTATTTTACTCAGCTTAGATCGCTTTGAAGTCCTAGAATGAGCTTTTGAAGCGGCAGCAGATACTTTTCGAACAATGGGAGACGCTTTTGGAGCGGCAGCGGGCATATCCGAAACAGAGAGATCTACAGGCGCACTTGAAACACTGGAAGCTGCTTCAGGTTTTCTATGAACAATCTTAGCGTTTAGTTGATCTATAAGTTTTTGTTGGTCTTCTAATCCTCGAGGACATGAAAAATAATCCGTTATTTCCTTAGGGTCCTTAAAGATCCAACTGTTATTATTAAAAGCAGCAAACATACACGTATAACTTTGATTCATATCTACTGAATTCACATAAACCTCCAAATTATTGTTTAATTAATGTCAATTGTACAATAAAACAGAATTGTAAATCAATTATTTATTTTAATATTTAACTTTAATATTCTCGATTTGTACAATTTTGATATCTTGAATGCATGTGCGGATCGCCCGTTTCACGGGCGATCCGCACATGCATTCAAGATATCAAAATTGTACAAATCGAAAATCTCATGAAAAAAATGGATGAGAGTAAACCAGTTATCACAAACTAAACAAGAAAAAAGTATCCCGAATGGAGCAATAAATGATACAATAGCTGGCGATAGGGATGGCATAAAATGCCTCTACATTTTAAAATCTCTTAGTATTTTTTAACAAAGTGAGTTTTCGATGAAACATGTCACATTAGATCCCGAACTTAAGCAAACACTCAGTAAAGTAGCTCTTGCTATTCGTATTCTTTCTATAGATGCTGTTCAAAAGGCAAACTCAGGACACCCAGGACTTCCAATGGGATGTGCTGAAATAGGGGCTTATCTTTGGGGGAATGTCCTACGCTATAATCCTAAAGACCCAGAATGGATCAATCGAGACCACTTCATTCTGTCTGCAGGACATGGTTCTATGCTGCTCTACTCTTGTCTCTATCTATCTGGCTATGACGTCTCTCTCGATGACATCAAAAATTTCCGCCAACTTCACTCCAAAACGCCTGGACACCCCGAATCGATAGAGACTCCTGGCGTCGAAACGACATCTGGTCCATTGGGACAGGGCTTTGCAAATGCAGTCGGGCAGGCACTAGCGCTCAAAATGCTAGCAGCACGATTTAATACAGAAAAGCACAAAATCATCGACAACAAAGTTTTCGTCCTAATGGGCGATGGATGTGTGATGGAAGGAATCACTTCTGAAGCTTCATCACTTGCCGGTCACCTCCAGCTCAATAACCTCATTGCTATTTACGATGCTAACCACGTCACTCTCGATGGCCCGTTAAACGACTGTTGTTCCGAAGACACAAAAATGCGTTACCGTTCTTACGGCTGGGATGTACTGGAAGTCGATGGCAATGACTTAGATGCCCTGCATCAAATATTCCTCGAAGCTAGGCATCATCAAGAGCGTCCGTGCCTAGTGATTGCTCATACGATCATCGGCAAAGGATCACCGCATAAAGCAGGAACGTCTAAGGTCCATGGATCTCCACTAGGACCAGATGAAGTCAAAGCGACAAAAATTGCTCTGGGAGCTCCAGAAGAACCATTTTTCGTGCCACAAGCCGTCTATGATTTTTTCGAAAAAAAACAAAAGGAAGACACCCTTCAACAAAAAGAGTGGCAAGAAATGTTCGATGCTTGGGCAAAAGCTCATCCAGACAAGCTAAAAATCTTTGAAGCGATGAAACACAAACACCTACCTGCCGATCTCGAGACAAGGCTCAAAGACTTAAAGGTAACCTCTCCTGTAGCTGGTAGAAAAGCCTCACAGGACGTCTTAAATAAGCTGGCCGATTTTCTTCCTCAACTTTGTGGAGGATCTGCCGACCTTTCCTGTTCCGATCTAACAATGTTAGAAAAGTACCCTTTAATAGCGCCCAATAGCTTTGAAGGTCGTAACATCAAATTTGGAGTAAGAGAATTTGCCATGGGTGCAATGGCAACAGGGATGTCCGAAACAGGCATGTTCACCCCATTTGTCGGTACCTTTCTGACATTTTCAGACTACATGCGCAATGCAATCCGCTTAGCCTCCTTAATGAAAATGCAGGTGATCTATCAATTCACTCACGACTCTATTTTTCTTGGAGAAGATGGTCCCACACACCAGCCCGTCGAACACTTTGCCTCTCTACGTGCCATTCCCAACCTACATGTATTGCGTCCGGGCGATGCCAACGAGGTTAAAATGGCATGGATCGCGGCCTTAAATTACTCAGGTCCTTCAGCACTGCTTCTATCGCGCCAGTCACTTCCAGAACTGTCTAAAACAAACGTTTCTTATTCTGATGGAGTAGGAAGAGGTGCTTACATCATCAAAAAAGAATCTGGCACCCCTGATTATACGCTAATGGCAACCGGTTCGGAACTCCATTTAGCCATCGACGTTGCAGAAGCTCTTGAGAAGATAGGAAAGCATGTCAGAGTCATCTCAATGCCTTGCTGGGAGATTTTTGAAAAGCAATCTCCAGAATACAAAGAAAGCATCATGGGAGGAAACCTAGGAAAACGCGTTTCTATCGAGGCCGGAGTGGAAATGGGATGGCATAAATACATTGGCAGAGAGGGCATTACTATTAGCATGTCGACATTTGGAGCTTCAGCACCTGCAGGTGCTCTTGCGAAAGAGTTCGGTTTCACCGTCGAATCGATCCTTGACCGTATTCTATAGGAACGAAATATGAATCGACTTCTTATCGATGCTCTCCACTGCCGCAACCTAGGACGAGCTCCCGTTTGGCTCATGCGCCAGGCAGGCAGATACATGCCCGAATATCGTGCGCTACGAAAAAAACACTCTTTTCTAGAGATGTGCCACAATCCAGAACTCATTGCTGAAGTGACAAAGCTTCCTATTACGGCCTTTGGAATGGATGCTGCCATTCTTTTTTCCGATATTCTCGTCATTCCTGAAGCTTTCGGAATTGGGCTTCATTTTGAAGATGGAGCAGGACCGATCATCGATCGTCCTCTTAACTCCCCTGCCGACATCCAAGCACTGCCTAAAGTCGACATGCGCCACTCACTAAATTATGTCACAGAAGGAATTCGTCTGTTAATCCCTGAGCTAAAGGTTCCTTTGCTCGGTTTCTGTGGAGCCCCATTCACTCTGGCAAGCTACATGATCGAAGGGAAATCAAATCACAATCTCCATAAAACAAAGCAATGGATGTTGCGCGATCCAGAATCATTTCATCAGCTATTAACGCTGCTATCCGACCATGCCATCACCTACCTCACAATGCAGATAGAAGCCGGCGTCCAGGCTGTACAAGTTTTTGACTCATGGGCAAACGTCCTTACTCACCATCAGTTTCGCGAGTTTTCTTTAGCTTATATGCAAAAAATTGTCGAAAAGATTAAACCTAAAGTCCCTGTGATTTTATTTTGTAGAGGATCATCGACATTTGCTCCTGAAATGGTAAAAGCAACACCTAGCTGCATCAGCGTCGATTGGAATGTCGATATTGGCAGCTTGCGATCTGTGGTCCCAAGCTCAATTGCAATCCAAGGAAATCTCGATCCCGACTTTTTATATGCACCTATTCCTGTACTGAAGAAAGAAGTCACCCGTTTGCTGAATGCTATGAATGGCGATCCTGGTTATATCTTTAACCTCGGTCATGGGATCACCCCCGAAACACCAACAGAAGCTGTGCAAGCGCTTGTCAACTGCGTTAAAGAACACCCTTAGCTAAATAAATAAAACAGAGCGCTAGGCATGAAAACAGAAACGCAAAGGCGCAAAGGCGCAAAGGCGCAAAGAACTGTTTTTCCTTTGCGCCTTTGCGCCTTTGCGCCTTTGCGTTTCGATACCCATGCCCAGCGTCCTTACCGGTTTGTGATTATTGGAGGGGGGATTAGTGGTCTTGCTCTCGCATGGTTTTTACGTCAGCGATTTAACGATGCCTCCATCATAGTCCTGGAAAAACAAGAACGCCCTGGTGGTTGGATCCGCACTGTTCGTTGTGGAGATTTTCTTTTCGAAGAGGGGCCTCGTAGTTGCCGCTCTCGCGGGACAGGAACTGCCACGCTGCAACTTATCGAAGATTTAAAATTAGAAAGTCAATGGCTAGCAGCTGCTCCGGCATCTCAAAAGCGTTTCCTTTACATAGATGGAAGTTTGCAACAGATGCCTAACGGGATTCTAGGCTTTTTATCCTCTCCTCTTACTCGATGCCTCATTCCTGCTTTCTGCAAAGAATGGAGAGTGTCCCCCTTGGAGAAGGAAGATGAATCTATTTATGATTTCATTTCACGTCGACTAAATAAAGATATTGCCGAACGGTTCATCGATCCGATGACTTCTGGCATTTATGCTGGCGATATCCGACAATTATCGATGCGTTCCTGTTTTCCTGCTATTTATGAATTAGAACAGGCACACGGATCCCTTTTAAAAGGCTTTGTAAAGGGTTTATTCAGGAAAAAAGAAGAACCCCATCTTTCTTCCTTTGTAAAGAAAGCGCAAAAGTTCCCTATTTTCACCCTGAAAAATGGAATGGAGAGCTTAATCACGGCTCTTAGCAACTCGATTGGAAATGACCTCAACCTTGGCACTGCTGCAATTAATTTCGAAGTAAAAAATGATGAAATACAGATCTCTACAAACCAAGGTTCAACGTTCTCTGCCGATCATGTATTCATTACAACGCCAGCAGAAGCAACAAAAGAACTGCTGAAGTCATTAAAAATAGATGTCCCCTCTCTTCCCCATGCCTCGTTAGCTGTTGTCAACATGGGATGGAATAGCGATGTCTTAAAAAAATCGGGATTTGGTTATCTCATTCCCACAAAAGAAAAAGAAAAACTTCTGGGAATGGTGTGGGACTCCTCGGCATTCCCTGGACAAAACACATACCCCAACCAAACGAGAATGACAGCGATGCTTGGGGGGATGCATCACCCAGACATTCCACAGTTACAAGACGAAGAGCTCATTGCACTTGCCATGGAATCACTTCAAAAACATCTTAATATTTCAATCCCCCCTGATACCATTCACACAAAAACCACCCGACAAGCAATTCCTCAATATCCTGTCGGACATCTTACAAAAGTACAGGCGCTGGAGCAAAATCTAGCAAAAGCTTCCAATTCACGCATCAGTCTACTTGGAATCCCCTGGCATGGCGTTTCCGTCAACGATTGCATCGCAAATGCAAAAACATTAGTGAGCACACTCTGCGTATAATCTTTTCCATTATAATCCCGGAAATTTCTATTTTACAAAAAAGCCAGCAGTTCCCGCTGAGGAAAGAATAGCTTTAACACTGATACTAAAACAATAAAAACAGGATAGGTAAGATATGCAGGATAAGGCAAATTTTCTTGGTTTTTCGATAAAAAACTAACAATTCTTTCTTTAACATCCTACCTATCTTGCTTATCCTGTTATTTTTATACTTCAGCGGGAACTGCTGCAAAAAAGCGGAAATTTCTATTTTGCGCTAACACAATGCAACAAGATCATTTACTTTAATTAAAAAACATGTTACAATTGTTTAGTTTAAATTATATATTGGTGATAAAATGTCCACAAGAACAATCCCGTTAAATACAAATAATCAAAACCAATTATCATGGTCGAGTTTTATACAACACCATCTAAAACAATCTGGAAACTATCTGTCTCGGACCTGTTCTCGAATATTGACAATCGATAATCTTGCTAAAACGAGTATCGCTATAATTACGTTGATTGGCTGCAACGGAATCGTTCAAGAAAATTCTTATGAAGGTAAACTATTCGAAATAGCCAGAACTTCATTGGATTTAGCTTTTATTTTTGCCTCCTGGGGAGCGATGGCTTGTACTGTACAAAAACAGGTATGTAAGGGTATAAGTCTAGTGGGGATAGGCATCTTGTTTGCCAACATCTTTTGGCGTGTAGGAATAGAGCATATGAAAATAGTCACAATGACTATAATCAATAAATCTTATCAGAACTCATCTTCAGCATCTTGGTTTTATTCTCCTATGACACACATCCCTGGAGTGCATACTTTACATAACAGCCCTGTTTATGGAAATAGATATTGGGAAATAGAAAAAATTATGGAGTCTTCCTTTTTTTTATTACTGAAGAATTTTACTCACAATTTTTATACTAATAATAACTACAGGAATTTAATAAAAAAGGAAGATATTATGAAATGTCAGCCATTTGCTTACAAGGAATTCGAAAATTATATTTCAAAATATGCTTTTTTTAATTGGAACGCAGAAAATCTTTTTTATGTCTGCTCGGATAACAATGGAATAGGGGAATATCTAATAAATGGAACTTCATTTGCAGTTACAAGGGTCTCACGGCAAGACGTGTGCTTTGGTGATTTTTGCGGTCTATCTCCTTTGATAAATATTCATGAATTAATGCATTTAGAAGAAGCGGCTGGTCACTTGATAATGCTTGAAGGACTGAACATAATAGACAGTTGGAGAGCTTTGGAAGTAGAAAGTTGGGGAATTTTAGGAATTTGGTTAAATATTGCAAAAGGAGCACAATCCCAAAAATACTCAAAACTTCTAGCAATAGGGGAATTATTTACAACTCTTAAGGGACATATTCTGACAGACAAAGTTTTTAAAGAGTGTCATGGTTATGATCTCGACACTGAAATTGACTATAAAAAAGAGTTGGTGATGGGAGAAAGAAAGTTGCCTGCCGGACAACTTGCAAATGTTTATAGAAAGTTAGAAAAAATACATGGCAGTCTTTCGGCAGCACTTTTATCCGATGAATCGATTGCTTACCTTCAGGGCAATTCTTCTTCGCTCATAAAATTAAGTGAAAGACCTGAATTATAGTGAATAGTTCCCTTGAACATGTAGCCCTAGAATATCATCGATAAAATAAATAAAGACTCATTACGGGCTAATTTTGCAGCAATGGAAGCCCCTTTCTCAGGATAATTTCTTCATTGAGATAGGGGTATCTTAAATGGCTATATTCGGGTTTACGCATCACTTCCATCAACAGTATAGGACTCTCAAATTGCTCTATCTGATAGAGAAGACGGGTATTTTGTTCATGAATTTCTTTAACTTCCTTTGCTAATACAGGAATGACAAGACGCAATTCTATCAACTCATTCTGCTTATCGATATAAGCAAATAACATAAATCCAGCAACTGCTATGCAGATAAAAAGACGGACGACGGTTGCAAAAGACTGACGATCTTTTTGGGGTTCAACACGGTTTCTTTGATTTTTTTTCATCTTTTTTCTACAGCTCTTAATTTGGCACTACGACTTCTTGGGTTCTCGGCAATTTCCTCTTCTGTTGGAATAATAGGACGTTTGGTCAGTGCATTGACCAAAGGTTCCTTGTCGAGAAAGAGCCCACTTAACCCAGACGTATGTAACTTATCAATAGCAGCAAAACGCATTGCTGTCTTCACAATTCTATCTTCCAGGCTATGAAAACTAATGACTGCAAGGCGTCCTCCTGGTACAAGATAGTCAATCGCAATGGGCAACACATTTTCCAAACGCTCTAGCTCCCTATTTACGCAGATGCGCAATGCCTGAAAAACAAGAGTGGCTGGATTGATTCCTTTTTTGCTGTAAGGGAGAGCCTGACGCAAAGTGTCTGCTAATTCGAGCGTGGTAGTAAAAAGCTTATTCTGGCGAGCTCTTACAATAGCACCAGCAGCTTTACGCCAATATTTCTCTTCACCATAATCGCGAAAAATCCTACCAAGATCAGCTTCGTTCCAAGTGTTTATGACCTCCGCCGCTGTCAAGGAAGATGTCGGATCCATACGCATATCCAAAGGACCTTCCCTCATAAAGCTAAAGCCTTTTTCAGCCTGGTCAAACTGCATTGAAGAGACTCCTAAATCAAAAATGATCCCATCAACCTTATCGATTTTAAGATGCTTTAAATGGGCATCAAGTTCAGCAAAATTACCAGCAATAATATGTACTTTCTTACCCCATGGAGCAAGACGGTTTCTTGCTATTTCCCTTGCTATAGGGTCTTGATCGATACCAATAAGACATTCAATTTCAGGATGTTCCTTGAGAAATGCTTCAGAATGGCCACCTGCTCCCAATGTCGCATCGACAAAACAACGCAAATGGCGTTTGTCGAAAATAGTTAGCATTTCATTAAGCAAAACGGAAAGATGGGGCATGAGCAGTTCCTTTTAGAAATGGACGTTGTGGACATTATGGACATTATAGACATTATGGACAACGTGTTTTTGTCCTATGTTTTTATGTTGATATTTAATTAGATAAAGATATATAATATTATTTAAGTTAAATTTATTAACAATAAACAAAGGAGATAATTGATGAATTCGGTAAATCCATTAAACGAAAATGATATGTGTGTATTTATAGAGGGAATTTCTGATGGTGCTAAAATCAGGGAAAGCCAGCGTACACCAATAGAAGAGCGTGTTTATCAAGC
>JABDDS010000066.1 GCA_013287465.1 Chlamydiota bacterium | reverse complement strand
CCATCAAAGTCACCATTATCTGATTCTCCCGAAACGATAATATCTGCATGGTATTTGCTTGGTTCGACAAATTTTTCATGCATGGGTTTGGCGCTGGAAAGGTACTGTTGTTTGACACTTGTGAAGGTTCGTCCACGTTCCTGTATATCTCGTTCAATGCGTCGTAAGATACGGATATCGTCTTGTACATCTACATAAATTTTAAAATCGTATAAATCGTTTAGACTTTCTTGTGTGAAAATGAGAATTCCTTCCACGATAATAACTGTTTTGGGGCTGATGAGAATAGAGTTTGCTTGTCGAGAATGCGTTTTGAAATCGTAAATGGGCTTTTGAATGTTTTCTCCATTTTTTAACGTGCTAATATCGGCGCATAATTGTTGGAAATCAATTGAATCGGGATTATCAAAATTAACTAAGGCTTTCTCTTCACTTGATAGATAGGAGAAGTCTTTGTAATAAGCATCTTGTTCGATAATGATGGCTTGATCCCCTAACAAAGATTGAATTTTTTTTGCTAAAGTGGTCTTCCCAGATCCTGTTCCTCCTGCAATGCCAATAACTATATTGGCGCCTAAAGTATTCATAAAAAAGAGAGAGAAAATAAGTAGTTTAAACATAAAATTATAGTCCTGGTTATTTGAAATTGTGTTTAAATTACTCCAGATCATATTTTAATTCAAGTTTAGCCTTTGGGAATTATATACTTTATTTTAATTAATGTTTTTTTTATCGTGAACGAGAAAAGGTATTGCAAAAAGTGCAATAATTTATAGAATCAGGTTTGGTATGATGTGGTTTTTCTATAAAATAATTAGGTGAGGAATTTATGTTTGCGAGAAAAATATTTTATATAGCATTGACGACATGTATTTTAATAAACCATCTCTATGCATCTTCCTATGTGGCTTTAATTAACAATTACAGCTCTAATTCTGTAAGCGTTGTTGACCTACCTTTGGGGGGAACTCCTATTAATATTCCAGTAGGAAGTGCTCCGTATGATATTGTGACGACACCGAATATGCAGACGGCTTATGTGACAAATTCCGGGGACAACACAGTCTCTGTAATCGATGTGTTTACGAATAGCGTGACCGGATCACCAATCCCAGTTGGAACTTCTCCATATTATATTGCGATCACTCCCGATGGTTCCAAGGCATTTGTGACAAATAATGGTTCGGCAAACGTAAGCGTGATTGATATTGCAAGCAATACAGTTTCAGCTACTATTCCAGCTGGAAATGGCCCCGATGGGATTTTAATCACTCCAGATGGAAAAAAAGTTTATGTCACCAACGACATTGATAACACAGTGACAGTCATCAATGCATTAACAAATAAAGCCATTGCAGCAATTACTGTAGGGAATCAAGGTGGCTATGGATCAACTGCAACTGTCACTCCAGATAGTGCTTATGTCTATGTACCAAATTATAATGATGGTACAGTAACTGTTATCCGTACATGTGATAATCGCACCTGTACATTAATGATGCCAGATGGTGGACAAGCATCCACTGCTTTTGCCATTTCTGATGGGACTAAAATTTATGTTCCAGCAGACAATAGCAATTTCATCGCGATTATTGAGACTTTCTGTAATACCTTGTCAGCGGATACAATTCTTGTAGGATTAGAACCCTATGATATAGCGTTTTCTCAAGATGGTTCTACAGCATATGTTGGAAATGCTCTTGATGGTACTATTAGTCTGATTGACGTTCCTACAGACTCTTCTATAGAAACATTTGCGGGGGGGCCATCTCCTGATACCTTAGCATTAGCGCCAGACGCAGATCATGTATTGGTGGTATTTAATTATGCTCCTGGAACTCTCGGTTCTATCGATATTGCGAATAACAACACACTGACTACAATTGCTGCATTGCAGGATAATCCATACTACGTAGCTTTTGGTTTTCTCTTAGCACCACCAACGCATTTAAGAGCCAGGCAAAGTAAAATTGAATTTGGTTTTCAGATAACTTGTACCAACATATTACATTGGGATCCTCCTAACAAAGGAGTGCCCCCTGTAGCATACAACGTTTATCGCAATAATAAGCTTCTTGGAGTTGTGTCTGCTGATTGTTCGTTGAAGTATAAAGATTATGATTGCTATAAAGGGGTGCAGTATACATATTCTGTCAGAAGTAAAGATGCCGAGGGAAATCTATCAGAACCAACTTCAGTAATAATTAATGAGAGTCATTGAAAGTACATGTTCACGGGGTCTACTCACTATAACTCAGGCCTTCAGCCTGAAGTGTTTACGTGTTTTCCCTAGGGCATTGCCCTAGGCTATTATAAACCAGGGCGTTGCCCTGAGAACAGTGCTTAGGCTGAAGGCCTGGATTATAAAAGCCTAGGGCAACGCCCTAGGTGATAAGCATATGTATTTCAGGCTGAAGGCCTGAGTTATAGTGAATAGACCCCGTGAACATGTGCGTGTTTTTAACCGATTTTTACAATCTTTATTTGAAGGCAAGGATTTGTCGAGTTTATGCTAAATTGTATTTTTAAATTTTCTCTGACTATTTTTTGAATAACCTCTTCTTTTATATTCACTCGTTGACCGAAAGGATAGAGTGTTATTCCTCCTTCCAAATATGGTACAGACCACAAGGAACCTTGAAAATAAGTTATTAGCTGTGCTCCCGGATTATACTGACATGCACCTAGGGATGGTCGATATATTGGCCTATTTTGACTTGGGGTCTCCTGGAGAATCTCACATGATGCAGAAAAAGTGTCACACAATGTAGATTGAACAGGTAGACACGATGACAATTTAGGTATGTCTGGCAAGGCTACTGGACATGATGATGTTGATGGTGACGATGTCGTTGGAATAACTGTCAAAGGTAATGAGGTTGGTTGGCTTGTTGTGGGTTGCGGGGTAGATGGATGAGAAGTAGGCGAACGCGTTGGTAGGTTTGTTGGTAGGCTTGATGGATTAAAGGTAGGTAAATGCGTTGGTAATAGTGATGGATGCAATGAAGGTAGGGAGCTTGGTGTTGCAGAGGGTGCTGTTGTACCCGTTGGAGGTGGGCCAATCGCATTTGCAAGGGGTGCAAGTAATAATAAGACAAGACTGATCAATCCAACTTTTGAGATGGATGGTGAATTAATAGGTTTTTTAGGGAATCCAACAGTAAATCGACCATCACTCTTAGGACCATAAACAACAACGTTGCGTGTCCCAAGATTTTGTGGACCCTGAGAACGGAGGAAATTGGTTAGATTTCTTGTAGGTTCACAGGTCTCTAGATGATAGCCATCCTCGTTATTCAAGGCAACAATAAATTCCCTGTCGTTTTCTAAATATGTAAGTGAAGAAACAGATAAATCTCTCTGGGTAGAACAGACGGAAACGTTTAGATTCATAACTCCTCCAGTAACTATTTCAGGTGGTATGACCCAAGCTTAAAGCTTGGGTCATACCACCTGAAATCTATGGTTAAAAAGAAGATTATACTTGCTTCCAAAATATAAGTCAAGGTAAATAACAGTTAAGTAATATTCTGAATAAAATTTAATTAATTTATGGCATGTTTGTTGATAAATTAATTCGTTTTTTTTAAGTGATTAATTGAGAACAATTTTCAGGGTTTAGGAGTTGAAGGGCGTTGATTTGCTGTGTTTTTTCACCACCATAAATCAATGCACCTCCCAGTGCCCTTTTAGGGGTTTGTTCATGAAAATAGTGAAGTCCTTCTAAGAAACTAGAG
This sequence comes from Chlamydiota bacterium, assembly GCA_013287465.1. Lineage (GTDB taxonomy): Bacteria > Chlamydiota > Chlamydiia > Chlamydiales > Parachlamydiaceae > JABDDS01. The sequence goes on along the minus strand of JABDDS010000066.1, from coordinate 7,463 downwards.
GAAAATGTTTTTGAACTTTTAATTTCGATAGGAATCAACTGGTTTCCTTTTTGAAATAATAAATCAACTTCTTTTCCGGCGACATCTCGATAGAAGTAAAGTCTAGGGTCTAGGGCTCGGTTATAGCGAGCTTTCATCAATTCAATCACAACCCAATTTTCGAACAAATTTCCATAGTTTGGTTCTTTTATTAGTTGCTCTGTGGAATCAATACCAAGAAGATAACATGCCAGTCCTGTGTCAGTAAAATAGAGCTTTGGTGATTTGATCAGTCGTTTACCGAAATTTTCAAAATAGGGTTCAAGACGAACTAGAATGTAAGTTGCCTCCAACACTGCAATCCACTGTTTGATTGTGACTGCAGAGACTCCAACATCTGATGCAAGACTTGCATAATTTACGAGCTGCCCCACCCTGCTTGCTGTCAGCCGGATGAAACGTTCAAATTGGATTAGGTCTTTGATTTGTAGAATCTGTCTAACATCCCTTTCTACATACGTTTGAAAATAGCTGCTGTAGGCATTAGAGGCGGGAATATTTTCTTTGTAAATTCTAGGATACCCTCCTTGTAGAATGATTGTCTCTATAGAATCGGATATTTGTGCATCGCGGATTTCTTCTAAACTTAATGGGAGAAGCCTCAGCAGAGCAGTCCTTCCAGCTAGAGATTGAGAAACGGCTTGATGGAGCAGGGCTTGATGACTACCTGTTAAGATAAACATCCCTTTATAATCTCCCTCATCTACTCGAACTTGAATGTAGGATAAAAGGTCTGGGACTCTTTGAATCTCATCTAGAATAGCTCCATTGGGATAAGTTTGGAGAAAGCTTTTGGGATCTAGAGTGGCTAATGATCGGTTGTCAAAATCTTCCATGTTGACGTAAGGTTTTTTAGGAAAGGCCATTTTGACGAGAGTTGTTTTTCCCGATTGACGCGGACCTAATAGAGTGACGACCGGATATTTTTTTGCAAGTTCTTGAATATAAGATGTTAGCGTTCTTTTAAACATAGTAGTTATGATAATCTAAAGTTCAACCTTAGATTATCATAACTTGCGATTTCAATCAATAGAACCTTAGTTTTGAAAGAGGTCTAATGTTGATATAAAAATTGCGTTTATTATCTTGGGATTATACACTGAATCTCTTGTATCAAAACATATTCAAAAGTTGATGTTTCAGTGGTCTACTTGAAGGAGGACAATGATTAGATTTTTAATGATTTTATGGTTCGTTTGTGCACAAGCATTGACATTTGCTGCTTCTTCCCCTGATTTCACAGTGATTGAAGATCCTGAGCAAATTTCCATTCTCACCCCTTCTTTTTCGGGACAGCAGACGTTAAAATTGCGTTTGAAGAACGGCTTAGAGGCTTACATTATTTCCGACCCGAAAGTAGATAAGTCCTCAGCAGCTTTAGTGGTGAAAACGGGAAGTTGGGAGGATCCTGAAGGGTATGCTGGTACCGCTCATTTTTTGGAGCATGTCTTATTTCTCGGTACAAAGAAATATCCGGGAGAATCTGAATATAGTCATTTTTTAAGTCAGCATGGGGGTACCTTTAATGCGTTTACCACCTCTGATTTTACCGGTTATATGTTTACTGTTGAACCTAGCGCTTTTCCCGAGGCTTTGGATCGTCTTTCTGATTTTTTTGTCGAACCGCTATTTAACCCATCGGGCGTTGCGCGCGAGCTCAATGCTATTGACCAGGAATATGCTAAAAACGTAGAGGATGATGACATCCGACAGTATTATGTGCTTAAGGAGTTGATGAATCCCTCCCATCCGAACCACTCATTTGATATGGGCAATCATACTTCGTTGTTAAAAGTCTCTCAAGATAGTTTGAAAGAATGGTATAAGCAGCATTACAGTGCCAATAGAATGCGTCTAGTCGTCATTTCTTCTCTTCCATTAGAAAAGTTAAAGGAACTTGTCGTCAGTGAATTTCTTCCTGTTCCCAATATCAACCTTCCCCCTTTTGACTTTCGAGAACCAATGTTGCCAGGTAGCATATTGGGTCATATGATTTATGTGAAACCGATTAAGCAAGTACGCACTCTCAATTTGGTCTGGGAGCTTCCACCCGAATTTGCCGATATGCGCGATAGTAAGCCGGAAAGGCTTGTCGCTTATGTATTGGGGCATGAGGGGAAAAATAGTCTTTTAAGCGAGCTTAAAAGGCAAAAACTTGCTTCAGCTATTGTTTCAGGAGGAGAAAAAATAGGTGGACATAACATGTTGTTCTATCTGCAAATAGAACTGACCGACTTCGGAGTAAAGCATGTTGACGATGCGATTAAAATGTGTTTTGAATCAATTGCTGGGTTGCGTAAAAAAGGGATCCCTCATTATCTTTTTGAAGAGTCGCAACAAATGGCATTGCTTAACTACCAATATCAAGTGCGAGGAGACAGCTTTGGACGCATCTCAAGTGAGGCTTCTCGAATTGCAAATGAAAGCATAGAGACTTATCCAAGGCAAACATTATTTATTAAAGAATTCGATCCAAAAGCGGTGGACGCTTTGTTGCAGATTTTGATTCCTTCTCGCTGCGTGTTTATGCTAATGGCTCCAGAAGTTTTGACTGGAGTAGTGACGGATACAACTGAAAAATGGTTAGGAGCGCAGTATAAAGTGGAGGCTATCCCTTCTGAGATACTTACAGAATGGGCACAAGCCACACCCAATTCTCGCGTTGATTTGCCGGAATTGAATCCATTTGTCCCGATGAAGATGACCCTTCTGTATAAGCCCACAAAAAAAGAGATCCAGGAAGAAAAGGTTGAAATCCCTCATCCTAGAATACTTGTAGACGATGATTTCTCGAAGATTTACTTTTCTCAGGATAGCATTTATGCAGTTCCTAAAATTAGTTGGTCATTTCAAATCAGAACCCCGCTCATACGTGAAGATTCTCCTGAAAGCATCGTCCTTGGCGATCTTTATGTGAAAAGCATTGTCGAGAACTTCAATGTATATGCTTATGCCGGATTGATGGCTGGGCTTAATTTTAGTATGACGCGCACTGATAATGGAGTGCTGATATCGATTGACGGATTTAGTGATAAAGCCGGGGAGTTTTTCTTAAAACTGGTGAAGAGTCTAAAGGATTCAGTGCCGAAAGAACAGCAGTTTAAAGTCTTTAAAGAGTCTTTACTCCATCAATATCAAAATGCTGCATTGGATAAACCCCTTATGCAAGCCGGTGACGTCCTTAAGAGCCTGCTGTATAAAGATTATGTCACAGAGCAAAAAAAGGCCGTGGCAATTAAGAAAATAACATTTGAACGTTTTGAGGATTTTATTTCTAAAGTGTTCGAACAAAGCTTTGTTGAAGGGATGCTTTATGGTAATATGAGCGAGGATGAAGCTCATCATCTGATTAAACAGTTGTCTGGTATCTTAGATGGAAAGGGATATCCCAAGAAAGAGCAGTATGAAAAAACCTTTGTCGTATTACCCCAATCTCAGGGACCTTTTTTCCTTGAAACTAAAAGTAAAGCACAAGGAAATGCGACAATTTTAGCCATTCAGGCAGAACCTTTTTCCTTTAAAGAAAGGGCCGCCCAGCAAATTTTAATGCAGGCAATGAAGGAGCCCTTTTTCAGTACTCTGCGTACTAAGCAACAGACTGGCTATATTGTGATGAGTAAAACAGAAGAGTTGGAAAAGCATATCGTAGATTATTTTGCGGTGCAGTCAAACACTCATGATGGACGCGATCTCCTCGCTCGTTTCGAATTGTTTATTGAAGGTTTTATTCAAGAGATTGTCGATGAGGGAGTAACGGAAGAAAAATACAATAATATCCACCAATCACTTGTCCGAGTGTTACGTGAACCGGCAAAAGATATCGCAGAGATGGGAGCTCTTCTCACGAAGCTCGCATTTACTTACGATGGAGATTTCGATTGGATAACCAAACGTATTCAAGGTTATGAAGATCTCTCGTATATGGAGTTTTTAGGGCATGCCAGAAGAGTAATGGGTAAGAAAAATAAGCAGCGCCTTGCAATCCTTCTCAATGGGGTAATGCCGGAAGATTCTACCCTTCAGTATCAGAAGGTTGGGAGTGTTGCTGAATTTAAAAAGCTCCAATAAAAAAACAAAATAACATGATAGGCGAGTACAGGATATGTAGGATCAGGGAGGATATGAAGGATCGTTGATGCTAGCTATAGAGATCGATATAAACGAGACATGGTAATATTTTAAGTTCCTCGCAAGCTCGGATCTTAAAAAAAATCATTCTCAATGGGGCCCCCGGGGCCCCATTGAGAAGGATAATTTGATTGCTGAGCTTGCGAAGCAATCACCTATTTTTTATTTCTTAAATCTAGCGTCAACGATCCTTCATATCCTCCCTGATCCTACATATCCTGTACTCGCTTATCCCAAAGGACAGCAATCCTTCTCCCCTATCTTCGCACCTTTAGGTTTAACCCCTCTTATGCATAGCAATTTGAATGTTAAGAGTGTGTGCTTTATCAAGCTCCACTTTTATTGTATCCGCTTATCATGTTATTTTGTTTTGCCGTATTGTCGAGAATTTGCTATACTCCACTTTTTTAACAGGTGTATTCCATAGAGGTAATTATGTTAGTGACAAGATTTTTATTAGCTGTTTTGATGTTGGGGTTCTGCTTCTCGGCTACATCATGCCGAAGGAGTTCTGATGAAGTTTGGGAAGATAGCAAGTCGGCTCAGAGACATGTGTCGCGCGGTTTGCGTACAATAGGTGGCAAAAATGGCAGCTCTCGTGCCGTCCAGTCGCGTGACGATTTTGTCGGATCGGAAGATGGATCTTTCGGCGGCAATGACTACCGCTATTCAAATACTGGCGTCGCTTCAGGTGAGTTTGTCCCTCTCAATGACTTCTCAAATAGTGACGAAGTAGCTATGGCTGATTTTGTTAGCCAACAACCGCGAGAGACTCCTGGAGACCCAGGCAGTTCTATTCCTGGAATTAGTTCATTCCGAGATCCTAGTACAAACGCCGCATGGGCAGCCGTCTTCCGTAATATCACTTTTGACTACAATAGCAACTTGGTAAAGGGAACAGAAAATCTAGAGACTATTCGTGCAATTGCTAACTACATGAAGAGCAATAGAGGGACATATATCTTCGCTGAAGGGCATACGGATGAACGTGGACCAGAGGCTTATAATCTGGCTTTAGGATCCCGCCGTAGTAATGCTGTACGCAATCTTTTGCTGCAAGAGGGAGTCAATCCTGATAACGTATTCACCGTCTCTTATGGAAAAGAGCGTCCTGTATTCCATGATAGCACAGAGGACTCATGGGCACAAAACCGTCGTGTGGAGTTTAAAATCTACCAACGCTAAGAGGTTCTGATGCGGATATTGCTTTTTGTTTCCTTTCAGTTGTTATGTGCAGCAGCGGCGTTTTCCTCCCCGCTGCGCGGAGCAAATGATCAAAATGGTATTGCCATTCAGGAGATACGCGGTTCGCTTGAGAATGTGCGTCATGAGGTTGGAAATCATGAATTAGAGATTCGCACGTTTGAAGAGAAATTACAAAACCTAGATACGATCATTGAAAGCGTACGCGATCAGTTGGCTGATAGTAGTAAGTTACAAAAGGAACTCCTCAAAGGGAGTTCTTCATCGCTTGAATCTAAGATTTTAGCCCTCGAGACGGTATCTAAAAACCTTGTTGCCGATGTCAAACAGTTTAAAACGCATTCTACAGAAATCACGGAAATACTCACTCAGTATAAGCAAAAAATTAGCGAATTAGAGAAAATCATAGAACAGCAAAGCCGAAGTATAGGGCATTTGCAAAACGCTATGAAAACGTTGACAGAGGCTTTTCAAGATAAAGATACAGCTACAACCAAGGCTCCTTTATCAGGTTCTACATATCGCGTACAGACCGGGGATAGTCTAGAAAAGATCGCTCGTGCTAATGGAACAACGGTACAGGTTATAAAAGAGCTTAACGGGCTTTCCAACGATCGTATTGTTGTGGGAAAGGTGTTGCAGATCCCGGAGAAATAGATGCCTCACTCCCTTTCCCCCATTGGTGTTTTTGATTCAGGTGTTGGAGGATTGACGGTTCTTCGTCAGCTTATTGATCTTCTTCCAGAGGAACGTTTCGTTTATTTTGGCGATACAGCTCGTCTTCCTTACGGAGAAAAAAGTCGAGAAACGATCATTCGCTATTCAATAGAGAATACAATTTTTTTGTTAGAAAAAAACATCAAGTTGCTTGTCGTCGCTTGCAATACCGCTACAGCACATGCTTTGGAGCGTTTGGAACAAATTTTTAATATCCCTGTCATCGGAGTGATTGAACCCTGCGTAGAGCAGGCGATAGAGGTTTCAAAAAAAGGACGTATTGCCATTTTAGGAACTAAAGGGACTATTCGCTCAGAGTCCTATCAGAAAGCTATCTTACAAAAGATGCCGACAGCTTATGTATTGCCTGTTGCTTGTCCATTATTTGTCCCCTTAGTGGAGGAGCAATATATGCATCACGCCGCAGCGCGTTTGATTGTTCAGGAGCATTTGAAGCCTATTAGAGAGAAATCTATCGATACGTTATTGCTTGGGTGCACTCATTATCCATTATTGAAAGACCTTATCCGTAGCGAAGTTGGAGATGAAGTTAACATTGTAGACTCCTCTAGTGCCTGTGCGCATAAAGTTTGCGTGACATTGAAAAAAATGGGTTTACAGGCTACTGAAAATGCCACTCCTAAGATTGAATATTTTGTTTCCGATGACCCTTTGAAATTTCAGATGTCGGGGCGTTTCTTTCTTAAATTGCCAATCGAACACGTCTCGTTATACCAAACGTGATTCAAAATTGATATTTGGAGCTGCGCGAAAGCTCCCGCGGTTGAATCGATCGCAAACTGTCTCATATTAATATATTAGGCAGTTTGCGATCGTTCAACCCCGGGGCTTTGGCGCGCTCCAAATATTAATTTTGAATCACGTTTGGTATATCTTCCAGGTTATGATGGCAATTCCAAAAATAACGAGCATGGCAATTAGTGGAAGGTAATTAGCAGGTTTTTCTTCAACGAAAATTGCATTTTCAAGTTGATAATGATTAGAGAAATCTTTCGAAAGAATGCCTTGTAAAAGCACTGCAGATCGTGTGAAGATTTGATTGTTTGGTAAACCTAAGATAATGAGTTGATGTTGCATTTTATCTTGATTGCCAACGCAGCAGCTTCTTAGGTTGGGTTGTGCAGCAAGAATGATATTACCTTTGTCTTGATAGAGAAATCCCCTAATCTGCACTTCTTCTTGGTGATATTGAGAGAAATTATCGAATTCCTGGAACGTGATGACCTGCGCTGCCGATAGCGCATGAGGTATTATAAGCAACAATAAAAAATTAAACGCAAAGACGCAAAGGCGCAAAGAGGGCAACCTTCGGCGACCTTGATAACAGGTAGCCGAAGGTTGCTTCCTTTGCGCCT
>JABDDS010000065.1 GCA_013287465.1 Chlamydiota bacterium | reverse complement strand
TTTTTATCAACACTCAAAACAACGGTGGGGATAACGCCAGGATGGAGCACTTGAAGTTGATGAATTTCTTCATTGAGTTGCTGCTTCACCGAAGCGAGGTCGACAATCGCTTTTTTTGATCCTACATAAATGACGTTTTGAGCATCCATGACAACGAGAATTTGCGTTGTCATAGGAGCTGAATTGCGATCGAGCGTTGGATTTTCAATGTTGAGCGATTTGAGGGGGAGGATATCAGAGGTCACAATAAAAAAAATAAGCATGAGAAAGATCACATCTACCAGAGGTGTCATATCAATGAGAGAATGAGAGATCTTTAAATTTGTTTTAAATTTCATGACTAATAAAGATCTTCTTCGTTGCGTTCGTTGAGAAGATCGACAATTTCAGATGAGGTCGTCTGAATTTCTAAAACAAACCCTTCAATTCTACTGACAATATAATTATAGGCAATAATAGAAGGGATGGCCACGACTAACCCTGCAGCTGTGGTCACTAGGGCATATTCCATCGCTTCTCCGATACGTGTAGCTGAGATGTCAACTAACCCACTCATACGCATTTCAGAAAATGCTTGGATAAATCCCAATACTGTTCCAAGTAATCCAATGAGTGGAGCTATGTAGGCGATAATTGAAAGTGTTTTCGCGTTTTTTTCCAGATGGGCAATTTCGACTAAGCCAGCCATTTCCATTGCATTTTCGATGCGCTCTTTAGCGCGATTATGCCTAACTAACCCGGCCTTAATAATATTGGCGATTGTTCCACCTGTATTTTCACAGATTCCAATCGCCTCGACAATATTGCCATCCCTAATGCTTTTTCTCATGTTAATAATGAATTGATTGGTGTCGATTTCCGATTTTTTCAAATGAATAAGCCTCTCAATGAAAATAGTGAAACTGAGAATGGAACATCCTCCGATAATCACCAAAATGATATTCCAGTTAGAGGTCAACATATTAGCTATCATGTTAATATCCATATTCTTTTTCCATTTTTTCTTTTGCTTTTAGGGCCCAAGGTCCCCCTTTTTTGGCCATTGACTCCAGTTGTTTTCGAGCCAATTCAGGACGTCCTTGCAGTTCATATGTTTCGGCACGTAGAAACATTGCTTTCAAGCGGAGAGCTGAAACTGCGTCGTCATTAACGACTTTCGACAAAATGAGAATTGCCTGATCATATTGTAAAAATCCACGGTAACACAAACTTTCTTGAATCCATAAGTCTAATTTTTGATCTGTACTAAGAAGATTTTTCCCTGTTTCTTCAGCTTTCTTAAATGACTCCAACGCCATCAAATACTGTTGCTGTTGCATCGCTAGGATTCCAAGTGAGTAGTGAGTACGCGATAAGTAGTAAGAATTGGCGATATGTGCTTGTTCATAACGCAAAAGGTTTTCGGAAAAATATTGTTCTGCCTTCTCTTTTTGTTGTGTCTTCATCAACGTTTGGGCCAAATAAAAAATACTTTCCTGATACAGCATTGGAAGTGGATCTACTTTGAAAAGAGACTCAATATAGGCATTAGGAGTTTGAAAATCATTGACTAATTGTTGAAAAACCCCTTCAGCATATTCAAAATAGATTTTCTGTTTAGCTCCCTGAGACTCCTCTGCAATTGCTAAATTGATCATTGCTCGTTCGTAAACAGCGCGGTAATAAACGGCAGCATAGTAATTCCACTTTTCTTGAGAAACACCTGAGATCGACGTGGGAATGAGTTGTAGATAGATGCTTTCTGCCTTTTGAAATGCACTAATAGCCTCTGTAAGATTTTTTTTTCTAATCCACTTCCCTTCGGGTGTTTTACGATCGCGTTTAAGATCGAGGCCTAGTAAATAATAAGCTTCGATGAGAAGTGGTGAGTCTGAATACTTTAAAACGAAATTATTGAGATGCTTGATTGCTTTCCGATCTCCTTGCAGATAGTCTTGATAAGAGTATAGGGTGAAGTAGGCTTCTGCTGCATATGGGGAATCGGGAAATTGTTCAAAACAATTGCGACGCCATTCCTGCCCCAAGGCTTTAGTTAACTGCTGTTTATCTGCACAACAAGCCATCCAAAACCACGCTTCACCACAGAGAGGAGAAGAACGATATTTCTCGACTAAATTGCCATAGGCTTTTTCTGCTTCTAAATAATGTCCACATCGATAGTGAAAACCACCTAAATAACATAGGGCGATATCTCCAAATTTATTTTTCGGATCGGCGGCGGCGGCAAAAAGAGAGGCCTCGGCTATATTGATGAATTCTTTATTGTTTGTGGTTTCGCTAAAAACGGCTGCAAAAAATCCCCTGAGATACAACGCTTCATCAGGGTGTTCCATCGATTGCCAAAAGAAAGGATAGCGAGTGATTAAGGTATCCATAAGCTTATAGGCTTGCAAGGCAACCTCACTGCCGTCGCTCTTACTAACCGCAAGCGCTTGGTATTTGAGAGCCTCTGCAATTAGAGGGTTATTCTCTTCCTCAAAAAGAACAGAGGCTCGATTAAACGCATTGGCGGCATTAGAAAAAATCTGAGCAGCCTCTTTCATTTGTCCCGTTTCTACTAAAAACTGCGCTTGATTAAAATCGTTATGCCCGCGCATGAACCACCCTTTTGTATAATACTCCTTTTCATCAGAGTCATCATCATCTGGAGATTCTTCAGTTAACTGCTGATACAAACGATCGCGAGCAAAATAAGAAGGCGCCGCTTCAGCACGTAACAACAGAGCATGAGCCTGAGCTTCTTTGGTTAAAAAATGATGCTCATCACTAAGGATTTTCTCTGCGTTTAAGTAGGAATTTTTATTTTTAAACCTTTTAGCATCTTCAAGATAACACTGTCCCAGAGCAAGATAGACCTTTTCTTCTGGTTGATCGGCCAGTAACCGCAAAAAAACATCTTCTGCAAGCTTAAAATACGCTTGATAGAGATTATTAGATATCGATTCAGGGGCAGGTTTTTCCCCAGGAACGCGGTTGGCAAGCTTCAAATAACTCAACCCTTGATGATATAAAGTATCCCGCCACCAACTGCATTTTTCTTTGTATTTTTCCGGTAGTGCCTGATCAAAACAATGAATAGCCTTCATATATTCATGCGTTTGAAAATAGGCTTCTCCTTTAAGATAACAGATTTCGAAATGGAGAAGATCATCTTTAGAGATAGGAATCAAAGAGAGCTCATTTAGAATTACCGCTGCTTCTTTTCCATTATTTTCAATAAGTAGAATGCGTGCTAAATAAATTTTAATTAAAGCCTGCAATCTTGGTTTTTTTGTCTCGATATTAAGAAAATCTTTTCGTGCTTGATCATATGCAGATAAAAGAAATTCCATCAAAGCAAATTCAAAACGAGCTTCATCACGGTAGGAAAGGTCACCAGAATGATCCAAATAAAGAGAAAAAAGCTCCTTCGCCTCTCTATATTTAAGGAGATTTTTATATATTAAAGCCGATAGATAAATGGAATTTTTGTACGTTGCATCGTTTTCTTTACAGCCTTCGCACTTTAAATTTTCATCGAGCAAATCAAGGGCCTGCTGCTCATTTTTCATCGCGAAATGAACTTTTGCCAACCGAAAGCGTGCATCCATCAATTGAGAACTCGGCACATCTTCTGGAAGCTCTGCTAGACATTCATTGCAACCGGCAAGAGCCTGAGAGTAGAGTCCCGCCTCCAACAACTCCTCTATTGAAGGAAAAGAATCAGAAGCCAGTTCTTCAGCGATAAGGGAACAGCTCAAAAGCAAAAAGCAAAAAATTAGGATTCTATGGTTCATAATAGGTAAGTATACATCATAAAAGGATAATGAACAATGGACGCAATCGAGCCCCGAGACCGTGACCGCGGGCTCGGGCTCGTCATCGTCCATGCCCACCTTCCATGATTCCTGCGCTTGTTATTCCTGTTTTCTCTATAGTCTTTGTGGCCCTCATAGTCTCTGTTTATGATGAAAAAGCGAGTTCAACTTTTAGGAGCCAATGGCAGGTGAATTTACTAAAATTTGACATAAAAAAAACGAAATTAGACCAAAAAAAGCGAACGGCTTCAAAAGCTTTGAAGTTTGAATGAAAATGAGGCAAAAGTCGTTTGCAAATTTATTTTTTTCACTTTTTTTTACTTTTTTTTGAGCACAAAAAAAATAATATTATAAAAGCAAGAAAATCAAATTCAGAATATATTGTGGAATTGATTTTATGATTTTTACAAATTCGTGTTTTTTTCATTTTTTTTGAAAAAAAACAAGAAAAAGATTGCACAATATCTCCAAAACTAATATTTAATAAAGATAGTCACTAACCAATAAAAAAAAGGAGTTATGACATGCAATTTAAAGATATTTGCAAACACATGAGAGATCTTTTGAACCATATCACACAAGATCTCGGCAAAGCAGAGGCTGGTAACAAAGCTGCTTCTCAACGCGTTCGTACTGGAACAGTGAAACTCGAAAAGGTAGCAAAAGCTTACCGTAAAGAGTCTATCGTTGAAGAAAAACACGGAAAAGGATCAAAAAGATCCGCTAAAAAAGCAAAAGCCGCTCCTAAAAAAGCCGCTCCTAAAAAAGCTGCTCCTAAAAAAGCCGCTCCTAAAAAAGCTGCAGTAAAAACAAAGGCAAAAACTAAAGCACACAAAACTGTTGCTAAGTCACATCCTTTGTCATTCAAAAAATCAACAGCGAAATTACCTTCTAAAAAGGGACGTCGCTAGACTATTTGTTTCCTTTGTTTTGTGGTGGGAGGTATGCAAACAGGTTGCATACCTCTTCTTTTCTTTCCCTACTTGTACACGTTCACTAGTTAGTTAATTTCGTGCCCGCGTGCATCCTATTACTCATAAGTCCGTTTTTCCTGTTTTAGCGTAAATCAAAAGCAAATAGCTAATATGTAACATGCATGAACACGGAAACGCAAAGGCGCAAAGACGCAGAGACGCAAAGCCTTCGGCCCCTCAGAACAAAAAAGTATTATTTCAGGTTAAGTCTTTTAAGTTCCTCACAAGCTCGGATCTTAACAATACCCACTCACTCTGCTCTTTTGCTCTGAGGGGCCGAAGGCTTTGCGTCTCTGCGTCTTTGCGCCTTTGCGTTTCCGTGCTTATGCATAGCAGTATGGTTTTTATACTTATGCACGGCTACAAAGTAGCTATATGCCTAATTTAAAGACTTATGGGTAATAGGATGCGTGTGCGTACCCGGTTATTTTTTATTTCTCTTGAAACTAAATCTTTCCTAATGCATCTTTATCGGGCACGCACGCAGGCACGAAATTATACTGCGGGGCGGTGAATTTTTGCGTTTTGCGCGCGTCAAAGCCTCGGGGTTCGAGCGATCGCAAACGGATCAATATTATTAATATTCATCCGTTTGCGATCGTCGAACCGCGAGAGCTTTCACGCAGCGGAAAACGCAAAAATTCACCGCCCCGCAGTATAACTAACTAATGAACGAATACAAACAGATGGCACGCCAACAAAAAATTGCTGCAGAAGTGATCATTTCCACATTCACCAAAAAGGGGCATGGACTCGGTAAAACAACAGACCCGACCAACCGAATCGTCGAAGTGCCTTTTACGATTCCTGGAGATAAAGTCCAAGCCATTTTACAACGCAAACGAAGTGGCACCTTTAAATCGGTCCTTGAAGAGATCATCACCCCATCACCTCTGCGTATACAACCACGATGCCTCCATTTTTCGAAGTGCGGAGGGTGCCGTTGGCAGCAGATGGCTTATGATACCCAACTAGAAATTAAGCAGAAAACAGTGGAAAAACTGTTTGCTCCACTTCGAGATCAAAATACCCTCTTTCATCCTATCGCCTCATGCGTAGACCCATGGAATTACCGCAACAAAATGGAATTTTCTTTCTCGGGAGATTCTAAAGGCAACCGTTATCTCGGACTCATCATGGACGGAAGTCAAGGCAAAGTGATTAACCTCACAGAGTGCCATCTGGTCAATCCTTGGTTCATCGAAGCACTTGAAGCAGTCCGCCATTGGTGGGAAAACACCCAACTGAAAGCCTATCACCCAAACAGTGATACCGGATCATTACGAACGCTCACAGTACGAGAGGGAATTCACACGGGGGATCGGTTGGTGATGCTTACCGTTTCGGGAAATCCGGAATTCGCCCTCCATCGTCATCAGCTTGATAAATTTGTCGCCTCTCTACGTGAAAGCATCGAGTGGAACCAATCTCCTGACACCCAAAGCCGGTTAAGCATCTTTTTACGCATCCAGCAAGCTATTAAGGGACAGCCAACAAGTTTTTATGAAATACTTCTGCACGGTCCAGATCATATCCGTGAAATCCTTGAAGTTAAGGCCACAGAAACGAAATTAGAGTTAATGGTGAGTCCATCAGCCTTTTTTCAGCCCAACACAAAGCAAGCGGAACAGCTTTACACGCTAGCCCTTAATCTTCTCGACATTCCGCCAAACAGCGTTGTGTATGATCTTTATTGCGGCACGGGTACTTTAGGGCTTTCCATTGCAAAAAAGGCCAAGTTAGTGGTAGGGATAGAGATCTCAGAAGAATCTTCTTTAGACGGACGCACCAATGCAAAAAATAATGGTTTGAGCCATGTGCATATTTTAACCGGATCTGTCCGCGATGTGATAGAAAAAATCAGAAAAGAAAACACCTTTCCAATGCCAGATGTGGTGATTGTCGACCCCCCAAGGGCTGGACTCGACCCAGAGACACTACAACATCTCGCCGAACTCCTTCCAAGAAAAATCCTTTATATTTCCTGCAATCCAGTTACACAAGCAGATAATGTTAAAGCACTACAACAGATGGGCTATCGCCTTGCCGCTTTACAACCTGTGGATCAGTTTCCACACACCCCACACATTGAAAACATTGCTATTCTTGTTTTATAAGCTTTGCATATTCCAGTAAAAGGAGATAGAAATATTCATCAATCGCATTTGGATTGAGATTTTCTAAGGCAAACTCGGTCGCATTTTCAGCAATTTCTCTACATTCATCATCATGTACATGAGCCCATGCCATTTGATCAATTAAGTCACTACAATCATTAGCAATTGGAATGAAGTGCCTGTAGGGCACAAGGATCCCATAGTACCACTCGATATTATCTGACTGTTGTTTAAAAACGACTGAATTTGAAAGCAATGTCCAATAAAGCCTATTCCACCCACAACTATTCCCATCGATATCTACGAGATATTTATATCGCAAAGAATCTGCTTCAGAAACTTTTTTTCCTAACAACCATGAGCTTTCTTCAAGCATTTCTGGGTTCTTATCCGCCCCTTGATGAAAACCGACAAATTTTGCGTCTATAAGTGCAGGATGATCTCTAGATAGCGTCACCAATTGAGTTCGAGGCATGTTTTTCCAATCATTGATATTATAATCCCCCCCTGTCGTTGCTCCACGCCAGAAAGCGATCTCTTTTTTCCTCTCCCAAGGCCAAACCTGTACTCCTTTTTGGACTTTTTTTGTTAATTTATCATAACCAATAAGCGCATACAAATCGGGGATGAGGATAGCTCCTTCTAAATTTTTATTTTTTGAAAAAACAAAGATCGGATTCTTATTGTCATTATTTAAAAGAGCATCGTGCATTGAAACAACGAAATCTACATCCGATAATGATTTTTTAGAGGCAAGCCTTCTTAAATAGCTCTGAAAAGCTTTCATTCTTGGATGCTTAACATAATCTGGATGTGTTGTCACAGAGATGTTGTTATTGGTAATTTTAAAACGAAATAACAAATCCCTAAGCGATAGCTCTTCATCCATAAGGGAGTTTAAAGTCGCTTCATCGATACCATCCTGAAATGGAGCAAGATCGCATGCTATCTGGTCCAGCATCCATTGAGGAGCAGCCAAGAGCATATTGCAAAAAAAACATGACATCAATAAACATCGGATACTTTTTGGCATATTTAGACTTATTTATGAGGTTGAAAGTTTAAAAGTTCCGCATATTTCAGTAAAACAAGATAAAAATATTCATAGATAGCATCTTCATTGAGATTTTTTAAAGCAAATCGAGTTGCCTCTTCGGCGATTTTTCTACATTCATCATCGTGTGATTTAGCCCACGCCACCTGATCAATTAAATCGTTACAGTCATGTGCAATCGGAATAAAATGTTTATAAGGAGTGAGAATTCCATAATACCACTCGATATTATCTGACTGTTGTTTAAAAACGACAGAATTCGACAGCAATGTCCAATAAAGCCTATTCCATCCACAAGTATTCCCATCGATATCTACAAGATATTTATACTGCAAAGAATCAGCCTCAGAAACCTTTTTTGCCAACAACCATGTGTTTTCCAACATTTCCGGATTTTTATCTGCTCCCTGACAAAAACCAGTGAATCTGGCATCGACGACTAAAGGATTTTCCCTAGACAACATCACCAGCTGTGTTCGAGGCATCTTTTTCCAGTCTATAAGATTGTAATCCCCCCCTGTCGTAGAACCACGCCAAAAAGCGATCTCTATTTTTGCTCCCCAAGGCCATGCCTTCATTCCTTTTTGAATTTGTTTTGTGAGGCTACTATAACCATTCAATGCATAATGATCGGGAATGAGGATATCTCCAAGCTGATTTTTGTTTTTTGAAAAATAGAAAACAGGATCGATTTTATCGTTTAATGGTTCAAAACTACTGTGGCTATCGTGCATGGATATAATAAAATCTACATCCGGCAAAGATCTTTTTTTTTGTAAATTATTTAGCCATTTACTTATTCTCTGAGTTTGATTTGCTCTTTCTGAGTGTGTAATTGTAGAGATATCGCCATCGATGATTTTAACCCGAATAAATCCTTTGTTAGGATAAGCTTCTGCCATAATGAGATCTAAAGTTTCTTCATCAATCCCATTCTGGAATGGGGCAAGATCCTGTGCTATCTGATCTAACATCCATTGAGGACTACCTAAAAGCGTGTTGCAACAAAAACACGAAATCAAAAAGCATACAACAATTCGGCACATCTTGAATCCCTATTTTAAGGACAAAGGACAACTTTCGAGTGTCTTTCGGTATAACGATATTCTACTACGCGAAGCGTTTGGAGTGCGAAAGTCCTCTTTCGCTTTTAAATGACAAAGCGAAAGAGGACTTTCGCACTTCTAAGGAAATGCTTCAAGTTTGTTTTTTAATCGAAGCGAATTTTCCTTTTCGGTATCAGCGGCGTGCCGCTTGGGGACTCCAAACGCTTCGCGTAGTAGAATATCGTTATCTAAAAGATTCATCGCCCCGCAGTATACCTCACAAGATCCTTGTTGTCCTTTATTTGCTTGACTATGCAACGAGACCGTTTTTTATGCAAGCAAATCGACGAGCTGATGATCCGGATTTTGTTTTATCGCATACTGTTTTTCCCACTGCTCAGCAAAGAGAACCATCGGCCGTTCCTGCCTGTCCCTAACAATCGTAGCTGTAGAGGGCTTCTGAAACTTTTTAAGATCACCAATGAGCCATGCACTGCATTGATAAGGGAGTGTGTGGACTGTCGTTTCTACTCCATATTCATCACGAAGACGATATTGCATTACTTCAAACTGCAATTGTCCAACTGCGGCAAAAATCAAATCCCCACTCAGATCATAAGGACGCAATAGTTGAATCGCTCCTTCCTCGGTAAGCTGAAGGACTCCTTTATCGAAAGCTTTCCTCTTACCAACATCTTTTGGCGATACTCGTGCAAAAATTTCCGGCTGAAATTGAGGCAACGGCTTGAAGTTGAATCCACCGGTCATTGAGATGGAATCGCCAACAGAAAAGACCCCTGGGTTAATCACTCCGATGACATCTCCTGCATAGGCGCTATCGACAGTCGTGCGCTCGCCAGCAACCATTCCATGTGGACGAGACAAACGTATTTCCCTTCCAAGGCGGTGGTGACGGACGACTAAATCGCGGTCAAACTTACCAGAACAGATGCGAAGAAATGCCATGCTGTCGCGGTGTCTTTTATCCATATTAGCCTGAATCTTGAACACATAAGCACTAAAACTATTGGTATAGGGATCGATAGAAGCTTCTTCTCCATTAGAACGATTGACAATACGCGGTTGTGGACTTGGAGCCAAATGAATGAAAGCATCGAAAAATGGCTCTACACCAAAATTTGTCAGTGCAGAGGCAAAGAAAACCGGTGTGACCTTTCCCGCTAAAAAATCGTCGCGATTAAATGGATTCCCAGCAAGGTCTAAAAGAGAAAGTTCTTCTTTGAGTCTATTTAAACGCTCCAGACCAATTCTATTTAACACTTCCGGACTATCAATAGGAAAACGATCAATTGCCGCTTTTTGTGCCCCTGCGGTAGAAATTTTTGTAAAAAAGAGAACCTCATTTGTCATTCTATCGTAGACGCCAACGAATTCTTTTCCCGATCCTATGGGCCAATTAAGTGCCGTCGAATGGATTTTGAGAACCTCTTCCACCTCATTCATAATATCTAGAGGATCGCGCACAGGCATGTCCATTTTATTGATAAAAGTCAGCACAGGAATATTTCTGAGACGGCACACCTCAAAAAGTTTGCGCGTTTGCTTTTCAACTCCTTTTGCAGCATCGATCACCATGATGGCACAGTCGGCCGCCGTAAGTGTGCGGTAGGTATCTTCGGAAAAGTCTTCGTGACCAGGGGTGTCTAGAACGTTAACGACAGTATCTTTATAAATAAATTGCATCGCCGAAGCAGTGATTGAGATCCCTCGCTCCTGCTCCATCGCCATCCAATCGGATGCCGCTGCTTTTCTCCCTTTTCTCCCCCTCACCATTCCAGCTGTATGGATCATTCCTGAATAGAGCAGTAGCTTCTCTGTCAGCGTGGTCTTCCCGGCATCGGGGTGGCTAATAATAGCAAAAGTGCGTCTGCGAGCGATTTCATTAGCCAAAGGGGAATTTTGTGGTTCAGTCATTGATTTTATCTACTCGTCTATGTTTTTAATTTTGCACGATTGTAAAGCGTTCTTGAATTTTTTGCACGATTTTACACAGAAATTTTACACAAAAACACACTCAAAAATCACCTCTTTGTGTCTTTGTACCTTCGTGTCTTTGTGTTTAATTTTTATAGTTTTAGACAATAGTTCATGCTAACAACTGGTAATAATTAAACACAAAGACACGAAGGTACAAAGACACAAAGAGAAGACTATAGTCATAAATTGGTTCATTGGACAGTTTTAACTAAGTTGGGTCCTGCAATTTGCGATGAACCAACTTGCTAAAATCAAATATTTTAATTGTTTTTCATTTTCAAAAAAGGTATAATATTACACAGAATAATTTTTAATTCGGAGAATTTATGTCCTCATACATCTCAGTAACATCGTCAATTACACAATTAAGGTTATCGGAAGAAAGACCGGAAGAACTACCCTCCAATAAAGGAC
>JABDDS010000064.1 GCA_013287465.1 Chlamydiota bacterium | reverse complement strand
GCTTCAGGTTTTTTGAGGGTGTCTTGTTCGAGGCCGCAGCAGATGCTTACTTTGCCGGTGTCCAGTTTATAGTACCCACCGACAATGGCGAGCTTTTTTTCCTTAATGAGTTGAGCAAGGGGGCCAGCTTCTTTTAATTGTTCGACGACACCTATGACGTTTGCTTTAACGGCATCTTCAACGCGATCGGGTATATGGGGAGAATATTTTTTGATCGCATTTTCCACTTTGATAGCAATAGGTTCAATATCTTCTGTTTGCCCAGCTAAAACAGCTTTAATCGCTCCGCAGTTTTCATGTCCTAACACCATGATAAGAGGAGAGTGAAGATATTCAGCAGAATATTCGACACTTGCAAGTCCTGTGCGCCCAATGACGTTGCCTGCGATACGTACGACAAAAATTTCTCCAAGTCCCTGGTCAAAAATGATTTCTGGAGTGACGCGAGAGTCGGAACATCCCACGACAATTGCAAATGGAGTTTGTTTTTCTGAGATTGCTGTTCGTCTTTCCAGATTTCGATTCAGGTTTTGGTGCAAACTATTTACATGCCGTTCATTTCCTTTTATAAGTTCTTCCAAGGCCTCTTTTGGCGTAGGAGGTTTTTCTATGGCGGCTGTTAGTAACGGAGGTTTAGGCTCATCCATCCAGACCATATTTCCAAATCCTATATTGATGATAGCAAGCGCAATAAATAGAAATTTGTGCATTTTGATCTCCTTATTTAATGTTTTCTTTGTTATGATTCATTCTTAGGAATAAGCGCAAGGATTTTTTATTACAAGAGGTCTTTATGTGGTTGAAGCGATATCGAGATTATAAGCCAGATGCCTCTCTGGTAAAACACCCAGTGGAGCCTGGCAAGGGCATTTGTGGGTGCGAAATGCATGAGATCAACGGGTGGGGGCTTTCCTTGGACCAACCAAAAAAGGCGGAACGGGGTTTTTTGGGTTCGCTTCTTGTCTATTTGTTTCGGAGTAGGAGGAAGGCAAAATGACTCAGAAAGGGACGCACACATGGGATTTGATCATCCAGTATCACAAATGTCCGAAGTGTGGATATATCATTGAGAGTCGAAAAGATTTTTATTATCGACTCGGCAAGTGGGTGAAGGATGTTTCTTGCGAGAGATGTGGACATCAATTTCTGCTGGAAAGAAAAACCGATCTCACATTCGGTCCGTTAATTGGCTCTCCGCAGCCTCCAGAAGTTGAATGGAGCTGATGTTGTCTATGAAAAATAAAGTTTTGTATTTTGTTCTTTTCTTTTTTATTTGTTTGCTTCCGTTTTCTACCGTTCTCGATACGGTAGACACGCATGATGGTTATTATCGCGATGGAGCGATCATGATGCTGCAGGATCATGATTGGTTGGTGCCAAAGACCGCTGCGGGCGATGCTCGTTTTTTGAAACCCCCTTTGAGTTACTGGACGATAGCGCTTAGTTTTTCTCTGTTTGGTGTTGATTTCTTTCCTGCAAGGCTTCCATCGATGATTGCCGCTTGTGGAGTCTTATGGTTGACTTATCTCTTTTCGCTTAAGTTGACAAATTCTAAAGCAACAGCCCAGTTTGCTGTATTGGTATTATTTTCGAATCTTCCTTTCATCCTCTCTTCTACCTATTCCCTTCCGGATATGTGGCTGTGCTTTTTTATTCTGTTAAGCATGTATGGTTTTGTCTCTTTGATTACTTTCAAAGAAGAGAGCAATAAGGTTTTTTGGATGACCTACGGAGGCGCTGCTGGGGCTGTATTAAGCAAGGGGCTCCTTGGCGTGGGAGTATTGTTATTTGCGTGGATATTTGTGTTTATTAAGGAACGCAAGCTTGCTGCTGTTAGACGAACCATTCATTTTCCCATTCTTTTTGTTGCGTTTTTACCCATTATTTTGTGGTTTATTTACATCACTTATACCCATGGTTCTATGGCATGGGATGCTTTTTTTGGCGATCAAGTAGCCAAAAAGGTCCGTAGTTTATGGCGTCCGTTCATCTATGTGTTTTTCTATATTGGGTTGGTGACGATGAGCTTTTTGCCCTGGTCCCTTTCTTGCCTCGAACTTGCATGTCGAAAGAAAAAGAATTTGTTTTCTATTTTCACGAATAATGGCTATCAATTTATTTTGAGCGCTATTTTGCTGATGTTGTTTTGTTTTTCATTGGCTTCACCAATGAGAACCCGCTACATGCTTCCGCTGATCCCTTTATCTTCTATCATGTTAGCTCCGATGCTGGCCACTGGTATCGAGTCTTCTTTGATATTTTCTTTGCGACGTCTATTTAAATTTATCTTGGCAGCATTCTGTTGTCTTGCTGTTGGGGTCTTTTTAAGCAGTGGAGAGTTGGTGTTAAACCAGACAATCGTTGTTGCAATTGCTATGTTTGTTGTTACGGTTATTTCGTACGTCGTTGTGTTGCGTTTTGAATGGTTGTCGGTCGCTCAAGGATTAGCCTTAATAATGATGTTTAGCTTTCAGGTTTATTTCATGGTGTTACGTCCCATTGTCGACCACCGTGTCGATATTTATATGGTACCAGAAATCGTCAAAACATTAGAGGCAGCTGATGTCAAATCGACAGATCCGATTTTATTCATCAGCAAAAGCCTTGTCGCTCCAAGTCTTTTACGCACTAGTCTCCATGGGGAAACAAAAGTCGTCTCTGCAGTTGATTTGAATATGGCCCAGGCGGTCAAATACGATGTCATATTAATCCTCGAATCGGAATCGGCTCCTTTAGTTGCCCAAGGATATGATTTAAGACCTATTGTTGTTTCGGAAAAATCCCCATTTTTCGCTTGGATCATAGCAGCAACAGAGCATAAATCAGAAAAAAGAAAACGCTATAATAAAAAGTATGTGTTGGCAACGCGCAGGATGAATTGAGATGGATGATGAATTGTTAAGGTGGAATTCTTGGGGGTTAATTCCCGGTCCTGATGAGCAGGAACAAGATTTTCGAAAGCGTGTTGACTATTGTCTGAACTTGAAAGAGCATCTCACGCTCGATTTAAAAGCTTATTTATCTTCCGAGGAAAGCAGCTCGCCAGAATTGCTAGCGCCGGCAAATGATCGTCTACGAACTATTTATGACATCACTATCGACTGGATTCCTATTTTTTTCAGCAATCATAAGTTGAGTTTCTGGCATGGAGGATGTGCCTGGATTTTTCAGATGACCGATGAAAGCCCTACGACAGCCTTAATTCAGCTGAGAAGCTCTCTTCGTTATCGCGACAAATATTTGGGGATCTATCAAAGAGATGAATTGATCACTCATGAGCTCTGCCATGTGGGGAGAATGATGTTTCAAGAACCTCATTATGAGGAATTTCTTTCTTATCGCACATCATGTTCTCGTTTTAGCAGGTGGTTTGGACCAATCGTAAAATCGTCGATTGAGAGCGTTCTTTTTTTGTTGCTGCTTTTTGTTATTGTTGTCTTCGACATCTTTCTTGTTACCCTTCAGCATCATGAAGCCTATATGATGGCTTTATGGTTGAAAATGGTCCCCGTGGCGTTGGTTGGGTGTGCCCTATGGCGCCTATATAAGCGCCACCGCACGATAAATCGCACATTGAGTCATCTAGAGCAGTGGCTTGGAAGCTCTGATAAAGCCAACTGCGTTGTCTATCGCCTCAAAGATAGCGAAATCGAGGCTTTTGCTGAGATGTCAGTGCAGGAAATCGCCGATTATGCTGCAGTGCAAGTAAAGGAGGAACTGCGCTGGAGAGTGATCACACAGGCCTACAAGATTTGAATCACGTTGATGTTATGCATGAGTAAGGGTTTAACGCAAAGACGCAAAGGCGCAAAGCCTTCGGCTACCTGAGAGTAAGGGGGTATTATTTAAGGTTAGGCTTTTTAAGTTCCTCGCAAGCTCGGATCTTAAAAAAAATCATTCTAAATGGGGCCCCAGGGGCCCCATTTAGAAGGATAAATTGATTGCTGAGCTTGCGAAGCAATCATTTAATAAACTCACTTATCCTGCTTACTCTAAGGTAGCCGAAGGCTTTGCGCCTTTGCGTCTTTGCGTTAAACCCTTACTCATGCATAACATCAACGTGTCCAACGCGCGTCTTTGCGTTAAACCCTTACTCATGCATAACATCAACGTGTCCAACGCGCGTCTTTGCGTTAAAATCTAGCTCATGCATAGCATCACGTGTCCAATTCGAGTTCGCGTGCTAGGGTGAGGTACTCGCTTAAGTAGCCCAAAAGTTCGGCGACTGTTATATCTTTTTTGCCAGGGCACCTTCTGACTTTAGCTTCTAATGCCTCGATTTGTTGTCGTTTTACTTCATTACAAGCTAGAGGTATGATATCAATATAGCCATCGTCGTCATCATCATTTTTGCGTTCATCTCTTGGTGGTACCGGAGGAGCCGGCAAACCTCTGTCTAGCGCCAGAGGACGGATAGGTTCTGGTAATCTAGTTTTTAGCTCTCGAATTAACTCCAACAGACCAGGGACTGGTGGTGCAGTACCCGTCGTCCAAGAGTAGCGACTGTTCGGTAGTGTTTCTAATACAACTTTTGTCGTATACCCGTTGAGGATTTTTTCGACCAGTTCCCGTCTGTCACTATCTTCTATTTTTTCTAGCTCTGCGAGCAATGACCAAACATCTGAGTCATATTCTGTTGGTACTGCCGAGGCAAAGAGGGCCGATTTTAATATTAGGATTGAGCTTTCTATTGAATCGCGTGTAAATCTCACATCTTTTATTGTGATTAAATTTTCAAGGATCATATAAATGATGGAATGATGGGTTTTAAGTAGGGTGTCATTTTGAGGGGTCATTACGACGTGATTTTCTAATGAGGAACAAAGTTCTGAATATTCATTGAGACTTTGGAGGAAAAGTCTTATGGAAGTCGTATTTTCGAAGTTTTTTAAGAATTGAGGGAGCACTGTCTCTCTAGACGTTTGGGGAGGAATGGTATATATATCATTAATTATAGTTTCATATGCCATAAGGGCATCTCCATCGAGATTTTCGACTCGATATTTAATTCCTTTATGTTCAAAATTAATGAGATAATCTTCCATTTGAGCTTTCATCCCGGCAATTTGACGTGTTAGTTCGTCAATCCAGTCTTGTGCTGGCGGAAGCCCTCTTTCACTAAGGATTGCAGTTATCTTAAGAATCATATCTTCCGGTCTCGCTAGCCAATCTCTAGCTAATTCGAGTTTTTTTCTCATGCTGTCTATGCATTGGAGCCTTATTTTTTGATAGTCGGGCGAATTTTTGCTTATTCCAGCTAATCGCTCTCTAAATGGAGCATCAGGCGTACTTGTAGATTTTTTGAGCTCTTTTAATAGTTTTGACGATGATTGCTCGAGAAGTCTGCTAAAAGCGAATAACTGACCTTGCGCAGTTGTAGCTTTGTCCGCATTTGAAGCTGTAGATAAGTTATTAGAGTAATCTTCGCATGCTTTGGCAATAACCTCTTTGGCCTGATTGAGCGAGTCTTCCCATTGTGGAACACGGTGCAACTGATCGCGATTTTTAAGTTCTTGGATATGGACGTTTGCCTGCTCTACGACATTGTTGTAGCTTTTAGCATGTTTTTCGAGGTTTTCGAGGGAATAGGTGCGTTTGATTTCATCGATTTCGCGAGCTTTGTTAGCCATTTCCCTGGAGTGTGTTCGGAGCGTTTCTAAGCCTTCATTTTCTAGGGGATTAATCTCAATCAAGGAGATGTTGCCTCTGCTATCAACTTTATTAATACGATGCTCTTGAGAGAGTTTTTCCATTGCGGCAGAGCAGTCATCCAGTTTCTGCATGATGATAACCTCCCACTCACTAGGGGTATTGAATTGCTCTCTCTGATGTTCTAGATTGCTTTTGCATATCGCGATTTTATCTTTTGCTTGTGAAACTTTTTTTATTAAGTCGTTGCGTATTTCTTGGCACAGTAGAGTTTGCTCCGGTGAAGGTTCATTGACCATTTCGAATCGGGTGGCTTGAACATCGTTGCTTTGATGATGGCGTGTTTGTTTTAAGAGTTTAGAGAGTTCTTCATTGCATGTTTTGAGTTCGGCTTCTAATGTTGCGCTGTCTTTTTTCTTTGTGAGAATGGTTGATTGGTCTAGTGGTCTTGTAATGTCCTGGACTTTTTTATTGAACTCATAAAGATGAAAGAATTGGTTGTTTTTTATGAGGAGCGCACGCATTTGCTCCACCTGGTCCATAGCTACTTTGTAAGTATTGTATTTTCCACATAGGGAGAGGGCCTGTGAAATGATTAGAGGGGGATTGGCCATTAATTTTGCGGCTTCTTCATGTGGTTTATGTTTGAGGAGTTGTTCTGCTGATAGGTCTCTATATGAGTATTGAGTGTATCCAAATCCACATCCGATCATTCCTCTTAATATCCAGGGAGTACAGCCTTTGTCTGGAATTGGAGTGAGGAAGCGATCTTCAATGTTTTTATATTTCTGTAGCGCTTCAAGAATGGGGTCTATCGGGAGGCCAAACTCATCATTGATGGTTTGTAGTGTTCCTTCGAGATTGAATTTTGCCTGGTTTTTTGCAAAAATCGCTCTGATTTCATCAATCAGAGCGTCTCTAATTAGTGCGACAGCTTCATCTTTAAGACTCGTTGTATCTGTGACGGCTAAAATGGATGTGAGTTGCGCAAAAGGTTTTTGGTCGAGATCTTTTTCAATTGTAGTGATGAGGGTTTTTATTGCTTTAGCGAGGTCTTTCAAGTCATTGGCACATGTGGACATTGCCTTTGAGGAACCTACTGTTCCCTTTTTTGCTTCTATTTGTTGGACAGCGGAATTGTGTTGTTTTTCGAGTTGGTAAGCACGAAAATACTGACCCTTTTGTTTTAGGGTGATTATTTTAGCTTTACATCTTGTTAGCTCTTCATTACATTTCTTTTCAGCATCTTCGATTTTTGCGAATGGATATAGAAGTAAAAGTTCATTTAGGCCGTCGCCGCAGAGCTTGCGCACGGCAAGGTCGTGATGATGGAGTTTTTCAGGGGGGAGATCGTCGATAAAAGTATCACTTCTTAAGCACCTGAAGCATTTTTTTAATAAGCCTGTGATCCCTTTATTTTGGCAAAACTCTATTTTTAATAAGTTGAGCTCGTCGATTTTTTGTTCGATTTTTCGTTCGATTTCATTGATGAGTTCAGGAGTAAAAAGGAGCGCGAGAGAGTTTTCGTTTGCCCCTTTCTTGATGGCTTCTATTTTAGCGGTAGCCTGAGCGATTGCCTGATCGATTAGGGCGTTAATTTTGTCGTGGTAGCGTTGTCTGAGCATCCCTTTAAGGGGTTCAGGAGGATTCTTTTTGAGTTGTTGTGGAATAGAGCAAGGTTGCATCAAATTAATTGTGTTTTGAATCTTTTTTAGTTGTGCGATCCATACCCCTACGAGTTTTTTGTAATTCTCAGTGTCTTTTTTATCTGTTTCGTCTCGTAATTTAGTGATCCTCTCAATTTCTTCTTGTAGTAAATGGGCCTGCGTGATTTGATCTTGCGCGTTAAAAAGACCGACTTTTTTTCTCATTTCATCGAGGCATTCTTGCAATTCTCGGTTGGCCTTTACCATGGTTTTGTGCGTTTTTTCAAACAAGGAGGAAACACTTTCGTATTTATCTTGGAGTTGTTTCATGGCGTTTTTATGGGCTCGGAGGTCTACTAAAGTTACTTTTGAGAGTGTTGTATGTTTCTTTCCGAATGCAGCTTGTAGGTCGGCTTTCTCTTTTAGTACTTGATTGAAGCGGTCGTTGGCTTCTTTGAATATTTCAGGAGTTTTCTTTAGCTTTTGAAGTTCTGCATTTAATTTTAGATACCATTTTTGAAAATCGTTGTCGATAGTCGTTAAGAACTGCTCCACTCCTTGTCCGTATAGCTCTGGAAAATCTTGGAACTTTTCTAATTGAACAAGCAAATCGAGATGATTATTTTCGCTGTAGGAAAGTCGGATGAGTCTTAACTGTTCCGGAGCATCTTTTAGCAGTCTTGTGAGCGTGGAAAATGTGCCTTTTTCCTTTAAAGCTTTTTCCTCTTGTTGTTTAAAGAGGATTAGTTTTTTTTTGAGGTGGAGAGCGTGGATGGAACCAAGCGGCCCCTTTTTTTCGAATGCCTCTATTGCGGCATTCAGTTGAGTTTCTGATAAAAGGTATTTTTGACGAGCTTTGAGTGCATTTGGAATGTGGAATTGGTTTAAAAAGGAAGTGCCCATTTTGCTGAGCTTGCTTTGAATGTCGATTTTATGCCGTTTGAGTTCGGCCAAGTTAAGTTCTTGGAGATTATTCGTTGGGGTTGATCTGAAAAATGAAGTGAGCGTTGAAAATAATCCGGCACATGTATTGCAGCAGCGTCCTCTTTTTCCCATTGTAGGGAATTCGTTCTCTTGTTTGTCTAGCGCCTCTTTCACTTCTGGGAATTTAACTTTATAAGCAGTCTCTAGTGCCTCGAGATCCTTCCTATGCTCGGCGATTTTTTGAGAATAGGTTTCTATTTCCTGTTTGATTTCTTCGCGGACAGCATTTTTTTGCGTTTCCAATGTGAAAAGATTGCTGACCTTTTCTTGTAAGCGTTTAAATCCCTGCTTAAAGGTTGCAATAGAGGCACTAGTCACGGAGTCGGGATCTTGAAATCTGACCGTGCAGTTGAGATACTGTTTGAGGCTACCTATGAGCTTAAGCGCTTCCCTGCTGTTTGCTCCTGTAAGAGTGTCAACTTTGATTTCTTCAATATAGGCACGGAATTCCGTTAAGGTAGAGGTAAAATTTTCCTGTTCTAGAACTCGAAGCATACGGGCTGTTTTTTCTGCTTTTTCCCTCCAGAGCTCCCAACTTTCAGAGAGTCCCATGAGATTGACTTGGTCGCCCCATTGCAATATGTACTTTAGGGAATCGACTTTTGCTTTTGCAAAACTGAGAAGTGCAGCTTCTGGAATAGCAGCTTCTAGTGCCTGGTAAAGGCTTTCTAGTTTTTGAATGAATGGACGTTTTTCATCTTTTTGCATTTTCAATAGAATCTGAATGTAATTGAGTAAGCGAGTGGCTTCTTTGTTATTGCTTGCGGCTAATTGGCTTTCAAGTTCTTTGAGGGTAAGGATGTTTGTTGTTTTCACCTTATAGAATGTTACTTTTGTCGGACTGATAGTGACCAATGAGCTGATTTGTGCGATGAGCTTATTGATATAATGATTTAAGAGCTCATCTGCAGCAGTAAATGTAGATTGAGGTCCGCTCCATAATGGAGCTAAGTATTTTTTTGTCAAACTTTTTTCTTGAGAAGGCGCGTTGTTGTCGATAAACTGTTGCAATTGTTCATGGAGGCTGTTGATCTCAACGACTTGAAGTCTTATCTCTTCAAGAGACGTTACGCTTGAGGTCAAGGTGCTAAGATGCCTCTCTACACGAACGTAGTGTTCTTGTTGCATGGAAGAGATGGCGTCTTTAAGTTTTTTAACGCTATCTGATTGTTTTTTTGCTTCGTCTTGAGGAGGTGTGTTCCAGGCGATGGATTTGTTTTTCCCATCGTTCAACGATTGAATGAGTTCTTCTTTGCACTTTTCGCAGATGATGGAGATGATGTTTTTTAGTGATTTTTGTTGTTGTTTAACTTCTGCAGTAGATGCGACGGAGGTTTTGGCCTCTACTTTCCATTTATCAAATAAGTTTTTCCATTCATTTTGGATAGCAGGGGAGAAGTTACTTAATAAGGGCTCTATCGTCACCGATTCTTGCTGAATTGACAAGGCTGTGACAACATCCTGATTTCTGCTGTGTAGTAGGGATAGATAGTCATCTCCTTTTCTAAGTGCAGTTGCGGCGGCTTGGGTAAATTCTTCAAGTGTTAGCAGAGGATTATGGAGATTGGCTTCTAATTTGCCAATATTAAAGATTTTATTCGCTTTTTCTTTTGTTTTAATAAGATTGGAAACAAGAGCGAGGTAGCCTTGCTCTTCTAATGAAGCTTTTTCTTTGTCTAATTTTTGTAGTAATTCGTTAAGTTTTTCTTTTAATTGATCGATCGTTTGACTGCGGACTAAGACTTCTGTTTCGGAAACGGTGGGTTGTGCAGGCTCTTCTGGTTGCTCAAGTTCTTCTGGTTCGAGAATCTCTATTTTTACTTCAGGTTTTACTTCAGGCTCGGGAGTTGGACGTGCCCTTTTAAGAGCTGATAGCTTAGTCTCTATAAGAGAGGTTATCTGGATAAGGGGTGAATAGCGGTGCTCCCTTCTTTTGAGGAGTTCTTCGATTGCATTAAATTCTTCAAGCGATGAATCTTGCAGCTCGCATAGTGGTGTGAAAGTCGCATTAAAATCGACTCCATTAAACACTCCTCCAATTCGGTCCCTTAGGGTCTGGGATGCCAATTGTACAGAAAGCGTCTGATTATTTGTTAGCGTTACGAGCAGTCGTTTCCTATCGTTGTTCCAATCAGTAAGGTAATTTTTTCTTGTATTAAGAATTTTTGATAAATAATTGCTTACAGTCATAAAAAAATCGATTGTTATACTTAATAAATTAATTAAGAAGTTCAGTGTAACATAAAAATTAATAAAAGTAAATATAAAAATAATTAGAAATTTATTTTAGAGAGAACTGGCTAAAGGCAGCATCAATTTCGTGGTCCGGGTCACCATTGGGCTCTCTCTGATGTTTTGTTGGAGTGTAGTTTGCAAATTGGACAATTTCTTTGCGGTATGTGAGGTTGACGCTTCCGATCCCACCGTGCCGGTTTTTCGCAACGATGAGTTCTGCCAATCCAGGCTTATCATTGGGGTCATAGTATTCCCTACGGAGCATAAACATGACGATATCGCTGTCTTGCTCGATGCTTCCGCTTTCTCGTAGATCGCTCATCATCGGGCGATGTCCGGCGCGTTCTTCCACTTTGCGGGAAAGTTGCGAAAGACAAAAGACGGGGATGTTTAATTCGCGGGCGAGGTTCTTGAGCATTCGGGAGATTTCGGCGATTTCATTTTGTCGATTTTCTTGAGTTCGAGATGAACCCGAGCCACTGATCAGCTGTAGGTAATCGATGACGAGTAATTTGATATCATAGTTTTCTTTCATCCGCCGGGCACGTGCGCGCAGGTCGGTAATTTTAAGACCCGGTTGGTCGTCGATAACCATCACCCCATTTTGCATCTGATTGACAGCCCCGACGATTCTTTGATATTCGATTCCATTGAGAGATCCTGTCTTAATTTTATCCGATTCCACCTCTGCCTGGGAACAAATGATCCGGTGGACAAGCTGCTCAGCACTCATTTCTAAAGAAAAGATACCTACGGGGAGCCCCTCCTTGAAACAGACATTTTCAGCAATATTGAGAGCAAAAGCCGTTTTTCCCATTGCGGGACGAGCAGCAAGGATCATCAAATTCGAAGCATTCAGTCCATTGATCATTTTATCGAGATCGATAAATCGGGTGCTTATTCCGACA
Organism: Chlamydiota bacterium; assembly: GCA_013287465.1. Lineage (GTDB taxonomy): Bacteria > Chlamydiota > Chlamydiia > Chlamydiales > Parachlamydiaceae > JABDDS01. The sequence continues at coordinate 238 of JABDDS010000064.1, read as the reverse complement.
ACGCCAGGGTCATTGGGACCTTTAAGAAGGAAGTTTTCTTGCCTTTCTTGAAGCTCTTTTAAGAACGGTTGTTTTGATTCGGATTTGACGCCAGTGAGGATTTCTCCAATGAGCTTTCCGGAGGTTGGGTGTGCCGACTGACTGATTGTGAAGAAGAGTTGTTGAGCTTCATCTAGGGTTTCTAAAACATTTTCAGGCTCATTTAATGCCTTTTTCTCCACCATTTGCGAAGCATGGA
>JABDDS010000063.1 GCA_013287465.1 Chlamydiota bacterium | reverse complement strand
ATTTATTATATAATACCACTTTAATGCGAAATAAATTATTAATTATTTGTAAAAAATAAAATAAAGGTTAGATCATGAGTTCAACTACCACTAATCAAGCAGAAAGAACGAATTTTCCTAGATTTAGAACTGAATGGGTGAATCATGACGGATGGTTTTCCTCTCGAACCGCTATCGTCATCCAACATGACAAAGAGAAAAATTCTTTTAATTTATTCACTCTAAAACAGAATTTTACCACTAAACTTTTTGGCAATGAATATTCGGGAGAACCTGAATTTATCCATTCACAGCCAATTGCAGATCGTGCAACTGCAGAAAAGTATTTTAACGCATTAAAAGCTCGTAGATGGGAATCTCTTAAAAATATCGAACAACTCAAAGAAGAAGCAAAAACATGGGTCGAATACGCCGCCTTACCCTGCGAAACCCTTCCTACAGACACTGTCGAATGTACCGCCATCCCCTATGAATCCCTTCCTCTTCCCATAGACTCTGAGGATACAAAACTATTTAAAGCAGCTTTAGCAGAATTCACAGAAGCCCGTACGAGGTCCCCGTCTCCCTCTTCAACCAGATCTCTTTCTCCCTCTCCCACAGCAACTGAGACTGCGGACACGACCTCGATGACAGAACCTGTCGTTACCGACACCCCAAAACCTGCACCAGTAGAAACAGTCGCTAGCGCTGATACTACCGCTACTACTGATGCAGTCGCACAAGAGCCTATCACCGACACAGGGGTGACTGATTCAAAAGTAGAAATTCCAATGGATACAACTCGTACAGCTGAAGAAGAGGCACCGGGTCCAGTTCCATCTCCAATCGCTTTGCCTCGTACAGCTGAAGAGGACCCGTTAGTTCGAATTCCATCTCCAATCGATTCGCCTCGTACAGTCGTAGAAGACCCGTCAGCCCGAGTTCCATCTCCAATTACTGCATCTCATACAGCCGTAGAAGATGTACCGGCTCCAGTCCTATCTCCAATCTTAGATGTCCCGGTTACTTCGCCCAGCGAAGAACCCGTTCCAATATCATCTCAAGTGCCATCAAAGCCAGCATCTCCAGTTTCAGCAGATCCCAATAGATATGAAGTCATTGTTGAAAATGATCCCGAGGATACTCCTGCTCCTCCTGCCGCCCCTAGAAAACAACAGCTCGACACAGCTTCAAGTACAGCTAACGTTGGCAGCGCAACGTTCTCCCGTTCTGCTTCTGTCTCAAGCGACATTGAGAAGAGTATTAAACAATGCAGAGAAAAGCTAGATGCGTATAATGAAACTGTAAAAGCAATCAATCAAGAAATTCAAAATTCACGTCCTAACGATGCCTATATAACCGGAGAAAAGCTCTTTATTGAGGCACAAGAGAAAGCCATTAACGAATTAGAGCAATTCGGCTATGAGCCATGGAGCTGGACAAAAAAACCAGTTGAAACGCTATCTTCAAAAGGAATTGCGAGACAATTAAGATGTATTAAAGCAGTCGAACAAGCAATTCAAGCAAAAGAAGCTCAACTCGTAAGCGTCAAAGAATTACATAAACAAACCCAAGCAAAGTTGACCAATTTCTTAGCAAGAATGAAAGTTTATGAAGATCTCGTTAAAGAACTCGAAGGTAAGTATGAAATTGATATCTTAGTAAACACCCATGCGGTGCCCAGAGGAACAGAATACAGGTATGGTTGTTTATCTCGATACCGTACTCAAAAGATGCAAGATTTTTTTATATCAACAAAACAGACTATTGCAACGCTACAGTCCATGATCGCAACACTTGATCCCGCGTCGGTTGGAAAAGACGAACAGCAGATTGCCAAAGCAATCGCTGGAATTGAAAGCAACTTCACCTACTATAAATGGAATGAATTATTAAACAGAGTTCAGCTCCAGCAACTAAATAGCGATATAGCAGCCGTTAACACTCGAATCGACACTAGAATCCGGGAACTTAGGGAAAATCCAGAGACGGCTATTCATGCCTACAAGCTAAACAAAGAAAGAAACGAGAAGATCTCACTTCATTCGTTAGGATCATCCTCTGGAAATACACCTCTTTCCTCGATTTTGAAAAAACTTCGCATCGATCTAAAAGAGCTTTTACCTCGCTACCATGCTCGTAGACAGATCTCCCTTCTTGACCAGCTAAAAGAATTCGATAAAATTCCAAATAAAACACCAGAATTAGCTCAATTTCAAAAAGACTTGGAAACAAAGCTATTAACTAATCAAAAAACTCGATATGAAGAGGACCTTTCTACTTTAGAAGCAGGGAGAATAGCCCTTAAAAGCGCTTCCTTTTCGGCAGAAGAAGCACCGACATTGTCCCCAATCGATGAACGTTTAAATGAATTAATTGATATAACAAAACGAGAATTGGACTCCTTATATAAAGATGAAGTTAGTGACTTAGCAGAACATAAAGATGGGGAGCAAAGCTGCCGTGGCTTCACATCTATAAAAAGCTTAGTAGATCAACATACTTCTATCTTGGAAACATTCAGAAAGCAACAACAGGCTGCATTCAGTTCCCTGGAAAAAGAAAATAGAACGAACGAAGCCTACAACACAGCCATTAAAGATTTAGATAAAAATATTGAACAGCTTCTACAAGAAAAAGTTCCACAATTTCCCATCATCGTTAAACTCCAAGACTTGAAAAAACAAATCGAAGCAAAGAATGAAGCTATTGTACAAGGAAAAGCTTCATCGCTAGAAGAGGCACAACGACTCTCAGCTGAAACCACAAAACAAGTCACAGAATTAATTTCTCAACTGCGCTCGGAAATGTATAAGATCACCAGAGTGACGAAAAAGCCAACTCTTGTAGAGCAATATGAAAAAGCATGCAAAGACAAGAACACATCCGTTAAAGAAGCAATAACGGAATACTATAATATGGTCATCATCAAAAGCGATGCATGGCGCAAACAAGTAGACGCAAGTAAAGAAAAATTGCTCGATGGACTGTCCCCTTGGATGCACGAAGACAAACCATTCGCAGATTATATCGAAAAACTTTATGCAGATCTCACGAAAAAAATAGATAATCCAAAAATTTGCGATAGCCGAACAACGCCTGAACAATTCGCTAAATTCATGAAAGAATCTAACGCAGATAGTAAACTTTTCGATTCCCTTGAGGAAAAAGTCGATGACTATTTAGAAGGGCTACAAGCAGTGCGAGACAAAATCGCCGAATTAAAAGCCGACGCCCAGATTCTCGATTCCCAAGTTCTTATGGATGAGTCGACAACACAGATTTATGCCGATTTTGCCTTTTCAGAAGAATCTCTTATTGAATCTAGTTGCTCAAACATCATGAACATGTTTAATTTTTTCTTTGAACAAAACTCACCTAAGAGCTTAGACATCATGAGCAAGCTTAGCAAAACACAACTAATGACGATACATGGAAAGGCAACGAATAAGAAAGACTCCATTATAAACCAACTTAAACGACTACTTGAAGATAAAAGTGTAAACGTTCAAAAGAATAAAGATGAGTTGATCGAATCGCTAAGAATGGCTATGATCGCAAACCTTAAAAAACTCGCTGCTGCGTATCCAAAAAAACTCGATGAGCTAACCAAAAATATAAACTTGTTACGTCTCTCACGCTCACAGCGTCAACAACAACTGAGACTCATCGCAGAATGGAAAGCACATTACAGCGACTACTTAACAAAATTCCCTGTAAAAGGAGGAATCTTATCCTGCGGCCGTGAAAGATGGATCTCATATGAGCAGCTCACTGCACAGCAGTTAGTTGCTTGCGATCCAGAAAAAACGCTAGTAGAAGATGCAGAACACACTTTTAATACACTAGCCATTTATGGACTGTTACACTATTGCAACATGTTAAAACACTACAAAAAACTCGCCGCCGACAAATACAAAGAATTGCTTTCTGTTAAAGGGGATCAGGCATTCCCTCAAGCCTATCGAGCCAATGAACTTAGAAGAGAAGATAACACAATAAAACTCCCTACATATTTCCGCAAAGAAATCCTCACAGAAGAAGAACAAAAAGAAGAAGAAAAAAAACTCCGCGATATCGATATCGATATTAAACAAGAAATAGATAACCTAAAAGCAGATATAGAGAAGCTGTCAAAAGCACTTACTAAAGCTAACAACAAACAAGATATTAACGAGCAAAATAACTGCTTCATGGGAAAAAATCAAACCTCCTCCGAAGAAGCTAAAGCGATCAATTCTTTCTTAGACCAAGCTAAGAAATCTCTTATTGCTGAAGGCCAAAAAATTATTGACCAGAATGTCCAACAACTTCAATTGATAGAAAAAGATATACAAAAAATACACAAAGAGAAGACTTTCAAGTCTTCAAATGTATTAGTAACCGTACAAGGACTTATCAAAACGCTGTCTGCCTCTAAAAAATCCTATTCAGAAAAAAATACTTATCTTAATAACAAACAATTCTCGACAGATTTTCAAACAAAATTACAAACATCCTTAGCAGGGGCTTTAATCGATGCTTACAGCAGGTATGTGCCACATAAAGAAAGCCGTTATTCTGAATTGGATGCATTTATCGAAGCAACTAATCAAGACAAATCATTAACTGACAAAGAAATTGTTCAAAACCTTATTACATTCATGCTTGAACAGTCTAATGCAGCAACTCAACAAAGAGGAACACCAGATATTAATCCTGCCCATCTTCCCTTTAGAGGACCACAGTATGAAGCAGGAATAGAAGAAGCGATGCCTTTTACGCCTACTAGTATATCGACCGCAGCACCAGCTTCTACTGCAACAGGCAGAGCGCAAACGGCACGTCCAGCGATGACAACTCAAGAGGTTGTTATTGCCGACAGACTTGATATCTTTGGACAAATCAACACACTATGTAAAGAGATGGGATTTGCTCCAAATCCAACTTGGTCCGGCGAAGTAGAAACTGAATTACGAACTGTGTTAAATACGCCTAATCTACCACAAGACTATCATGGATATAATAACGAGCTGGAGCAAAGAATACCTCTAAAGGATCTTTTAGATGCCCTAACAGCATTTAAAAAGGCCTACGATAAACGCAATAAGCAGGCGTTGACTCTGGCTCAGGCTAAAATTCTCTATACACAAAAAGAACTCGTTGCTGCGGCTTTCCGAGGAATGACTCATTTGTACCACACCGATAGTTACATCCCTGCTATCCGAGCGGCAACCACAGTGATTAAAACAAATCCTATAGTCGCAGATCGCTGGACGCAGGCGAGTGATCCTGCAAATGGAGCTCAACGTACGGCTATAGGAACCCAAATTGACAATAATATCACAGCAACAATCTATTACTGTCATGTCAATCTTAACCCACCTTCCATTGCTAGGCCTATACCTCGTGAACGACCTGCCCCACCTGCTGGACTACAAGCCATCGATATAAATAAGTTATCGGCAAAATCCCAACAAATTCTGAAACTAATCCACAAAAAAATACCAGAACTTCAAAATCTAGCTAAAAAATATCCAACAAGGAACTCTAATTTTGAGAAGCTGCTTGAATATCATACAGAAGCGAAAAGACTATGCACTGACGTCGAAAAAGCGATATCTAAACTCTGGGAAGATCCATCAATTACGCCGGCAGCAGCGGCAGCAAGACGACCTATGACCGCGCTCCCTCCTGGCACGATTAACTGGTAATATTGCCTTTCCATGGCCTAGATGGCGAACGCGGCAACAACATAGCCCCACGTGTAAACACGCGGAACTATGTGTTGTTGGCGCATTTGCAGCTTACCCATGGCTAAATTAAAAATTACAAGCAGATAATCTTTCCAGCGCCCGCTACCGGGGCGCGTTTATTTATCATGTTTTCCCCGCTTTCCGCTCGCTGCGCTCGCTTCAAACGGGGCTAATCACATCCCTCCCTACCGGGAGGAAAATGGTTAATTCCCACACCTATTGGAAAGTAAAGAGTTAAATTCGAGCCTTTTATCGGGAGGGGAAAAAACATGAATCATTAACTTCTCCCGGTAGGGAGGGATGTGATTAGCCCCGTTTGAAGCGAGCGCAGCGAGCGGAAAGCGGGGTAAAGCATGATAAATAAACGCGCCCCGGCAGTGGGCGCAGGAAAATTACCAACGTACAACTTTCAACCACACCCCCCGTCCATTCGTCCGTTGCATTTTATTTGGGTGTACGGTATAATCTGCCTACAGCCTTACAATAAGTTTTACGTGCTACTATGATGGAAATCAATCGCAAAGCCCTTTACAATTCGCTGCGGATGAACTGGGAACTCAACCCTTCAGTCGCAGTGGAGCCTTGGCAGGTGGAAGACTACCGCTCACTCCCTTTAAACACCCTTTTAGAAATGCTGAAAACTCATCATATTCTTTTAGATAAAGACTCCTTTTTGGCATTTGCCGATATAGCAGAAACGCCTGAGGAGCTTTTGGAAACTCTTTTTTCAGATTCGACTCCAACAGCTAAAGCTCAAGATCAAGTCTACTTAGTCATCTTCGAGCTGTGGCGTCGACTATTGCCCGAAAAACCTTGTCTTTCAATATTTTGCGATGAGCTCGACTATCAAATTTACCTCTATGACACCAATAAAGCAAAAACTAGCGAATCAATTGAAGATGTCCTAGCAAATCTAAAAGTTCTTTTGGAAGAAAACAGCGATCTCGATAACGATCCCCAAGGTAGCTTTAACTACATTAACAATGCCTGTGCTAATGATCTTGAATGTTTCTTATTCGATTTTATTACAGAACAAATAGATAACAAAAATTACCCTTATGCAACTGAATTACTTGAAGATTTTATTTCTCATATTCACGACGTTAAATGGTTTGAATTGCTGCAGGTGCGCATATTGATCTCAACAGACCCTGAAGAGGCTGACGAAATCATCAAAGAGTTATTAGAAACTACAGAAGAAGAAAAAGACCTGGAATTCAACTTGGAAATCCTCACTTTTTTTGTCAGCAATGGAGATGAAAAAACATTCCTCTCCATCGTTCGCAAAACACTGCCTTTAATACAGTTAGAAGAGGATTTTCAATCCCTAATCTCAATCTGCATCGATTTCTACCAAAGACTCGATAAAGAAAAGATTGAAAAAGAGCTCCAAAAAATTTTAAATCATCGAATTGGTTGCAATTTAGCATCCCCTTTTGATCCAAAAAATCCTCAATTAGTAGAATTTTTTAAAATTATCAATTGCTGATAAGTCATTGATTATAAATGAAAAACGCCAATCGAAAAAACGATAGCTATTTCATTTACTATCAAAAACTTACAAATAAATACTGAAGCGGATTTTACCTACTTCAAAATCAAGCTTAGCCTTGACTTTTAAACCGTAAAAACCGATACCTATAGTAGATAAAAACACAACATCTTGTAGTTATTCGGCGGGAACGACACAAGATGTTGTAGCTATTCTAATAACCATTTAGTCGGGGAGAATACTATTATGACAAAACCAACACCGCGAGCTATGGCCACAGCTTTGCGTACCTATCACCGCCCTGTTAAAGAGGGTGAAGCTCTTTTAGAAAGCTGGGATCAAGTTGTAGCACGGGTAACAAATCACCAAAGATGGCTATGGGAACGAGCTCTTGGACGTTCCCTAAATGAAAGAGAAGATGATGAGTTAGAAGAAATGCGCACCCTAATTCTCAATCGCAATATTGCCGTCGCTGGACGTACTTTATGGCTTGGGGGCACCGAGCTCAGCCGCACACGCGAATCTAGCATGTTTAATTGTTCTTACACACACGTAGAAACTGTTTACGATTTAGTCGATGTGTTGTGGTTGCTCTTACAAGGATGTGGAGTTGGGTTTAGACCGATCACCGGCACTTTAAATGGATTTAGACGTCCACTACAAGAAATTAATGTCATCCGTTCGGCAAGGACAGAGAAAGGCGGCGTTCAGCATAACGTAGAGACCTATGATCATGAAACTCAAGCGTGGACAATCAAAATAGGCGATTCCGCTATTGCTTGGGCCAAAGCTATCGGAAAACTCGTCGCCGGTAAATTCCCTGCAAAATCGCTCATCCTAGATTTCTCCGAAATACGCCCCGCCGGAACACGCTTAAAGGGATATGGATGGATTTCTTCGGGAGATGAACAAATATCTAAAGCCTTTAAAGCCATTGCAAAAATTCTTTCCGACCGTTCTGATCAACTTCTCACACGCATGGATATCCTCGATATCGTCAATTGGTTAGGGACCATTCTTTCAAGTCGCCGTTCGGCTCAAATCGCACTATTTGAATATGGACAACCAGAGTGGGAAGACTTTGCTCTAGCAAAGAAGGAATGGTGGCTCAAAGGCAATGCCCATCGTCAGCAATCGAATAATAGCCTTCTTTTCCGTTCCAAACCAAAAAGACAAGAACTTGAAAACTTATTTCAAATGATTCTCGAATCTGGTGGTTCTGAGCCTGGTTTCATCAATGCTGCAGAGGCAGAGCGACGGGCACCTTGGTTTAAAGGATGCAATCCATGTGTTGAAATCCTTCTTGGAAACAAAAGTTTCTGTAACCTCACAGAAGTCAACGTCCTTGCGTTCAAAGGGGATAAAGTAGGGCTCGAGCGGGCGCTCTACATCGCAGGAAGAATGAACTATCGCCAAACGATGGTCAATCTACGCGATGAAATCCTTCAGGAAGCATGGCACCTCAACAATCAATTTTTGCATCTTTGCGGAGTTGGTTTAACAGGAATTCGAGCCCGATCTGACCTTACGGCCTATGACTACAAAAGAATGCGCAATATCACTGTCAGCGCTGCTTATAGCATGGCAAATGAACTCAATGCCCCCTTACCAAAGAACGTCACCTGCATCAAGCCAAGTGGCACATTAAGTAAGATTATGGGCACTGAAGAATGGGGTGAAGTCCCAGAGGGAATCCATATGCCCCTCGGCAAATACCTCTTTAATAATATCACCTATTCGAAACATGATCCTTTAGTTGCACGTTTCAAAGCTGCGGGGTATTCCGTCATTGACAAACCATTTGAACCAGAATCAGTATTGGTAAAATTCCCTGTCAAATATGATCGCATCCCCTTCACACGTACAACTGTCACACGTAAAAATGGTAAGGTTGAGGAAGTAGAAGTCAACACAGAGTCTGCAATAGACCAACTCGAATGGTACCGTTTGCTCCAGGAAACCTGGTGCGAACAGAACGTCTCTAACACTGTTTCTTATGACCCTTCTGAAGTTCCTGCCATCATCGACTGGCTAATCAAAAACTGGGATATCTACGTTGGCGTATCATTCCTATTCCGCAATGACCCTACAAAGAATGCTGAGGATCTTGGCTATGCCTATCTTCCGCAAGAGGTCACCACGAAAGAACATTATGAAACATATATATCGAAATTAAAACCGATCGACTACGCAGGAATCGAAGTGAACGATGAACTACCGCTCGATTCAGCCTGCACCACAGGAGCTTGTCCAGTACGTTAAGAACAAATATGTACCTATGCATGAGTAAGGTTTAAACGCAAAGGCGCAAAGGCGCAAAAAGGGGGCAACCTTCGGCTATCTATTATCTAGGTAGCAGAAGGTGCCCCCTCTTTGCATTTATACCGAAACACACTCAAAAATTGGCATTTCAGTATAAATCTTTCCTTATTTTTCTATTGAAGTACCATGTTACCTTTAAAGATCACTTTAGCACTTGCATGGAGCGGTATGTTATCCGTCACATTATGAGCGGTGTAAACGACTGTTTCAGGATTCCCACTGCCTTTAATGTAAAAGACAACACGGCCATTTTCATCAGAGACGGCGGAAGAGTATGAAATCGCCGAATTTCCTCCATCAGCAGAAAGAGATACTTGTTTTCCTGAAACTGGTTCCCCAGCCTTTGTTAATAACTGCACTGTTACTTCAGAATAACCATCTTTCCCTACAATATGGCGATTAGCTTGGACTGTAGAGTGATCAGAAGAAACTTTACCTGTATCATCAAAGACATTTTCAGTGCTGGAGCCCTTATCAATTCCATTTGAATCTGCTACGTTAATCCCATCTGAATTTGCTGTGTCAGAAGGCTTACTAAATCCACGTTTATTTTCCGCGCCAGAATGCCTACTAGATCCATGCTTGTGTTCTGTGCCGGAGAACCGACTAGATCCACGAGCTTTAGTAAATGTCACAGAGGCTTTCTGAGACACCGTGATGCCATCCGTTGTGTCTCTTGCGGTATAAGTCACTGTTTGTGTAACTGAATCTGTTACTGTAAAAGTCGCAACGCCAGATACATTGGTCGTTCCCGATACCGTTGTGATCTTTGAACTACCACCACTTGCAGTTAAAGTCACTGTTTTTCCTGAAACCCCAACTCCCCCCGACGTTTTTAATGTCACAGTAATTGTCGATGTCGATGCTCCATTAGCAGCAACAGATGTTGGACTTGCAACGACGGTCGAAGTGCTAGCAGAAACAGAAGGAGAAGCTAAAGTCGTAAATGTAACAGCAGCTGTTTGAGCAACGACTATGGAATCTGTAGTATCTGTCGCGGTATAAGTCACCGTCTGGGCCGTTGAATCCTTCACGTTAAATGTCGCAACGCCAGAAGAATTAGTCGTTCCCGATACTGTTGTGATCGTTGAACTACCACCACTTGCGGCCAAAGTGACTGTTTTTCCAGAAACTCCCACTCCCCCCGATGTTTTTAATGTCACAGTAATTGTCGATGTCGATGTTCCATCAGCAGTAACAGATGTCGGACTTGCAACAACGGTTGACGTACTGGCTGAAACTGTTGGAGAGGCGTTTGCCCCCGGAAGAGGTACTTGACATCCATTGGTAGCATTGCACCACAATTTTTGAAGTATATAAGTGTTACCATTAAGAGTCACTGGCTCCAACTGCCAAGCGCAGCGATCTCCAATTTCCCCATTAGCCTCATCGTACCAGGAAAGATCGTTATTCCCTACTTCAGGATCGGTGATCGATTCTGCAATTTCATGGGAATGGACAGACTGTTGATCAGCCAACAACCCACGTCCTGAACTACATTGGCATCCGGGAGTAGAAAAGTCAGGATGGACGGAATACATAAACGGAGTGCCTTGATAACTTCCATCGCTATGATAAGCACAGAAACCAGTGCATGAACTTGAACCACCCATTGTAATTGATAGATTTGGAGGGAATTCAATGATATAAATAGTTTCCACATATCCACTAGTTAGCGTAGGAGCAGGTAAATGCCCAGCAGAAATTTGAGCGACTAATTCAGCTTGAATTTCCCCGTCAGATACGGTGGTTGTACTCGTTGCTGTAATTGGAGTGATTTCATATTGGCCAATATAATTGCCGAATCCAATTGTTTGACTTGTCCCAGGTTCGGCGGGCATGCCGGGATAAACAGAGGGAGTGACACCAACGGTATTATATTCCTGCAACCCCGTCATCCACACACTGGAATTACCAACGAGATCGGCCAAAAAAGTAGGCATATTTTGTGCGACTGTTGCATTGACATGTGGCCCCCACAATACACTATACACCTGAATGCTTTGTATAACTGGTCCCCCATAGTAAACGAGATGAGGAGTTGATCCACTGGAAGCCGCCGCGGACTGAGTCAGAGCTTCTGGATCGTAAATTTTTTGACCATAAATAGCTGAGTTGATAGCGAGTAATCCACCCAGGAAAGCAGAAAGAATATTTTTCATATATACCT
>JABDDS010000062.1 GCA_013287465.1 Chlamydiota bacterium | reverse complement strand
AGTCCAGAAATCCCTCTTCCGGTCTCATTAACGCTCTGCGATCTCATAGCCTCAGTGGTGAATCATTACGTTACGGTCTGATTGGCCTCATTTCCCCAGGATAGAAATAAGGAACCAAACCTAAAGGATTGAAAGTGTTAACTTTAGGAAGTGCTGTAAAACTTCTTCCAGAAAGATAGTGAGAGCTACCATAAACACTACCACTAATCGCACTTAAAGGTACAGAGGCACCCGCTGAATCATCGAATTCTTCAACTGGCTGTGTCAATTTAAGATACATTGGATAAAGTGCTAACATTAGAGCCGACACTTTGAGAACATTTAGAGCGCCTAAAGCACACCACAACTTAGCTTTCTGCCTCCAAGATAATGAATTGACTGTTTTCTTATTTTGATCTTCCTGTACAACAATTTCTTTCAATTGAATAGTATCTCCTTCTTGTAGCACAGAAGGCGCTTCTGAGGCTTCTACTGGCATATTCGTCTCAAATAACCTGATGAGTTGGAGAAGAGACTGGAGAAGGGATTTGAGAAACTGGCGGAGAGACTGATGAAAGTGGTGCTGACGAAGGGATTGCTAATGTGCTGGCCTCATCATCTTCTGATTTATCGTCTAAATTCTCAGTATCAAGTTCCGCAAAAGGGAATATCTGAGAACCTGTATCGATGTTCACATCAGAAACTAAACCACTCGTGCCTTCTCTTGTTGAGTCGATTGAACTTTCACTTCGAGGAGAATTTAATTAACTACTTGGCTGAGTCACCGATTCAGGCTGAGTCACCGATTCAGGTTGTTCAGATTCAGGTTGTTCAGCTTGATAAACAGCATTTGAATTTGGAGGCGTTTGCGACTGATCTTCCGTGGCTGAACTATTTGGACTTTGAAACTCAGGTACTCTATGCACAACACCTTTAATGAAAGCGGCAGTGCCAACAGCAATAACTCCGATTCCAAGATAAGAAATTGCTGAAATTGCTAAAGCTTTACCAGCAAGAGCACCCGCAATCATTCCTGCAACTACACATCCAAATAAAGGTAGAATTTTCTCTGGATCACCGAATTTTGCCTCAACAGCTAAAGCTCCTACAGCAAAGATAAGTCCCAAGGCAATAGCCGCCCAACCAATAGGATTAGTTAGACTCACCGCTAATGCTACAGTCCCGAGTCCAATGAGAAGTCCACCAGTAAAAGCCGAAAGCTGAGTTGCGCGGACCTTATAATCGGTTGGTTCCGCTGTCATTTGCTTGCTGAGTTCTTCCTGAGTAGCAATCTCTGGAAGCGAAGGGCTTAGCAATGCTTTGTCCAGCTCTTGAGCATCGCTAGAACTTGGAATATATTTTCCAGTTAATTGTCTGGGAATTGCGTTTTGACTATTCATATTTAACATCTACTTATTTTTTATTAATAAAAAAACTAACACACTATTTAAATTCAGCATTATACACAAAATAATAATTAATTATCAAGAAAAATAAATAAACTTTTATAACAACCATATCCAAAAGTTAACATTTAGACATACCAACACCTTATAAATGAAAAAGGGCATATGGACAACATTCGTTGTCCATATGCCCTTAGGGTCTTTTGTCCCCTTAAAGTTTTTTATCCTTTAAGGGTTTACATCCGTCTTAAAGAACTAAAAAATTCTTTCAAAAAAGTACTAAACCCAAATCACTCTATTCTCAGAAGCATCTGGGCTAGCAGAAGTGCTTTGATGAGTCGGTGAAGCGTTTGAGCTGCTACTTGAAGGAGGTAGTAAATTATATTTTACATTGCCATACTTAAACGGCCGGGTTTCCTGATTAGAACCTAAGATATCATTAGAGTCAGAAGCAGCTGCTCGTGTTTGCTCATCCACAACTGCCTGTGCAGATGCAGAATCTGTTGATGAACCAGGCCATAGAGGTATAGAAAAAGCTGCAGTAGATCCCTCGATTACATGAAAAGAACCATCTAACGATGACGGTTGTTCTATGAGATTGCTAGCGGCAGTAGCATCTGGAAGTGTTTGCTCATCCACAACTTGCTGTGCGAGTGTAGGAGGTTCTGAAGCTGGAGTCTCTGAACGATCAAGATACTGCCATTTCTGATATTTAAGATCCTCTTGGTGTTGAAGATCATATATAGGCTTACCAAAGAAAAAAGCACCGCCAATAGTAGAACCTATTACAGGGTAGGCAAGAGCTGAAAATGGTAAAGCTTCGAAAACAGCAATCCCTGCAAATACCCCGGCGATTGCAAATCCAATTAACGCAGGAACGTTCCAGAAGTCACCAGATTTAACCTCAAAAGCAACAGCTCCTATAAAAAGGAAAGCCCCCACAGCAAGTGCCGCCCAGCCAATAGGATTTGTTGAGGCCGCAATCACTGCTAGAATCCCAAGTCCAATGAGAAATCCGCCAGCAAAAGCAGCAGCCTGAGTTTGATGGGCTCTACAATCTATTAATCCCAATAGTCCCGAAGCCGTTGATTGTTTTGATTCAGAAGCAGCCAATTGTTCGCCGGCTTCTTTCGGGGCAGCAATCTTTAGAGGCTTAGAGTCTTGTTGAACTGTACTCGACGCTCGATCTCTGTTAGGCTCCATAGGTTGTCTTTCATTTGGATGCACGCTTGAAAGTCCGCTGAATTGTGGCATATTTAACACTCCTTTATTTTTTTAATAATAAAATTTAACACATATAATCTAAAGAACGTATTATATAATAATAAATAATTAATTATCAAGGAAAATAAATAAAATGAAAATAAATAAAAAAGCAACTAGGCACGCACGCAGACGAAATGAGTCAACATCCCTGCGAATTAATAACTCGAAGAGTCCAATTTGACTTTACCACGGAAAATCCAATAGATGGCAGTCGTGTAGGCCAGTACCATCGGAATGCCTATTAAAGCTATCAGCAGCAAAATCTCGAGAGTTTTTTGAGATGAGGCTGCATTGTAGATCGTAAGGCTCAAGCCGTCGGGATCATTAATTGCCCGGACGACATTTGGATAAGATCCCACGGCGTAAAGCATCATTAAAAAGATAATATTCAAGCAAGAAGAGGCAAAGGCTCGTCCATCTCTCCCTAAATTGATTTCACGTGGGATGTTAGCAATAACTAACATATCCATAACGGCGAGGACGAAAAAAATTGGACGCTCCTTGATGGCATCTGTCATGTGGGGCATATAAATCAATGTCGCCATTGTCGCTGTTGCATAAAAAACAATAAAAAATATAATTGTCGGATTCGTCCAACGGCGCATTTTATCGTGTAACTCCCCTTCTGTTTTCATCAGAATATAAATTGCTCCATGCATCAGAAATAGGGAAACGGTGAGGATGCCTATCATCACCGCATAGGGATGAACAAGGCAGAATAAATCCCCGGAAAATTCCTTATCGGCGTCGAGAGGGATTCCACGAATGAGATTGCCGATTGCAATCCCCAAAGCAAAGGCTATGACAAAACTGGCGAAACTAAACAAGATATCCCAAGTCCATCTCCACCATGCCATCGGACGTTTACTACGCACTTCAATGGCGACGGCGCGGAAGATTAGACCGGTAAGGAGGATCATAACGGGGACATAAAATGCCGAGCACAAAACGGCGTAAACGATAGGAAAACCGGCAAAAAGAGCTCCCCCTGCGGTGACGAGCCACACTTCATTGCCATCCCATACAGGACCAATCGAGTTAAGCATGAGGCGTCGTTCTTCATCTTTTTTAGAGAGCAAATGAAGCATTCCGACACCGAGATCAAAACCGTCGAGGATCGCATATCCCGTTGCCAACGCGACAAAAATTGTAAACCATATGAATTCTAATTCCATGATTAAGCTCATTTCTTTGTTTCCTCGCCATAAATATTTAAATGATGATAGGGAGTTGCATCGAAGCTAACGTCATCGGGACCATGCTTGAATTTTTCATTGAGGAGATAAAGAAAAACGATAAAGAGAAGGAAATAAAGAAATGTGAACATTATTAAGGATCCTAGAACTTGATTGGCAGTGACCACTTTTGATAATCCTTCAGAAATTCGCAAAAGCCCATAAACGATCCAAGGGTACCTCCCCATTTCTGCGGAGACCCACCCTGCCTGATTGGCTATTTGAGGACAAAAAACGGAAAAAACCAAAGCCCTCAATACCCATTTATTGGTGAATAAAGAGCCTCTATACCACATATAAAACGCCAATAACGACAGTGTTAACATAATTGCCCACATTGCAATCATGAGATGGTACGTCTGAAAAACAATAGCAACGTTGGGCCAATCGGCACGAGGTACCTGGTCGAGCCCTTTGATTTCCGAAGAGAAATCGCCCCAAGTCAAAAAACTCAACAACCCCGGAATAGAGATGCTATAATCAAGACGTTGTTCTTTTGTGTTGACGATGCCAAAAAGGGCTAAAGGAACGTTCGTGCTAGTATGAAAAACACCTTCCAGGGCTGCGAGTTTAGCTGGCTGATGGACTGCAACGACCTTGGCGGAGCTGTCACCAGAAATTCCTTGTAGCACACATGAAACCAAAGCTACGGTAAGTCCTATCTTCAATGAGCTTTTGGCAAAATCGATATGACGTCGTTTAAGGAGGTAATAGGAAGAGACGCTGATGACCATAAAAGCCCCAGCAAGCCAAGCACCGATGACGGCATGAACCAACCGATTAACGGAAGAAGGATTAAAAACCATCGCCCAAAAATCAGTAATTTCAGCTCTGGCAAAAACCCCTTCCCCCACCACATGAAACCCTGCAGGAGTCTGCATCCACGAGTTGGCAACAATAATCCATATCGCACTGAAGTGAGCTCCAAGGCAAACCATCAGGGTAGAAAAAAAATGCATTTTTGGTCCGACGCGATCCCACCCGAACAACAAAATCGCAAGAAATCCCGATTCGAGAAAAAATGCAAAAACGCCTTCTGCAGCGAGGGCACTCCCGAAGACATCGCCGACGTAACGAGAATAGGTGGACCAATTAGTCCCGAACTCAAACTCCATCACAATGCCGGTTGCGACCCCCAAAGCAAAAGTCAATGCGAACACTTTGGCCCAAAATTTGGCCATATTGAGATAAAACGGATTTTTTGTTTTGAGATAAATAGCCTCAATGATTACCAATATCAACCCCAATCCGATACTTAATGGAGGGTAGATATAATGAAACATAATCGTCAATGCAAACTGCACGCGGGCGAGTATTTCAACATCCATAAAACCTCAATAATTATATTGCCAATAATCTAAAAATCATGGACAATGTTGCCAATTCCAGTATATACATAACAGCTTATTTTTTTGAATCTATGAATATTTTCCATTTAATGGTTCCAGGGATAGAGATTTTGATCATTGCGGTCACGATCTACTACCTACTTTCCTTCTTCTGGAATACACGAGCGATGGATCTTGTTTTTGGATTGCTGGCCTTTCTTCTTATTTATACTTTTTCAAGGTGGTTCTACCTTCCTGTCATTCAGAAATTAATGCTCTATTTCATCAATGTTGCCGTCATTGCTCTTCTCATCATCTTTCAACCCGAATTGCGTCTTGCCTTGTCGCGTTTAAGCGTTAAAGGGAAAAAATACCGTGAGATGACGGAGTTTGATAAATTTCTCGATGCCGTCTCCCAATCGATTTATCGAATGGCTGAAAGGCGCATTGGGGCTCTTATCCTACTCGAAAACCAAGATTCCCTCGATGAATTCGCCAACAAGGCCGTGATCTTAAATGCGCAGTTTTCTCCGGAACTCCTCGAGTCTATTTTTATCACAACAACACCCCTTCATGATGGGGCTGTCATTATCAGAGGAACGACAATTTTATCAGCTGCGACGATTCTTCCTCTTGCCGATGATAGCACACAACTGTCAAAATCGATGGGGACGAGACACCGTGCTGGCCTTGGGATTAGCCAACTGACGGATGCCCTAATTATTGTGATCTCAGAAGAGACTGGCAAGGTTTCGATTGCACGCGATGGAATCATGACGCGTGGTGTGAAGATAGACCGTTTCAAGGGAATTATTCGAAGTGTGTTTACTCCTCCAAAATCGCACATCGAATCTCGTTTTGATATTATAGGACAGATTAAAAAATGGAATCAGTAGTCACCCGCGTTTTTATTCACAATTGGCAACGCAAATTAGTTGCATTCCTCACCGCCACAATTATTTGGTTGTTTGTTAACCATTCGATTAGCGAGACAAAGACAATTCCAAACGTCCCGGTACGAATTATCAATCTCCCCGCCGACCAAACAATCCAAGGGTTATTGCCAAATGGAATACTAAGCCGAAGGATTACTCTAACAGTGACTGGCACAAAAGAAGTGATCGACGACCTTGAGCCAGGGGATCTTGAAGTTCTTCTCGATGCCTCACAAATTGAAGGGGGCGAGTGGTTTGTACAAGTGTCAAAAAAGAACCTCATCAGCCTCAACGCCTCTGTTGATTTAATTAAACATATCAGCCAGGTAAGCCACACGGAATTTGTCATTCATCTGAGCGAACTCGTCGTTGCACAAGTCCCATTGATCATAGAGACCCCTAAAGGGAGACCTCCACAGGGATATGATTACCTCGATATCTGGCCAGAGCATCTTTATCAAACAGTCAGTGGCCCTGAGGAAGAGGTGCGCAAACTCAAAGAGACGGGGATCTCCGTGACATTTGATTTGAGTGATATCTCTAAGGCTGATTTGAATGCGATCAACAGCCAGACTGATAGCGATGAAATAAGCTTTCTTATCCCAAAAAAATGGAAGGTGGTTGCAATTCCTTTCCATGGCAACGCTTATGTTGAATTCAATGACCCTGACGCACAAAATCTTTGCATCGATTTTCTCCGTCAGTCATTTTTGCCTATAGAAAAGGAAATTCCAATCACTATTTTCTATCCTCTGGAGGATCTCGATAAAGTCAATCCCGATAACACGTCTATTGTTTTAAGTGACGACATCCAAAGGGTCCATGGGGTAACGTTACTCACAAGACCTCTCTACGTCAAAGAGGTCAGCAGACTCTTCCTCGACGTGATTCGCAATTCTATTGAAATCGTCGTTGTGGCATCACCGAAAAACAAACGGGAGATTATGACTTGGAATGTGCAGCTGATCAACCCTCACCACCTAGAAGATACTTACATTGCTCTATCAATAGCCAACTCGTCGATGACCAAAGGAAGCCAGGCGATTACTCCGAAGAAAAAAGAGGAACTTTTACGCAAACGTTTTCGCGACTACATGCAGCACCTAACGCTTTATCTCATCAATGGAAAAAAAATACACCTTAAAAGTACCCTCAATGATGGCAAAATTCACATCGTGGCTTATTAGGTCTATGAGGTCTAATGCCAGCTGAACGATTTTATAGTCCGAATCCATTGCAGCAGGGAGAAGAAGTCTTCCTGACTGATTTAGAATTTCATCATCTCGTCAACGTCATGCGCATTAGAGAGAACGAATGCATCGAGATTGTGAATGGCAATGGGCAATTGGCGACTGCCACGGTGAAAAGAATAGAAAAAAAACGAGCCTTGTTGCATGTCGATCTCATTAAAACAGAAATCGCTCCTGTTCACTCGTTGATTCTAGCTCAAGCAGTTCCACGCACCAATCGGCTTGAATTCATTTTAGAAAAAGGGACAGAGCTCGGAGTGACAGAAATCTGGCTATTTCCCTCCGCACGCAGTGAAAAACGCTCTTTTACCGAACATCAGATTGAACGTCTAAACGCAATTCTCATCGCTGCTATGAAGCAGTGTGGACGCCTATTCTTACCAAAACTTCTCTTTATGCCGATGATTAAAGAGTGGAAGGAGGTTCCCCAACGAGCTTACTTTGGAGATACCTCCCCCGACGCCCCTCTTTTCCTGGACCTATGGGATAAAAAAAGTGCGACGACTTTTTTCTGCATTGGACCAGAGAGTGGGTTCTCTGAAGAAGAGATTCTTTTGCTGCGGAGCAAGAATCTTATGGGTGTCAAGCTGCATTCTAATATCCTACGCACAGATACAGCAGCCCTCACAGCCCTAAGCCTTGTGAGCCACTTCAAAAGCCTCTAGATGATCTCGTAGACTTTTTAGTTTTTTGAATCCATCGGTCTCCCTCATTCGGGCTTCGCTTAAGACTTTATTCGTTGTGGCATAAAGATAAAGATAAGCAGTCATTTGAGTTGATAAACGTGGATGCTCATGAAAAATCTTCATCGCTGCTGCATAGATCTCATCTTCCGATATTCTTCGGATGTCATGATCATCGCAAAGTCCCTTTAAAGCCCTCTCCATAAATTTACACTGCGATTCTTTCATAATAGATCGGTATCGATATCTAGTCATAAAGCCAACACCTACTAGGGCTGCATCCACTTGATCTGCTAAATTTTTTTTGATTGCTGGGGAAAGATCACACTTACCCCCTATTTTCTTCATTAAATCAATTTGATCTAATAAGGCATTTTCCATTGTATTTAACGGAACGTATGCTGCTTGCTGAATAGCCATTTTACACCTCCATGTAAAAAAACTATTTTACATATGCAAAATGCGTGCCAAAATACTTATATGTGAAAATTATTTCGTGCCCGTGCCCCTGCCCCTGCCCGAACTTTGTCTTTTTTTTCGGAGCAGAGGCACGAAAAGGATATCTGGCACGGGCAGGGGCACGAGTAAGGACAGGAAGCAACTATAAACTTTCGTAATCTTGACGCACCATTTCAAGAGCAACCTCTTGATCGTGCAGTTCAACATCTATCCATCGGAAAATGGGTTCGTTACGGAACCATGTGAATTGTCTTTTTGCAAAATTGCGAGATGTTTGCTTAAAAGTTTGAATAAAATGACGATAATCTTCGGGGGTTTGTTTTGAATCTAAGAACTCAAGCGCCTGCCGATACCCAATAGCCTGCGCCGCAGAAGTATTACTCCTGAGTCCATTTTTTTCTAAGAGAGCGACTTCTTCAAGCAATCCTTCTGCGATCATCCGATCGCAACGCTCTTCAATGCGTTTGTAAAGAACATCGCGAGGACGGTGTAAAAACCAACAACGAAAATCATAATTTTGAGGTTTACTGCGCCCTTTCCATGCAAACTTGCTCACTTTTTTTCCTGTAAGGGTAAGGATTTCAAGAGCTCGGACGATCTTTTGTTTATCGCGATTTGTGATCGTACTCGCATATTGAGGGTCTAGTTTTCTCAATCTTTCATAGAGGGAGTCAGCACCAAATTCTTCAATTTCCTCTTCAAGGAGGGTTCTTAATTCAGGAACCGATGGGGGGCCACTCGGAGGACCATAGAGCAATGAATGGAGATAAAAGCCAGAGCCTCCGACAATAATAGGGGTGCCACCTCGTGCAAGGATCAGCTGACAGGCTTGGCGAGCCTCGTAATAAAAATCGACGACGTTAAAAGGATCGTTAATATCGCGTATATCGATCAGGTGATGAGGCACCCGCTTACGTTCTTCAAGAGTTGGTTTTGCTGTGCCAACATTCATTCCTTTATAGACTTGCATAGAATCGGCAGAGATGATTTCCCCCTTACACAACTCCGCCAATGAAAGGGAGAAAGAGGTTTTTCCGGATGCTGTGGGACCAGCAATAACGATAACTCGTTTCTTTGGTTCTTCAATCGTCAATGACAACTGTCTTTGGGCCTCTAGAGTGAAGCCACAAAAAATACGTTCGATTTCTTTTTTTTCAATTGTCGCACTAGCCACTGCATCCTCTAAAACTGACGAAATGCGTCCTGTTCTGTCGAGAATACATCCAGAATGTGATCAAAACCCGACATTTTTAAAACATCCAAAACCTCCACAGAGAGATTCGAGAGATAAAGCTTTCCCGATAGAGCACGTAATCTTTTTGTCGTCGATAACAACATTCTCATTCCAGCGCTACTAAGGTAGTTTACCCCGGACATATCAATGAGGATTTTGTATTCCGATCTTTTAATGGACTCGAAAATTTTCTTCTCTGCAATAGGGGCGGATACGGCGTCTAGCCGTCCTTTAATACGCAGGATATAGACGTCTCCCTGCTGCTCTTCTTTAAGATCGGCGATCATTGCGCTGGATAGGCTGCTGTTTTCCTGTATCTCCATCTTTACACAAACCCCTTTTTTTCATTGTAGATGTTCCCATATTACATTCGCAATATTTTTTTTCTATTTTCAAGAAAGCATCCATCATCTATAATCCCCCATATATCTCTTAATCACGAACGGTTCTATGAAACAAAAATTATTATTTCTTTCCATTCTTCTTTTTTCCATCTTCTCTACCATTGAAGTTAAGACTGAGCTATCGCTTCTTGATCCCTCTCAGGATATCCATATTGCTGTTAACAATCGCATTCTCGCCAAGGTGAATGGGAAAGCGATTTCCGTGATCGATGTCATGAAAAAAATGGATATGCTTTTCTATCGCCAGTTTCCTCAGTACACCTCATCGGTGCCGGCGCGATTTCAGTTTTATCAAGCGAATTGGAAACCCACCTTAAATGAAATCATTGACAAGGAACTGATTTTGGTCGATGCCGACGAGTTGAAAATCACCGTCAGCCAAGGGGATGTCAGACAAGAGATGGAGACTTTGTTTGGTCCAAATATCATCATCAACCTGGATAAGGCAGGTCTTACCTTCGATGAAGCCTATAAAATGGTCCAGGACGAAATGACCATCCGCCGCATGTTGCATTTCAGAGTCCAACTGCAGGCTATTAACGAAGTTACCCCACAGCGCGTGCGTTCTTATTACGATTCTGTTGCCAGGGATAACATTCGCGATAATGAATGGATTTTCTATGTAGTGACTATCCGACAACGAGATACTAACAAAGCAGCAGAGACTGCTAATGTTGTCTACCATATGCTTGCCGATGACAAAGTGCCACTCAATGAATTAATGGCAAAAATGGACGAATTAAAGATTCCAGATGGGCAGCGAGAGGGAGTTTCAATTTCAGAGGAATTTAAGACTAAAGAAAAGGAGCTTTCAGACGGATTTAAGAAAATTCTAACAACCTTAAATTCAGGCTCTTATAGCATGCCGATCATACAAAAAAGCAGATCTGACAACTCTTCTGTATTCCGCATTTTCTACCTACAATCGATGAAGCCAGGTGGAGTAGTGCCTTTTGCTGAATTAGAATCTAAAATTCGAGCCAAACTCATCAACGAAGCGATTGACGAAGGGACTGAAGCTTATTTCAAGAAACAGCGGGCACATTTTGATGTGCAGGACAAACAGATCCAAGAGCTGCTTTCTTCCGACTTTCAGCCTTTTGTCCTAAGATAGTACTAGACCTCTTTCGAAACTAAGGGTTCGTCGATTTTATGCCTATCTATAAACCATCAGAATTGCTCAATTTTCTCGATAGTTTAGGTATTGCCCCAAAAAAAGGGCTCTCGCAAAACTTTCTCATCGACAGAAACATCCTACACAAAATCGCAGCTGCGGCACACCTCCAGCCAGGCGATTTGGTCCTTGAAGTAGGTCCTGGCCCTGGCTCCCTGACAGAAGAGCTTTTAAATAAAGGAGCTGCTGTCGTTGCTGTAGAAAAAGACGTTGTTTTAGCTGGAGCATTGGATCGATTAAAAACGGCTGAAAATCGACTTGAAGTGTATTGTGATGATATTCTAACATTCCCGATAGAGAATGTAATAGGAAACAGGATCTCTCCCACGCATAAAGCAAAAGTCATTGCCAACCTCCCCTACCATCTCACAACACCCATTATCG
>JABDDS010000061.1 GCA_013287465.1 Chlamydiota bacterium | reverse complement strand
TTAATGTCTCGTCGATGAAGACTTTACTTCCTGGATAGCTTTTTGAGTATCTTTTCTAATAGGACATTGACAACAAGGTTTCAGCTTAATCGTCATACGTTTGTCTTTGATCTGAATATCATTAACCGAGTCACACACCCCAGAAGCAGCCATCACTTTTTTCATCCAAGTTCGAGTTTCCTCTGTCTTTACGACCTCTTGAGGCATATTGTCCATAATTAAATACCCATTTTCAAATGTAATGTCAGGAAGACGGGAATCATATTTCTGAGCTTTTTGAAATAATTCTAGAGCCTTACTTTCATTAGATGGAAGATACAAATCTGCTGTTAAATAGAGGGCGCTTACATAAAAATGATCATAAAGCCCTTTTGATTCCCGATCATCAATAAATTTGTTAAATAGAATTAAAGCATTTGGAACATCATTTTCACTTAAGACTTGTGCTTTTTCTAATTCTAGGCAAATAGTGATATCTGTCAAAGTACAAGGCGGAAACTTATTTATTTCGACTTCAATGTTTTGAAGCTGTTGATCATTTGCCATTAACTGAACAGCCCAAATAAACAAAATAAAGTAATATTTAAATCTGTTTTTCATTTTTATTTTTTTACATTTCTTGTTAACAAACAGAAAGCGAAAAAGAACATAATAATTGCCAATAAATTGTAATTTTTATTATAAAAAGCATAAATCACTACTAATAAAAGAGGAAGCCAAGCTAACATTTTCATCAATTTATTTGATGTCATATTTTAATCCCAAGCTGGATCGCAAATATTCCCCATAGCTCCTAAAATATCAGCAAATGGCGCCATACATTTTTCATAAAAAGCGCCATCACTACAACACCAGTAACATCCCTGCTGTAACCCGTATACTGCAAGAAGACATCCAGTTTGACATGGTAAACTTTTAAATACTTTATTACACCACGCTCCAGCAGCAATTGCAGTCGAATCGCATAGCGATTTACACCCTATTATTGTTTGGTCTTCTTTTTGTTTATAAAGAGCTCTGAAATTTCGTAAGTGCTCATAAAGTGGAGGTAAATGCTCCTTTTTCAAAGGGTCATGGTGCTGAAAATATAGCTAAAACACCTAAAAAAATATCTATACCTCCACTTTATGAGCACTTACAAATAGTTCATGAATATAGATTTCCTTTTATCTAAAATCGCTTTACAAATACCTGACGCGTTAAAAACATCTTCCACCATCGTATAAAAATAGACTTTAAGTTATTTCCCTCATACCAGTGAAAGTCTGTTATTATACGAACTTAGAACACCAGACCAAGGGTAGCAATAAACGAATTAAATGTTGAGGTAAATTAAAGAGATCTTGTTTTTGTTGGCCTGTTGTCCATCTTTTTTTTATGCTTATCCGTTATTTACGTCCCTGGTCCAAATCCCCTAACATATGAACGAAACTATACCAGCTCGTGCATCGGCCCCGGAGGGCTATGCCACGGCTGGAATATCAATAATTTTGGTCAGGTCCTATTTCCAGATGCAAAGCAATACAAAACATCTGTTGTCCAATTTTGGGACGACGGAGGGGGAAGCTGTTTTTTTCAAGGAAATATCACAAAATCACGCTCTGAACCTATTATTCATTCTATTAGTCCATACTCAATCCACCAAGGAGTGACAAATACATCCGGAATTATTTCTGGAAAGACAAATATCAAGAACCATCGCCTTGAATTCAATCGAAAAAAAGAGATCCTGCTCTGCAAGGTTGGCGATGGCACTTTGCGCAATTACTCTCTGAGGCCTATCTATGGGTCACTTATTTTCGACATCACGGAAGAGGTTCTTCCCAATGGTAATCGCATAATTTACGAATACATCTTCGTAGACAAATATAACGACTATCGCATCAATAAAGTAAAACTTCTCAACAAAAATAACATTGAACTCAATTCCCTAGAAGTTTCATATATCGATAAAGGCAGGAGAGCGGTAAAAGTTAAAACGAGTGATGAGCGTTCCGTTCTATACCAATTCACAAATTATAAAAATAAGATTACGAAATATGGCCGCGATTACTTAACCAAAGTTGTGCGTTCAGATGGACCAGAAGAGACATATGCCTACTCAAAAGCCACAAAGCATATCGGAGAACAGCTCATCCGTAAAAATTTACCTGACGGTCGATATCTGATCAATGAATATTATCCAAAAAACGATAAGACCAAAGATGACTATGGCTCAGGTAAAGTTAAACTGCAGAAGTCTCCTGTAGGTGTAGATGAAACACCGATGATCACTCACCGTTATGAATATTTCAAACATATAGATTCTTCAGGTTACTTTGCAGGTGGAGTTACCTCTGTATGGGATGCCCTTAACCGAAAAACAAACTACCATTTCTCTGATGATCGTCGTCTGGATGCCATTCAAAAATGGATAGGGCCAACCAATACCGAACTCTATCGCACTGAAAAATTCTTTTGGGGAGGAAACCACGGAGCCAACAGCACTAACTTATTATCGCGTTGTATGGCTTCAGGAAATGAAGACATTCAGGCATGTCACCACTACACCTATGGGAATATAATGCAATGGGGTATGTCACCAAAGAAGTCAATGCTCTTGGATATACAACCCATAGAGAATATGACGCCAACGGCAATCTCATTAAAGAGGTAGGACCTTATCCTAATCACGAGAAAAATTATACTTATGATTTCTCCAACCGACTTATCCGAATAGATGAAATCCATTCAGATGGAGTCCACCTTTCTACCTCTTACCGTTACGACCTTATCGGAAATAAAATTGCCAGTATTGATCATTATGGAAATGAAACTCGATATCTCTATGATGAATGCAATCGCCTAGTTCAAACAATTTACCCCCAGGTAGATGCATCTACGACACTTTCTTCCCACATACAGTATGATATTTTCGACAATCCCACAAGGGAAATAGACACTGCTGGCTTTATGACAGAAACAGCATACACAATACGCGGACAACCCTACAAAAAAATCTACCCAGATGGAACACACGAACACTGGGAATATGAACCGGATGGATCACTAAAAAAATCAATAGCCACTAACGGTCTTATTAGAATCTATTTTTACGACAGCTTCAATCGTCAAATAGCAGAAGAAACGTATTCCACTAATGGCTGTTTATTAAGCCGCACATCAAAAAGCTATCAAGCATTTCATCTTGCTTCAGAGACCGATCCCCAAGGAATCGTCACTCACTATCATTACGATAGCGCCGGTAGGCTGTCCAAAATTGAAAAAGAGGGACGAATCACGCTTTACACATATGATGCATTGGGACACATCACCAAAACACGAAATTTTTATGGCAATAGTCCGGAAGATTTTACAACAAAAGCACACATCTACGATCACCTCGATCGCATTGTAGAAGAAACCATGGAAGACCCCTCTGGTCAAGTGTTGACACGAGAGATTTATGAATATGATGAACATAATCACCGCATAGCCACTTATCGTTTTACAGATATCGGAGCATCGATTACACACGATCAATACAATTCACGCGGAGAAATCATTTTAAGTCGCGATCCAAAAGGCAATCAAACGCGAATCGATTCTCTATTTGACTATAGAAATGAGTTAGGACAATCCGTGCCTTGCAGCCGCGCTACAGATCCGATGGGACTCGTCACCACGCAGATTCACGATGTTCTCAGAAGACCAGCAAAAACCATCAAACAAGATCCATTCGGTCAGGTCCTACATACTCAAACTCTCGGTTATGATGCAAAAGGCAATCTCAATTCTCAGATAGAACACATCACCTCTTCTAATGGATTAAGAACCATTGAAAATCGATGGACCTATGATTCAATGAATCGCATTGTGGACATTTATGAAAGTCTTGGATCCCTTCAAAAGCATACCAATATTCGGTATAACAGTTATGGACAGAAAGAGGTCGTCACCAAACCCGATGGAGTGCAGCAGATACATCGATATGATGATTTAGGACGACTCTCAGAATATTTTGGATCTGATCAATCATTCCATTATGTCTATACCTATGATTTACACAACAATCCGATCCTTGTCCATGATCTTATCAATGATACTACAACGTCAAAAACTTACAATGCTCATGACAACGTACTAAGTGAGACATTGGGGAGCGGACTTACCCTTCAATATCATTATGATTTCATTGGTAGACCCACATGCGTGATTTTTCCTGATAATAGCTCTTCTGTATACACATATTCACAAATATTTTTGAATAGCATTACGCGTCTTGACCCACTCGGAGAAGAACAATACACCCATACCTATCAAGCCTATGATAAATCGAGTAATCTTCTTGCTGCCAAAATGATCAAAAATGCCGGATCGATCAATTATACCATCGACATTGGAGGCAGAACGACGCGCATTGAGACACAAGCCTTTTCCAGTAACATTCAAGCCTATGACAATGTAGGCAATATCACAAAAAAATCAACTGTAGATCCACTAGGAGAAGTTGTCAACGACTATACTTATACCCCCCTTTACCAACTTAAAACAGAAACAGGTTCCATTGCCCACAGTTATACTTACGATTCGATCAGTAATCGGTTGAGCAAAGACTCTTGCAACTATACAGTCAATGACCTCAACCAGGTACTTTCAGATGATTTAAGCAGCTATCGATATGATAGAAATGGAAATCTTATCGAAAAGAAAAGTGAAACAGAAACAACACACTATTCTTACGACGCTTTAGATAGACTTATCACCGTTGTTTTAAAAGACAAACAAGTGAACTACACCTACGATCAGGAAAATCGTCGTTTATCTAAAACCGTCGTCTCTTCTACAGATAAAAGTGAAACCATCAATTATTTGTACCAAGGACTCAATGAAACAGGCTCTTATAATGCTTTAGGCGACCCCATAGAGCTGCGCATACTAGGAATCGGACAAGGTGCAGAAATCGGAGCCACAGTAGCAATAGAATTGAATCAAGAAGTTTATGCTCCCATTCATGACCTCCATGGAAATATCACAACTCTTTTAGATGCAGAAACAGGGCAAGTCGTCGAGTTTTATCGGTTGAGTGCATTTGGAGAAACCCTTTCCTACGATCAAAACGGGCAAGCACTGAATTCTCCAATAAATCCCTGGCGTTTTTCTTGTAAGCGTCTCGATGAAGAAACCAACTTTGTTTACTTTGGCAGACGTTACTACGACCCATCTTTAGGACGTTGGATCACAGCTGATCCATTAGGATTCACAGCCGGACCCAACCTTTATGCCTATGTGAACAATGCCCCGCTCACCCATATTGATCTTTACGGACTCTATGAAGTATCCATTGATGGGTTCATAAATCATCCCACTAATCGATTTTTACCTCGGAGGCAGTTTTTTCGCAGTTCGTTTGATAGAAGTTCATTATCGTCTGGAGGCATGACCACAAGTCATCTGTTGAGAAAAAAGGAAAGAAAGGCAGACCCCACTATTATATTTGACCAACACATGATGGATTTAGACTGCGCCAAGGAGCTCCCCAGCACCCATCGTGTAGGAAGTTGGAGAATACCTAAACTAGGCATAGGCTTTTCGAATGGCATTAAAAACACATTAGCAGATGCGTTAGAAAGTGGAAATGAGCTCTCAGAATTAGCAGGAGGACATGAAGTCGATGTCGTATATAACCCTAGCGGAGGCCTTACCAATGACATTTCCCGTTATTTTAGATCTAGAAATTATTACGCATCGAGAGTCGTCCCTGTATTGCATAAGACTTGGGATAATTTCTTTGACGAAAATGGAGAAGACGCGCGATACTTGCAGGTCGGATCGAGTGAAGCAATCGTGAATATTAGGAATGCATTGATGTCTTACAATCATGAACGCCGGGAACAAATCACCGTTTTAGCCATTGCTCCAAGCGCCTATATCGATAGAAAATATTGTAAAAGAGCTATCCACTACACAAGTCAGAATGATTTTGTCTATCTTTTAGACAGGGATGGAATGAAACGAAATGCCAGCAGCCTTCATATCCTCAAAAAACATGAAAATGCTAGCTTCTTCGATCATAGCTTCTGCAGCCCAACGTTTACTAAAGTTATTAGTGATCATGTTGCTAGTTTTTTGAACGGGTAAAAAAATGAGAAAGTTAATGTTACTTTTTGTCTCTCTTATAAGCTTTTCCTTTTTTAGTTTTTCTTTCTACAATTTACTGGGCTTTGACCAAGAAGAACTACCTACAGTTGACATTATAATTGATAAAGTTATAAGCAAAACACTCAGTAAATTGCAACAAAAACAACCGCTGTCAATGATCGGAATTGGAGGGGAACAAAAAAATGGAAAAGAAAAGGCTATAGACGTTAGCTTAGCATTAAATAAAATATTAAATAAAGAGGAGTGTCGTGAATTGGTTGTTGAATGCCTAGAATTGTATCTTAAAGACATCAATGACAGCGTTGAATTAAAGCAGTATTTGTATGAAACTCCCTTTACCAACAAAAACCTTGAACTTCGAATTTTTTTAACAAAACCAAATGGCGGTGATATTGTCGACCCTGATATCTGCATTATCTCCGTCGTAAATGGAATTATTTCATATCGCGTGCAAGCAGCCAATGATAAATATACCTACACGACTACAAAGGAATCCTATGAAGAAGCTCTAAAGATTGTCCAAGACAAAAAAATAGACAGCAATAAACCTCCTGAACCATAAGAAATTAAAAACGTTTTTATTATTCTGAATTTTAATGAATAGCAGCACCAAAGCCGCGAACGCGGCAGAAGCATGTAGCCATGGGCGTGAGCCCATGGAAAAACGAAATCAAATAAAAAGCCGTGAATACGGCGACAGGAAAATCAATAACATCTTTTGAATCAACATTTTACATTAAGTCTGTCGCCGCATCCGCGGCTCATGTAATTAATTTGATCTGTCCTCACGCCCATGGCTACATGCTCCGGCCGCGTTCGCGGCCAAAACACTACTAAGAAAGCTTTCAATCTTCTGCTATCCAAAGATTGTGTTAGGTAGATTACGCTGCTTGCAACTGCTCTACAACGCGAGCTGCAGCTCGAAATTCAGGAGAGATTCTATGATCCCCTTTCACATACTCGAGGATTTCAGTGAATTTTCGTACATCACTTTCAGCCAAACTCTTCATTTTAATTACAAAGGCACGTACCTCTTGTCGTAATGAATCCGTCTTAACAGAATCTTTTTCGATTTGTTTTTTTAAGTCAGCTCTTCTAGTCTCTATTTTCTGTTCTTCACGAATCTCTTCTCTTCGTTCCGCTACACGTTCTCTTTCACTCCGTCTTCCAGAAAGAAGGCTACAAAGAACGATATCAACGATATCTTTCACTAGGCCGGCACTAGGAGCATCGTCACGCGACGCTACCGCAGCCAATTCTCTCAGTGGATGATAGATTTTACCGTCTGCCAAAATATCTGTTATTGTTTTTTCTTTTGCTTTTTCCTGCTCAGCAGCCCTATATTCCTGAACAGCTTTCAAAACTGTTTTCCTTAAGGTCTGCATATCAGCGGCACTCAACCTAATCACAGATGTAAATTTAACAGGACTTCCATCTGGTCGATAAATTTTACTTGAATCAACTCCTGGATTTAAGCATGCATGAGAGTTTCCTTTATCATCGTCATAAAAATAACCAACAGCATTATTAAAATCTTTTTCGGAAGCCTTAAGACCCGAAATAGACCTACCGTTAGCATATACTATCAATACTCTCGTTGGATGTTGAGAAAAAACTTCTTTGAGTTTATCGCTAAGTGACTCCAGCTTATTTTCAGCTTGTTGCACCTCAAGAAAATCATTTATACCCTGCACATTTTGCATTAACCCTAAAATTCCATTTTGTATTTGGCCCCTTTCTTGAGATTCACTATCCTCTGGTAAACCCGGCGGATCTGCTTCTTTTAAACTGACACCAACATCCATTTCCAAAACCTCTGAATTTTCACCCCCTGCCTGCATTTCTTTTTCAATTTCCAGTTGAATTAATCTTTCTAGCTCTTCGTCACTCAATTCAGTCAAATTCCCAACGGCGAGTACATTCGAATCTAACTCTTTTTGAGAAATTAAATGGCTTTCTGACGAAACAACATGAGATTCTAAGTTACTCTCTTCCGGCTGGTTAAACGATACATCATAATCAGCCATTAATCTCTCTCCAAGACCTAGAATATCATCACCTTGAGATTGTACGACTGGTGGCATTACTTGCTGTTGAGGCACATTTTGCGAGTTATCTACATTATGGAGCATATTTACATCCTTTCAATAATTAAACAAAAATATAACTTCCTGTATTTAATTATATTAAAAAAATTATTTTAATAATACTTTTTTATTTAATTCGTAAAGTAAAGAACAAACAAATTAACGCAAACAATTAAAAATCATATGGTTAAAATATATTCAATTTACATAAAAAAACAAACATGAAAAGAACGTCTTGAAATAATTGTAATACTATGTTAGAATGAGCCCTAGTTCAATATTATGTTGAAAACGTAGTTATTTTATAAATTTAATAAAAAATGAGAGGAAAATATGTCATTCGGAAGTATTCCATCAGGCGGCGGAATGAGTGATCAGCAGCTTCAAAGCGCTTGTGACCTTTTTAACAGTGTTCAAGAGGAATTAAGGGCCGTAAGAAAAGAAAAAATAGTAGCAAAACAACAAAGTGACGCAGCTATTCAAAACATAGCGCGTTCGAATCCATTATTGGCAGCCGCTCTCAATGAGAAATTAAGAAGAGCACAGCAAGCACAACCAAAATCATAGGAGTATTCAAACAATGGCATCAGCTTTAGGAGATAAACCAGCAACTCAATCTCAACTTGGAGACTGGTTGACCGGGATGGAAAAAATTGGTTATGGATTGATAGCCAAAGGTGCTCAGAGAAGGGGTGTTCAGCCTTCGTTTCCAACGACGGCAAAAACAGAAGAGGCAAAACAGGATCACATGAATCGAGTTCAAGCAGCAACTGGACAAGTGTTTCCTCAGAGTGCTTTTCCTTCTATTCCTTTTGCTAACAAAAGGTCATAAATTATTAAAAATCAATGGCAAAAAGGACGATATTTGGTCCTTTTTGCGGCCTTGTTCACCTGTATAAGGAAACTACCGGCCATTTGATCATTTAATTTGCCCTTCTGTGTTCTCCGTGCCTCTGTGTTTCTAACTTTCAAAACACAGAGGCACAGAGAACACAGAGAGATGACCGAAAATGTGAACAAGGCCCTTTTTGCCATAAGTTTCTGAGAGTTTACAGGTGGGTTTTCCGGCCCTGATCTTATGTCGCTTTCTTCTTAATAAGCGAAGCGTTTGGAGCGCGAAAGTCCTCTTCCGCTCTGCCTTAAGCAACAAAGCGAAAGAGGACTTTCGCACTCCAAACGCTTCGCGTAGCATATAATACAAATCAACCTACATCTTAATTCTATTGTTCCTCCAAAAGCAATGGCAAAAATTGTACATTATCAAGTATAACGAGAAGTAAACATTTGTTCTGAGGTGGGTGATGGATATTTCTAAAGATAATTTCCTAAAGGCGGCGACGGGGGCTGGAATCGATCCTGAACGGGCTGAAGCGTGCTGGAATGCTCTTCAAGCGGTTCAGTCGCCTCTTTCAAGCACTCCGCTTTCTAAATTGCTTTTTTATGCTGGAAGTCTCGTTGTGATTGCATCCATGACCTGGTTAATGACATTAGGATGGGAAACATTTGGTGATTTAGGAATGCTTGCAATTGCGATGGTTTATAGCCTGATCTTCACGTTCTGCGGATCACTGCTGTGGAATAAATCTAAAAATAGAGGCGATTTAAGGGTCCCTGGCGGACTTTTTATCACGATGGCTGTTTGCATGACTCCCCTAATCGTTTACAGCCTGCAAAGCTACTTACATTTGTTTCCAGAGAAAACTCCCGATCATTACACAAACTTCTACTACCAGATCAGCTCCAGCTGGATATGGATGGAACTGGCCACAATCTTTACTGGAATGCTCGCATTACATTTTGTCCGCTTTCCCTTCCTTACACTGCCTATTTTCGTTTCTAGCTGGTTTTTTACAATGGATGTCATTCCTTTGCTCGTGGGAAACGATATCACATGGGACCAAAAAAACTGGATTTCTCTGTTTTTTGGCATTATCTTACTTAGCGTGAGCTGTTTCATTGACCAAAAGAGCAAAAAAAACTATGCCTTCTGGGGCTACCTGTTTGGGACTTTAGTGTTTTGGGGGGCTTTATCATCTTTGTCATGGGAGAGCAACAGCGAAATCATCCTATTTATCTACCTGATCCTCAATTTGTTTTTAATGATTGCTTCTATAGTAGTAAAGAGAAAAATTTTACTTGTGTTCGGAGTGATCGGGTTCTCATCTTACCTAGGACACCTAGCCTACGATCTGTTTAAAAATTCAATTGGGTTCCCATTTGCCCTGAGTGCTGTGGGTCTTCTAATCATCTATTCCGGACTGCTGTATCAAAAACATCGAAGTCGAATTGAATCGTATATCATCGACAAAATCCCTGTACGATTAAGAATTTTCTTCCACAAATGATTCCGACCAACTCTCTATTACCCTAACAAAAGATCTAAAACATCTATTTTCACTTCGCCAACTTCAGAATCACTCTCTCCAAGATGATGGTTAATATCAAAACGACGAAAATAGTTGAGGGTTGCTTCCATGGGTAATACCATTTCGTCACATTGTGCCTTTACATCTGAAACCATACGCACCCAACGCGGGGTTTGAATAATGCATGCCCAAACACTCATGGCAACATTTACCCAACCAAGAGTCTCTAGGACTTTACAATTATCAGACGAGGGACAGTGAGGACTTCCGCTATCCAGCCCTATCCCACCAGCAGCGAAGCCTGCTACAGGTATTAGTAGCCAAATGGCTAGCTCAATATATGATCCGGGGCTTCTAGAAAAAACTCTCACTGGATCGATCACACGCTGTAGTCGATCAATCGGATCCTTTAGCACATCTGTTGGTTTTACATGGTTCCAAGATTGAAACAAGTTCTCCACCAAACACTTTTCATTAAATAATGATGTCAATTCTCCGGTAAAAGAGATCTCGTTTTTTTTATTTTTCAAACAATCCTCTTTTAATTGATTGATTGTCAAGACAGGACTTCCCATCAACCCTCTCCTAAGTGGCAAGGTTTCTCGCAAAACAGAACGTCCCTCTTCTATTACTTGATTAAACGCATCAATTTTATAAGCCACAAACCCTCCGCGCACTGTAGTGGCTGTTGTGATGACAATAACAACTAAAGATAATCCGATAATAAAGTCTGAGAAGCCATCCATTGCCAATCCAGCTTGATATATAGTAGCAGCGGCTAAACCGGTCATCACTAAGCTTGCTGGAAACCAAGTGACAACACGATTTAATAGACGCCCAGCCTTACCGGAAGTCGATAACGGAATTTCATTCCAACTCTCATCAACAGGACGAACTGGCAAGGGGGCAAACGCAACCATAGTGAATTTCCTTATGTAGCAATTATTTCAAGTTGTGTATATATACATGGATAGTATATAACATACTCTCGGCTTATCCGTCACACAAAATAAAAAAGGATATGATTATGACAGGTCCTGTTGCTTCAAAGCCCACTGCAAATATGATTCCGCAAGAAAAAAATGAACTTCCGCCTGAGGCATCGGGTAATGCCCAATCCCCTCAGCAAATAGATATTGATCAACAAAGAGTAGAAGAATTAGCACACACTCTATGGTCCATATCAAATTTTGAAGCGGACAACTTCCCCAAGGATAAATGCGTAGTAGCTGCTGAAGACAGAGTGAAAGAAACTAAAATATCACCAAACCAATTGCTTAACGCTTATCCATCATATATTAAGAAAGTTGCTCAACAACACACTCCGGGTTGCAGAAAATTTTCATGTGATTCTCCGCGAAGAAGAGCTCAAGAGGCTCAAAAATCCACTGGAGGTA
>JABDDS010000060.1 GCA_013287465.1 Chlamydiota bacterium | reverse complement strand
GCCACTCCTACGGGAATATCGAATTGATTTAGAAGGTGGAAGAGTTGGAATATTGCCTGTTCTCCATTTTCAGAGGGGATTGCTGTCGTTGAGAAAATGGCCGCACGGACAAAGCGGGATGGGGGAGTGAAATCACCGGGGATTCCGACCATTCCAGATCCCTGTCCGAAGGGTTCGAGTGTGATTCCGTTTAATTTCAGTGGGGAGGCATTAAAAGGAGTGAGATTGATAAAGTTTCTGAGGTTGGTCATGTGCCAGTTCGATTTAAATGCAACGAAAGTAAAAACTCTCAACATCACAGGAAATAGCAAAGCGGAAGATATCTCTCTCTTACTTAAATGAGGTTTCATGTAGAATTAGGTTACGGCAAACATGGCTCAAAAGCTGTCAATTATAGACAAAAACTTAAACTTTGAGGAATTAAAATGGCTGCAGCAGGACCATCTCAATTTCATGGTTATTTTGGAGATTATCGCATTGAACAATGTGTAATGGCTGCAAAAGACCCCAACGGAAAACCAACTAGATTTTTATATTCTGGAATTTCATATCGCCCTCCTAATCCTCCCGATGATTTCATAAAAGTAGATATGCAACAAAAAGGAAATAAATTAGTTCCCTTCGATCTTAATGTAAGAATAGAAGCAGAGCACTCCCCTGAAATTTATCGTAGGTATCAACTACGTTATCAAACAGCAAAGGAATATACGTTCATTAAAGACCTCGGCCAAGGAGCTTTTTCCAAGGTCGTAGAAGCCTCTAGAGATGGAGTTTCTTATGCGGTTAAATTCCAATATCCTGATCCAGAAGACAATGCTGAACTTGTTAAACTCTCTAACGTCTGTGAAGAATCATTTGTTATCTATCTCAATAGAAAAGAGCAAGACCTATTAGAGCAGATACGAAGAATCGGTAAAACGGCAGAATCTTTAGTGACAACATGCTATGAGGGGTTGGATCTCACGGATATCGATGGTTCAAGAGGCCGCTTATCCACTTATGAATTGTGTCAAACCACTCTATTTGAGCATTTTCAATCTACGGCCGTTCACCCACTAAGAGATACAAAGTCCGTTGGTTATCAACTATGCAACGCATTGGAGTTTTTCAAACGAAATGGCTTAATCCATTTCGACATCAACCCTAAGAACATCGGAATGAATTTACGCCCAAATCCAAATAACGCAAATAAGCTTGAACCACATATAAAAGTATTGGATTTTGGCTGTGCTCATGTATTAAGTGACACTGAACATGGTACGTACACCCACGCAAGATTGAAGCCTTTAAATGCTACAAAATTGTTAACCAATATGTGGAACCGATCTCCTGAAGCCGCTGCATTGACAATTTTAGATACACAAGCTATTCCTGAGCATATGTTTAAGCATGTGAATAAAGCCTATCATGAACATGTAGGACCAGGGATCGACACGTGGGGAGTCGGCACTGTTTTAGGACAGATGTACTGCAAGACAATCGATGCCAGCAAGATAATCGATGACAGTAAGGTAATCGATGACAGTTCTCTTGAAAATTTTCACATCCAAACGGTCATTACTTACACACCATATGATAAATCTCTTAGCGATTTGGCCACAAATGTAAATCTATGCGAACGTATTAGAAAAACCATTGGACCCATGCCCAAAGATTTATGGACAAAAAGCTTTATCGCTCTTACACATCCGGAACGCGAACAATTCATCACCGGTCCTTTACAAGAAGAACCATTGCTCACTTCTTTTCTAGCGCAACGAAAAGAGGAATATGGAAAAGATCCTTCATTCGAAGATCTAATCGTACAAATGCTTCAATACTCAAAAAAGCAGATACAAGATCCATTGGGACATCCAGTGTTTAATGTCGACAGAGTGCATAACCCAGAAAACTTTCCTGGAGTCGATATGAGGTCGTTAGACCACTCTTTTGATCTAAATCCCCAGAAAAAAGTTGAACCGCAGGGCGCAGAGACGCAGGTAGAGGGTGGATCGAGTGAAACGATGCGTGAATGAGGTTTCATATGGATCAAAATTTTACAGATAGCGTGACAGCTGCGATTCAATTAGCTTTTAGCAATGCTCAGCAACGACAAAACACAGAGGTTACCGACAATCACCTCTTGGAAGCTTTTCTAAAGGAACCAGAAGGGTATTTCAATTCCATTCTCGCAAATCTGAATACCACTCCCTCCACC
This sequence comes from Chlamydiota bacterium, assembly GCA_013287465.1. Lineage (GTDB taxonomy): Bacteria > Chlamydiota > Chlamydiia > Chlamydiales > Parachlamydiaceae > JABDDS01. Next base: position 9,860 of record JABDDS010000060.1, on the reverse strand, counting down.
CTCCTTCAAGCCGTACAGCAAGAGCTGAGTCGGCTGCCCACCTTCAGCGGAGCTACCCAGGCCCCAACTCCGTCCCGTAACCTGCAAAACCGCATCGCAGACGCCCAAAATATTGCACAAAAATGGAAAGATACTTACCTCAGCAGCGATCACTTTCTCCTTTCCTACTGGAAAAATGGTGGGGAGCCATTTGCCAAATGGAGAGACAACACACAAATCACCTATAAACAACTCGAAGAGACTATTCAACAGATCAGAGGAGGACGTCACATGGATTCACCAAGCGCAGAATCAGGATTACAAACACTTGAGAAATTTTGTAAAAACCTCACTTCACTCGCCCGTGAAGGCAAATTAGACCCAGTGATCGGCCGTGACGAAGAGATTCGCCGTACCATGCAGGTGCTGAGTCGACGGACCAAAAACAACCCCCTGCTTATTGGAGAACCAGGAGTTGGAAAAACAGCGATTGCCGAAGGGCTCGCCCAACGCATTGTCCAAGGGGATGTGCCCGACTCTCTCCGCAACAAGGAGCTCGTCTCTCTCGATATGGGCAGTTTGGTTGCCGGGACCAAATACAGAGGTGAGTTTGAGGAGCGTTTAAAAGGGATCTTAACCGATATTGATAAAAGCGAAGGCAAAATTATCTTATTTATTGATGAGGTCCATACGCTAATTGGAGCGGGAGCTACCGAAGGTGCAATGGATGCCGCCAATCTACTCAAGCCTGCACTAGCACGCGGAACACTCCACTGCATCGGCGCAACAACATTAAAAGAATATCAGAAATATATCGAAAAAGATGCTGCTCTTGAACGCCGTTTCCAGTTGGTACTGGTCGAAGAACCAAGCCTTGAAGATGCGATCGCGATCTTGCGAGGCCTAAGAGAGCGCTATGAAATCTTCCATGGGGTCCATATCACAGAATCAGCCATCCACTCCGCAGTGTTTCTATCTCACCGTTACATTTCCGATCGTCAACTTCCAGACAAAGCGATCGATCTCATCGATGAGGCCGCCAGCCTCATCCGGATGCAATTGGGAAGCCGTCCTCTTTCCATCGACACCAAAGAACGTGAACTCACAAGCCTTATCGTAGAAAGCGAAGCGCTACGCCGAGAAAACAGCCCAACGGCAATTGCAGAGAAAAATAGAGTCGAAGGACGTATCGCCCAGCTCAAAGAAGAGTTGTCGGTCTTAAATCAACAGTGGGACCAAGAAAAAAAGCTCATAGAAAACCTGAAAGAGAAGAAAAACACCCTCGAACAATGGCGTTTCCACGAGGAAGAGTTGGAACGCAAAGCCGACTACAACAAAGTGGCGGAATATCGCTATAAAAAAATTCCTGAACTACAAAAGGAGATCGAAGAGATCCAGAAACAACTCGACGATAAACCCAACCGACTTTTGCAGGAAGAAGTCGATGAAAACCTCATCGCTCATATTGTTTCCAAATGGACAGGTATCCCAGTAAATAAAATGCTCGAAGGAGATGCTCAGCGCCTTCTGCGTCTCGAGAGTGAACTAGAAAAAAGGGTTGTTGGACAAGATCTATCTATCCATGCTATCTGCGATGCAATCCGTCGCTCCCGCTCTGGTTTGGCTGATCCAGGACGCCCTATGGGAGCTTTTTTGTTTATGGGACCCACAGGCGTTGGTAAGACAGAGCTGGCTAAGGCCCTTGCGGAGCAGCTTTTCAATCAAGAGGAAGCCCTCATCCGTTTTGATATGTCAGAGTATATGGAGAAACATAGCACATCGAAACTCATTGGTTCTCCTCCTGGATATGTCGGGTATGAGGAAGGAGGACAACTCACAGAGGCTTTAAGACGCCATCCTTATGCTGTTGTTTTGTTTGATGAAGTAGAAAAAGCCCATCATGACGTCTTTAATATCCTATTGCAAATTTTCGATGATGGAAGAATCACTGACAGTAAAGGAAGAGTTGTCAATTGCAAAAACGCCCTTTTTATTATGACTTCCAACCTAGGATCAGAACAACTTCTTGCCAAGATGGAGCATTCTCGTGAAACAATTTCTAAAGAGACTCTTTTAGCAATCTTAGATCCCATTCTGAAACAGCATTTCAGACCAGAATTTATCAACCGTTTAGATGAGATTCTCCCTTTCCTTCCCCTACGTAAAGAGGACATGGAAAAAATCGTACTCATTCAACTCCACAACCTAGCCAAACGTTTAAAAGAACGTCAAGTCGATTTAAAATGGGATAAAAAAGTCCTTGCCCACCTCGCAACAGAAGGGTATGACCCCTTCTTTGGTGCTCGTCCACTCAAACGATTGATCCAGCAGGACATCATTAATATGCTTTCCAAAGGGATTTTAGAAGGTAAAATCCCTGCACATAGTACCGTGGAAATCACGCTAGATAAAGAAAGTATCGGCTACTTGGTCATTTAATTTAACGCCAGTTTTGGATAAGCAACCGCATTGGGGTCTGGCTTGGTATTCTGATATTCTGGGGGGCATAGGGGTCAGGCTTGGTGGTATTCTGGTATTTTGGTGTCCATCGTTATAGACTGGGCAACGAACACCAAAATATCAGAATATCAAGCCTGACCTCAGTGCCGGTTATCCAATCTGTGTTCTCTGTGCCTCTGTGTTTCTAAAATTTGGCATGATTCAAAAACAATAGACTTCTTTCGAAACTGTAATCCCGTGCCTCTCTGCCTTTGCCTCCATCCTATTACTCATGAGTCTTTAGATTAGACGTACAGCTACTTTGCAGCTGTGATAAAAAACTATACTGCTAAGCATAAGCACGGAAACGCAAAGACGCAAAGCCCCAAAGGCGCAAAGCCTTCGGCTCTCCCAGAACAAAGGAGTATTATTTCAGGTTAAACCTTTTTAAGTTTTTCGATTAAAAAAAACGAATAAACATTAATTATGCTATAATAGTTAGTATAACGTTGCTATTTGTTATTTTATTTTTTATAAATTAAATACAGGTTAGTTATGATACCAGATGTATCTTTATTAACAAATCAGCTAAGTGCTAGTGCGTCAGATGTTGAAAAAAAATTGTCCAGCAGAACAGAAAGATTTTGCACCTGGAACGCCAAAAGAAAAAAAGAAATACCTGCATGGTGTCAAAAACACATTGAAATCCACAAATCATTCGAAAAAATGTTAGGTGAAATTCGAGCTCAAGGACAAGAGGTGTCAATCTCTCCTGAAATGATGCATGTTTATAAAAAAAGCCAAGAGCTTTTAGGGAAATTGTCTGGTGTAACTTATTATCCAAAATTTTTAGAGTTAATCCAAGCAGGCAAGACGCGTGATCCTCAAAGCCCCTTAATGGTACGCCCTAACCAAGAAGAGCGCATTCAACCACACCATTTTCAATGGCATTTAAATACAGCTCTTTTGATGGATGTTCACAAAAGAACTTCAAATCAAGCCTTAAAGAAACAGATTGAATTTTTAATCTTAAATTACCTAGCGAAGGCAGCAAGTATTGGAGTTGAAGATAACAGAGCTGTTCTACTGTCTCAGGTAGGTGCTTTTGACGACTTAATACAACAAGAATATCACAGGGAATCTTCTGTTTATGAATCTCTTATCAAAAATGAAATTTTGAAACAATTACCAAAAAATTACTTAATGCAAACATCATTAATAGATTCCGAAGAAATTGCCTCATTACTTCCACTTACCTTTACTGTAATTGAAACACCTCAAGATAGAGGAAATCTAGTGAAGAGTTGGTCCACGGGCTTAGATAAGGCTTTAGAAAGCCATCGTGCAAAACATGGAGAACAATGGAGTGAATCTTTTATTAATCCTCCACTGTTGTTTGATGTTACCGATCTGCTCGCGCAGTATATAAAAACCGGTGGAGACCAGGAGAAAGAGCGTTTATTTAATGACGAAGTAGCAAAAATAAAGAATGCATGTAAATTAGCTGTAGACGATATCATCCGTCTTAAATACAGCCATCTTCCCATTGATGAACAAAACAAATTAAGGGCTTTTTTACTTGTTAACACCAATTTCGTCTGTAGAACAACATTAAATGAGATTGGACTCTTAACACAAATTAGTTTTCTTACTCCCGAAGATTTTCCTGAATTCAATCTAAACTCTTTTTTGGGAATATCTTTTAAGGAAAAAGAACATGAGCGCAATGTAGAACGAATATTGGCTGAGGGAGTTGAGAATTTCCAAGCGCACACAACTGGTTTCATTAATCATACTGGAACACGGGTTGGTGGAGTCAATGTCAGAATGAAATTTTTAAATTTTTTAAATTTGGAACAGCTCCTTGAAAACGATTCGGTGCATTTAAGACAAGTCACAGAGTATGCTGTCCCCGGTGCAAATCCAATTATCTACCCAAATAAAGAATCGATTATTAACAGCGTCCTATTTAAAGACTTTAAGGCAATGATGTCTGAACCCAAATTAGAAGCTGAACAACCCCATATCGCTATTTTCGGGAAAGCAACGGTAGACTTATTTGAAGGGCTGCTCTTGAATGAAATTGGAGAAGAAAAATGGGCGGCCATTAATGCAAATCCAGATACTCGAATGCTCCTTCAAACAAGTTTATTCCGAGCAATGCAACATTTAGCAAAAGCGAAAAGTCGATGTCTTGGGGATGAGCCCCCCTTCACAGAATTTGCTCAGGCATTAGAACTTGTGCACTGCGAACTTGCCACTTTACTTGCCATCACGACCCCTTTCAAAGAGAGCGATTTCGAAGAAATTTACAAACAACAATTGTCTACAGTCGTTCCAGAAGGATTGAGAAGACACCTAAAAGTTGGATTAACAAAATCAGCGATGAACACTATGGCAGGAATCAATGCTGCTGTAAAGGAAATGAACCCTCAAGCGACGCGTGCCTACATGAGTGGATCTTATTACGAGTCGATGATTCTGATTGGTGAAAATTTATCGACAGATCAGGTTATTGCCAATCCCGAAATAAAAGCGGTTGATCTATTTGTAGGAGAATTTAATCATAATATTGATATTCACCTAAACCACTCTCACTACACTCTCGGAGATATGATTGGAGAAATTGATCGTCTCTTAGAAGCAAAGCCAGAGACCCAAGAACTCTCTGTCGGGGTCGATTGCACGATTGATTTTTTTCATTCCCTAAAAGCAAAAGCCCTACTCGAACACTATGAAGGACTTATTAATTCAGGAAAACTTAATTTTGTCTTTCTTCGAAGCGGTCAAAAATTTGATATGCTAGGGATGGACAACTACTATGCAGCTCCATTCTATATTGTCAATAATGGAGATGCTAAGTGGAATGCCTTCAACAGGCTAATGACAAGCCCAGCGCATAAAACAGACCCCCTAAGCTTGCAATGGTTCTGCCTGGCAAATAAATATGCTTCACGATCAATGGATCTGTACCGAGCACAAATTTTTAAAAACACGCGAGCAATATTAGATCAAGTCCCCGCAGAATTGCTCCCTGGCGTTGATAGACAAGAAATACGAGTAAGCACTTGTGATCGTGCTATGGACGCACCGTTTATTGACATAAAAGTTCTAGGAAAAAAACTTGGCTACGCTAGATCTAAAATTGAAGAGCTACTGCTAGAAGAGTTTTTGAACAAAGGGTCAATGATCTATTCACGAAATAGCTTCGGATTTTACCATCCTAATTATAACATTATCGGTGCGGCCTTTGACGATGGACAACCACGAAATTTCAGAATCAACCCTGGATTAGACCCCCACGAAAATGCTACAATAATCGCATTTCTCAATAAAGTAGTTGGGTTAACAAAAGAATGACACCTTATCTTAAATCAGCGCAATTTTTTTTAAAAATTCGATAATTGCACCGTTCTCCTCTTCATTAATACCTGGATTTATTCTTATCGTAGAAAGATATTTAGTATCCAATCCAAATGAATATGAATTTATATTGGCGTTAAAATACCCGTAACCAGCTCTACGATGAACTCGAATCCCCTTAGGAACAAGGGTTTCGAAAAGTAAACTCTCTATTTTACTTTGCGTCGTTCCAGTTTTTTTTCCAAAACATTTAATGTCGATTAAGCAAGACTCTGAATCCTCAGGGAGTTCACAGACTACGATATCTGAACCATGGCTTGGCTTTAGACTTAAAGGGACATTTGCTAGTATTTTCTTAGTGTTTTTAAAGATAGAACTTTTATATTCGTCAAGACTTTTTAGAGCATATTTATGTACCAAACAAAACCACTGAGTGCTTAACAGGTCTGTCGCTAGCGCTTTGCTTGAAAAAAGTTTCTGATACGCGTCCCATTGAGGTCCTCCATTATTTACCATATAACAAGGAGAGGCATAATAATCATCCATGCCGAACATATGAGTTTTCTGACCGCTGCAACATACGATAAAATTCAACTTACCTGCAAGGATTAAAGGTTCAAAATGTTTAAAAAGGGCTTCGATTTTTAACGAGTTGATATAGTCGATCGTACCATCTATGCCAACTGTAAGGTGCTTTATTAACGGTTTTGCTGCTAATAATCGTTCGATATCACGGATAACATCAACGGTGGAGTATGTAGTATGATCAGAATAAAGGCTAATGTTATGGTGAAATTCAGTGAATAACAAATCTACTTTTTCAATCGTCGGATCTGCAAGGACCTTTTCAAAATCACGCTCAGCTCCGACAAATTTAAAAAGTTCAAAATGAGATTTTTTATGGATAGCTTTTATAGAATCTACGCCTGCTAATACAGAAATTCCAGCAAAGGTATTCATTCCTGATTTAGTTAATCCGGCTTGCACAAATCCTTTCAATGATTCGGGAATGATTGTCAAATGTTGTTGGCAAATAAAGGGAAAGTCTTGAGGAGTAAATGGAGAAAAAATCGCAAGTAATGCCGCCATTTCATAATGAATGCATTCGATAATATTTGTAAAAGCATTAAAATTGCCAACTTGTGTTTCTGCATAGGCCAGCTGACATTCTATCTTGTACAAAGTCATCTGAATTAATTGCCGATATTCTGCATTCGAATTTAACTCTTTCCACTTCGCTTCGTCAATTTCAACAAATAATCCAAGTAGAAGGTCTGTTGTCGACTTTCCAAGAGTTGTGACATAAGAATGTCCTTGGTCCCGCATAAACACTTCTGCTACTGTTCTAAAAATGGGTCCACAGACAAAGTCAGATTTTTTTTCAAAAATGGGAAATTTTGGTTTTAGTGGAAACATTTTCGATATAGAAATTTCCATTTTATCCAGTAGTGCTTCTAAAGAGAAAAAATTGGGAATTTTTTCCCTTCCAGAAACACTTCCAAGCCTCATCCCTGTACCATTAAGAAAGCTATCTATTTCTGTCCAAGCGCGTTCAAATTTTCTAGATATTCGTGAATCTAATTTTTTGTCAAAGAAATAAAATTTTTGATTCACAAAAACAGGAAGAATATGTAATATCCCTATTCCTTTTACCTCGCCACAGCACACGCAAATAACATGCTCAAGAATGAAATTTCTTAAACCAGCTTGAAAAGACTCTTGATCTTCAGAATTTGCAAACTGTTTTGAATTTGAGATGGTAACAACAGCACGCTCAATAACACCATAAAGAAGTTGCTCAAACTGTCTAATTTTTTCTTCAAACAATTTATCGTTACCTCCATCCTCCGAAACAAATAGATAATCAGCCAATAATGAATTCAAATTGAACAAAATCAACGAAGGGAGGTATGTTTCAAATGGGTTTTCGGAGTGTCTTTTCACATGTTCTAAAATGATAGAAATAATAAACTTTTCCCAGTCCTGAGCCTTTCCTTTAGCAACGGAGAAACACAGAGGAAAAAATGGGGCAAGCAATTCCGTATCCGTAATAAAAAACTGTTTACCAGCCGAATTCACAAGCTTTTTAACTACTTCTTCTCGAAAATAAAAGTCAAATGCCGCCCCTTCTCTGTTATATGGGATCATTTCTGATCTTGACTCAGATCTTTGAAACATGGCTATTAACTCATCTACGGGCTCAAAATCTCTGCTATCGATGACAATCGGAGCTGCTTTAGCCAAATAGTTTAAAACCAAAAAACTAATCAGATGTTGCAACTTAGGATCTTGTGTTCGTTTATAAACATCCATCATCAAAAATAAATTAATATACCACTCCCTTTTATCTTGAGGCACTTTAGACAGAGAAGAACGCAAGGTGGGAGTCAATAAAAGAGGATATTCTTGATTTAACTGGTGAGAGCAGGCATTTCCTTGGGCAGCACCTAAGATTTTTCTCTGAGGAACTGTTGCTAACGCACTATCGGGGAAAAGTTTACGAGTAGCTTGAGAAACCAGAAGTTGCTGGTCGGGGGTGCCAGAAACTGCCGCTGATAAAGAGGTAGAGGGCATTTGATCCAAAGAATTATGTTGAGTGTTTCCAAAGAAAAGACTCCTAACCAACTGCATAAAAAAACACCCTTTTATTTAAATTAATTTAACACACTCAAGTGATCTTAACATATATCTATTTTTTTAACAAGACAAGTTTTTTATTCAATTATTAGTATCGCTGTTTTTTAAAAAACAAAAATAAATGTTATTATTGTATAATAAGAATTAGATTGTTTGTTTATTTTATTTTTTATATTAAATACAGGTTAGTTATGATACCAGATGTATCTTTATTAACAAATCAGCTAAGTGCTAGTGCGTCAGATGTTGAAAAAAAAATTGAGCAAAATGGAGAGGTTTTCCACCTGGAATGTGTTTTCCACCTGGAATGCCAAAAGAAAAAAAGAAATACCCACATGGTGTCAAAGACATATCGAAATACATAAATCGTTCGAAAAAATGTTAGGCGAAATTCGAGCGCAAGGACAAGAAGCTACAATTTCTCCTCAAATGATGCATATTTATAAAAAAAGCCAGGAACTTGTAGGCAAGTTATCGAACGTGACATACTATCCGAAATTTTTAGAATTACTTCAGACTGGCAGAGTACGCGATCCAGAGAGTACATTGGTGGTTCGCTCTGATCAAGGGTCTCCCATAGAAAAACAGTATTCTGAGTGGCATTTAAATACAGCGCTTCTAATGGATGTGCATAAGAGAACTTCTAACCCTAAACTAAAAAAACAAATCGAATTTTTAATCTTAAATTATCTGGCAAAATCAGCAACTGTAGGAAGAGCTTTTGCCAATGAACTCTATGATGATAAGCTGAACAACAGCCTCCAGGTAGGCGCTTTTGAATATCTGTCAGGAAAAGAATATCACCGAGAATCCTCCGAATATCAATCTCTTGTCCAAGCAGAGATTGATAAAGAATTACCTCATTCTTCAATACAAAGAACAGAGTTAATGGACACAGAAGAAATAGCCTCATTGCTTCCACTCTCGTTTACTGTGATTAATACCCCTTCAGCTAGAAAAGATCTAGTAAAAAGTTGGTCCGAAGATTTAGATAAAGCAATAGAAAACCACCGTGCAAAACAAGGGGACAATTGGAGTGATCATTTTATTGACCCTCCGCTCTTATTTGATGTGACTGATTTACTTGGACAGTACATAAAAACAAATGGCAATCAAAAGAAGGAAGAGGTATTCAATAAAAAACTCCACGAGGTCAAATCTGCATGCCAAACAGCTATCAATGATGTAATTACTCGTAAATACAACCATCTATCTCAAGAAGAAAAAAGAAAACTGAGAGCCTTTTTGCTTATTAATAGCAAATTTATTTGCAGAACAACGTCTCGTGGCGTTGGCCTCTTAACGTCCCTTAATGTTTTTTCAGAGCCAGAGGATTATCCAAAAATAAAAGTAAATTCTTTTTTACATTTAAAATTTAATCAAGATCAACCTTGTAATTGGGATCGATTAATAAGCTATGCAGATTCACGTTTTAATTCAAC
>JABDDS010000059.1 GCA_013287465.1 Chlamydiota bacterium | reverse complement strand
CCTATAATCGGCTATTTAATCGCTATGCACAGAGGTACTAATGACAAAAACTGTCATCACAGAAGAAATAAAAAAAGAATTAATGTCCTTTTTAGAGAGAGACAGCGACGCTGAGCTCATTCACACCTACCTATATTTTGTTCAATTAAAATTCGATCTTAGCCCTGTCGTGTTCCCTAAAGAAAAAATCATCTACCAAAGTGCTCAAGACGCCATACGTCAGCTCGAAAAAGAAAATAAATTATGGCGTGAGGCTGAAATTAAAATTGGTTTTGGCAATCAGAGCGTCAACGCCCAGACGACAAAAATTTACATCTGTCCATTCACAGGTAAAGTGTTTGGGGATAACACGTGTCCAAATCCTCAAGATGCGATCTACGATTGGCTTTCCAAATGTCCTGAGAACACGGAACGAATTGGTGGTCTCCCTGCAAAAAGATTCTACATCTCAGAAGATCCAGAAGTGATCAAAAGCTACGCAGACAAAGTCAAACATAAAGAACCTATCACCAAAATCGTTTTTTCTTCTGTTCTCAACGGACGTCTATTCAACAGCAAAGAAGCTGTCATTCAAGACTTTAAGAGCAACTACCTAAAAAGCCTATCCCTTTTCGAGGTGCAAAATCAAAATCGCTTTCAAATTGAGGAACAATTTTTGGCTTTCATCCAAAAGCAACTAGCAGAAGATAAGATTGGATCTTTCGTTGAAGCTCTTGCGGAATTCCCTGAATTTGTCCCTTTTATCGAACGTTGGCTTGAATAGAATATGATAATATCCCACTCCTCAGAGGAAACACGTCGCGTGGGAATGGAGTTTGGTCAGCAGCTAAAACCAAATAGCGTGGTCTGTTTTTATGGGGATTTAGGAGCGGGAAAAACGACTTTTATCAAGGGAATGGCCGCGGGGGTCTTAGGGACGTCTGGTGAAGAGATTAACAGCCCTACCTTCACCTATCTAAACATTTACAATAGCTCTTTCTATCACTTTGATCTCTACCGACTTCGCGATGCTGATGAATTTTTAAGCATGGGCTTTGATGAGATGTTCGATGCCGGGGGGATATGTTGCATTGAATGGGCTGAGAAAATCACTTCTCTACAAATTCCAAATGCAATCGCCGTTGAAATCTCCTACCTTGGCGAAAACAAACGAGGAATCACAATTAAGCATGAAATATCAATTTAAGAACCCTATTTTTATCACTTCTGCGACTAAAGCTAAAGACTACCCAACGATGCGCACCGCTTCGGGAACAGAGATGGATGAAATAGCTGTCGTCGGACGTTCTAATGTGGGGAAATCGAGTCTGCTTAACCATCTCTTTCAACAGAAAGATTTGGTAAAGACATCATCGGTACCTGGGAAGACGCAGCTCATCAATTTTTTCACTCTCGACAACACCCTTGCATTCGTCGATCTTCCAGGATACGGCTACGCAAAGGTTCCTCTATCGGTACGGAAGAAATGGGGCCCGATGATCGAAGAGTATCTGACCAATCGTCCAAGGTTAAAACTTATCCTCTTCCTCTTTGATATTAGACGGGTGCCCACAGAGGAAGATTGTCTATTTCTCGATTGGATGGCAAAACACGACAAAGCTGTTATCCTTATTCTCACCAAAGTAGATAAGGTCACATTAAATGAAAAAAACGCAAATACCCGTAAAATTCTAGCAGCTTTTAATTGCGACAACCTGCATCATATTCACTATTCAACAACTAAAAATATTGGACGTAAGGAACTCATCAAAATCCTCATTGATGCTCTAAACGATGAAAGTGTAAATCATGACTCAACCTAACAAACAAAAATTCGTTTGTCTCGACTGCGAAACAACGGGACTCGACGTCAACAATGACCGGATCATCGAAGTTGCTATCGCCAAATTCACCACTTCTGAAATCATCGAGACTTTCGAATCTCTTATCGATCCTGGGTGTGTCATCCCCGAAGCCTCTATTGCCATCCACCACATCACCCCTGAAATGGTCGTGGGAAAACCATCGATCGCCGCTGTCTTGCCAACAGTGCTGCAATTGATTGACAACTCTATCATTGTTGGACACGGAATAAAATTCGATATCGACGTGATTGCAAATGCTGCTGAGCGAGCTGGTATCCCCTGTCGTATCAGAGAAAATCGCTATTTAGATACCCTGCGGATGGCAAGATCATACGGAGAGAGTCCTATCAACTCGCTAGAACAGCTGCGTAAACATTTTAATATTCCCCTCGAAGGCGCCCACAGGGCAATGAGCGATGTTATTGTCAACATAGAAGTCTTTAAATACCTTTTAAAGCCCTACCACTCGATGGAAAAGCTCTTTGAAGTCCTATCTCACCCCATTCAATTAAAAATCATGCCTTTTGGACCACACAAAGGAAGACCTTTCAAAGAAGTCCCCATCGAATATCTCCGTTGGGCTGCGAATAAAGATTTTGATCAAGATTTATTATTTTCATTGCGTTCCGAGATTAAAAGACGCAAAAGTGGTTCCCTTTTTACCCAAGTAGGAAATCCATTTAACGAATTGTAATAATTACATGGAGGCCTTTTCATGCATAAATTAAAACCCCAAATTTCTGAAAAGGGATCTTTCAATGTCAAAGTTGGCTTAGCAGAGATGCTTAAAGGAGGCGTGATCATGGACGTGACAACGCCTGATCAAGCCAAAATTGCTGAAGATGCTGGTGCTGTCGCCGTCATGGCCTTAGAAAGAATCCCTTCCGACATCCGCGCTCAAGGTGGAGTTGCTAGAATGACCGACCCCAGCCTCATTCAGAAGATTCAAAAAGCTGTTTCTATTCCCGTCATGGCAAAATGCCGCATAGGCCATTTCGTTGAAGCCCAAATTTTGGAAGCTCTCTTTGTCGATTTCATCGACGAAAGTGAAGTCCTCACTCCCGCGGATGATGAATACCACATCGACAAACACCTGTTTAAAATTCCTTTTGTCTGTGGCTGCCGCAATTTAGGTGAGGCGTTGAGACGGATTGGAGAAGGAGCTTCAATGATTCGCACTAAAGGGGAACCAGGGACTGGAAATATCGTCGAAGCAGTGCGGCATATGCGCTCTGTCAATCGCGATATCAAAAGATTGAAGAATATGGATAGCGCCGAATTGATGACCGAAGCAAAGCGCCTCGAAGCCCCGTATGAACTAGTAAAACTCGTTGCCACTACAGGAAAGCTTCCCGTCCCCAACTTTGCAGCAGGAGGAATAGCAACACCGGCCGATGCTGCTCTAATGATGCAGCTAGGAGCACAAAGTGTCTTTGTTGGATCTGGAATCTTTAAATCGGAAGACCCTATCCAGCGCGCCAAAGCGATCGTTGCGGCCGCTACTTACTATAACGACCAAGAAATGCTCGCTAAGATCTCTTCAGGATTATTAAATGCGATGCCAGGCATTGAAATTCAGACAATTAAAAAAGAAGATCTGTTAGCTCCACGAGGCTGGTAATGACGACTGTGGGAGTGTTAGCTTTACAAGGCGCATTTACAAAACATATAGAAGTCCTCAATTCCCTAGGCGTCAATGCTATTGAGGTGCGCAAGCCTGAAGAGTTGGCACTCTGCGCAGGGGTAATTATTCCAGGAGGAGAGTCGACGACAATAATGAAACAGATAACATTCATTAAGTTGGCACAAGCTCTTCATTCGTTTGCATTGGAGAAACCCGTCTTTGGTACATGTGCCGGACTTATTTTGATCTCGAAAGAGATCATTGGTGATTCAATGAAACCATTTAATCTCATTGATCTCTCTGTAGAGCGAAATGCATTTGGACGACAGGTGGAATCGTTTCACACATCAATTGAAGTCAACTTCCCAAAGACTCACTCGCGCCAGGTCGAAGCGATTTTTATTAGAGCTCCCAGGATCCGTAAGGTAGGGCCAGAGGTACAAATTCTTGCCTCTTACGAAGAAGAACCAGTCTTCGTGCAACAAGGGCATCATTTGGGAGCTACTTTCCACCCAGAACTCACTTCGGATCCAGCCATACACAAATACTTTATTAAAATAATTGAAGGAATGCATCGCTAATGTCTAAAGAAACAAAATCTTTAATGTTTATCACCATTATTTTTGTTGCTGCATGCATTGAGACGGACATCTACCTGCCGGCTTTTGCAGATATGATGACTTTTTTCTCCGTTTCTGAAGGGCAAATTCAAAGCTTGCTTACATGGAATTTCGTTGGAATTTGTCTTTCAGGATCTTTTTATGGTCCAGTCTCCGATTCCATTGGAAGAAAAACCCCTCTACTCATAGCTTTGGGGATGTTTTTTTTAGGGAGCGTGATCACCGTCTTCACCAATGATTTTAATATGATGCTATTGGGAAGAATCCTGCAAGGAATTGGAAGTGGCGGTTGTTTTACCTTAGGTTCTGCAATTATTTTTGATTGTTTTAAACCGGAAAGAGCTGTGCAAGCCCTTGCTCATTTGAACACAATTATCCCATTTATTATGGCTGGAGCTCCTCTCTTAGGAGGATACCTCAACCAATTTTACGGTTTTCGTTCTAACTTTTTTGTCATTGCTCTCACTGTATTTATCAGTCTTATCATCTGTTTATTCTTCTTTGAAGAACCACTGAAAAAAGAGAAAAGAATCCCCTTTTCCATTGGCGATATTTTCAATAACATGAAAACAGTTCTCCTAAGTATCCCTTTCTGGCAAGTGACCATCGTCCTCAGCTTAGCTTTTGCTGGGTATCTAGCTTTCCTATCAACCATTTCTGTTCTTTTCGTCCTTGAATTTGGAGTGAGCAAACAACAGCTGCCTGCTTTTCAATTAGCTGTGTTAGTTGCTTGGATTGCGGGATGCATGACGCTCAAATACGGTCTTCGCTCTCTTGGTGAATTGAAGGTAAAAATTGCTGGAACTCTGCTGTCTGCTTTAGGAGCTGTTTTTCTTCTTCTCGTCTCATTGTTGATGCCAATGAATCCTTATGCTTTGACAGGAGCTGTCCTACTCTACATGTTTGGAATCGCCTGGATTAACGGCGTCTATTTCCCTGAGGGAATGGCGATATTCCCAGAAATCAAAGGGGTGACTGCGAGTCTGATCACGAGCATACGTCTTTTCATTACCGCTGGAATCATTGCGATCATTAGCGAGTTTTACGATTCTACTTCCTTTCCTATTGTAGGTGGGATTATCTGTATTACAAGTGTGGTTTTACTGACTATTTTCTTCTATGAAAAAAAGAAAATAAACTCCCCCGCTTCACAGTCAAAAGATTATACAGACTCCTTGTCCGGGCATTAGACCTCTTTTGAAACTGTAATCCCGTGCCTGTGCCCCTGCCCGCCCTTCCCCGATTAAACTTTAATTGATGCGACTTCGAGGACATTATATAGGTTTAAACGCAAAGACGCAAAGGCGCAAAGAGAGATTTCTAACCTCAGAGATAAACGAAAACAGGATAGGTAGGTTCCTGTTTTCGTTTATCTCTGAGGTTAGAAATCTCTCTTTGCGTCTTTGCGTTTAAAACCCGTGCACTCAAATGGGTGCAGACTTGGTCCAGTTCACCAACATAGGTAAGGTAACACTATGAATTTAAAATATAAACTTATAATTTAATTTGACAGATATAACTAAATATGTAAATGTCAGAAGTAAAGAGTACGTAGGCTTCTTTTTGCTATAATTCAATAAATTAACCTTATAGGAGTTAAGTATGATTGAAAATGGGAACCACCGTCCAAATCTTTATATGGATGTTCCGAATAATCGAATGCCTTCTCAAAGTAAAGATCCTGAAAACAGAGATCTAGTACCTGGTGGCAATCCTTTCAAAATGACGACCAATCATAAGCCTTCTAAATATGCACATATACCCGCGTCAATTGACGAAGACAGACCCAAAAGATTCAATGGAACAGAAGACCATTTGCAATGTCCTCCCGGATCTAATTGCCTTCGCAATCGTCAGTTTCGCATCATATGCGAATTATTCGATGACTCAGAAAAACATCAATCAATACCAAAACCAGCAACGAATTGTTCTCTCCAATGATAAAAATCTAAGAGGCCAGTTGTGTCACGTCCTAAAATCATATACGCAATATATAGAGCTTCCACGGAAGCTAGCCCCTGTTCTGGATTAGGACAGTCATCTTGGCGACGAGGATAGGCAGTATGGAAACCTTGTGGAATACTCCTTTTTTCAATGACCACTTCTCGTTCCACAAATTGAAGCATTTTAGCCGCATGCCTCCATGTCGCATCGAGGAGAAAAAGACCTCGACCGGCATCTGCATTTGTCAAAGGAGGTGCATCGAGCGCAAGTAGCACATAACCAGAAAGATCAGGAAGTTGAGCTTCGGGATATGTAAAAAACTTAATATCCGTCCGTTGCTCAAGTCCACGCAAGCTGCATTTTTTTAAATTCTCTCGACGATGACGTAAAATATAGGTCGTAGGAAAATCTGTAAAAAAATGTTGCATAGCAATTTCTCTTTGGTTACCATCTGATTTATCTGTTTTAGAATCCAAGCTTTACAAGGAGTTTCTATGTTAAACGTGTTCACATCAATTGTCTTTTCTTGCATTCTTCTCTTATCGACTCAAAGCAGCGTTCTTTTTTCTGAAATCACTTGGCAAACTAACTATGAAGCTGCTTTTGAGCAAGCTAAAACTTCTTCAAAACCGTTATTGCTATTCTTCACCGGGTCTGATTGGTGTTCTTGGTGTAACAAGCTGGATGAAGAGGTTCTCAGCACCCCAGAATTCGCCGAGGCCGCCGGCAATAAATTTGTCTTTGTCAAGTTAGATTTCCCTCTATATACCCCCCAAGACCCACAACTAAAGGCTCAAAACAAACAGATCCAACAACAATTTGATGTCCGCGGCTATCCCACAGTTCTGCTTATAGATCCCCAACAAAACAAACAAATAGGCTCAACGGGATATCGTCCAGGGGGAAGCAAATTGTATGTCGAACACCTTCAACAAATGCTTAACAGTTACGGTGCCTATAAACAAAAGATGAGCGCGCTTAACACAGCCAATTTTACAGGACATGATCTTAAGTTGCTATATGAACAAGCAAAAAAAATGCAACTAGAAGAAGATGCCAATAAAATTCTAAAAAAGGGAGTGTGTTCAAACGAGTCTCTTTTTTTTCTGCTTGAACGCTATTATCTATTAGCAACTCAGGGACTGATTCACTCTAAAGAAGGGCTTACAACCCGTCAGCAACTATTAAGTGCTGATCTCAACAACCAAAAACACGTTCCCTACCAAGTTGCGCTCATTGAATTTGAAACTTATTCTAAAGAAGTAGGAACCGATGATTATGGAATAGAAATTGTCATCGCCCCTCTTAATGCCTATATTGAAAAATATGGAACTCTTGACAAGGAAAATTTATGGCGCATACAAAGTATCATCTCTCAGGTCTATCTCGATCATGACCAGCTACCGAAAGCCTTAAAATACGCTCAGGACTGCTACGAATCGGCTCCCTATGGAGCCCAGCCTGAAATCGCACGAGCAATTCAAAATATACGCTCCCAAATAGATTCATAAAATTTTGTAGAAACGTAACCGATCGATGGTCATCTGAAGATTTTCATCACCCAAGAAGGTTGTGCAATAAACAGCTTCTACTTGTCTATCGCAATCATGAACAAACACATCTGTGGTCTGATTGCCTTGGTGTGCCAATAACGAGGCCATATAAATACTTTTCATCCTTCCGGGCTTTGAATCGGTATTTCCAGCGGGCCCATCGACAAAGATGATATCCCATTTAGTATTCATCACTACTTCAGGTAAATTCATATACAATTTTTTATAATTCCTAGCCTCAAGGTACATTTTCCATTGAGAGCGTTTCGAATGATACTCCACTAAATAAGCTTGAATATCCGGTAATTGATCTTGAGCGTACTTCAGCCACTCTAAGTTGTCTTCCAAAAAAATTGTCGTTCCCCCTTCGTTCAGGTTCATCCAAAGGGCACTATCTCGGCCAACGCCAAAGATCAGCATATTACAGGGACCTCTCTGAAGTAAGTTTTCAGCTATTAGCGAATATTCTCGTATGGATAATTGATGGGGGTTATTAGCAACCAGATCCGCAATAGTTTCTGTATAATGCGTTGGCAGGCTATAAGCTTTTAGCGATAGCGCACAACACGTGCACATAAAAAAAAAAAATTTAGAATTGAACATCATAATGACCTACGTCGCATTCATAGTCTAAACACTGCTTATCCATTAAAATTTAGAACGATATAAGCGGTTTTCAACTTCTCGCTTATCCAAAACTTGCGTTATCAATTATTTGGAAAAAGCATTTCATAGACCTTATCATAGATTTCTCCTGTTGTTGGTCCATTATCATGGATGATACATGGAAAAGAGTTGGTCTCTAAACAACGAACAGATTTATTTTCGTAATCAAATTCAATTTCATTTCCATTTATTCCAAATAAAGATAGGGATAGCTCTGAAAAATAATCAAGGCAAAAGAAATTATTATTATTCAAAAAATAAGTGCTTAACAAGGATTGATCAGATCTGATCCTTGTTACAAGATTAATTCCATTAAAAATATGTTTTATAGATTTTACATACCCAATCATCACTCCACTATTAATATAGCGAAATGAAGTGGGGCTGATCGGAAATTGGTCTGCAAGATCTACAAGAGGCCAACAAATCCGTTCTGTAGAGATAACAAATGGAACATTAAAAGCCAAAAATTTTTGTAAAATCGCCTCTTTATCGGCGAGGACAAGGGTGTCATAACCATCCAAAAACAAAACAACATCGTCCCCCGGCATCTCTTTAACATAGTTTCTGATATAACGTATTTTTTCTATATTGCTGCGGTAGGGTTTGCCCAGACCTAAAACATCAATTTCAATTCCTAACCTTTCACAACTATCTAGTAGGCGTTGTAATCCAGGGGTCGAGTCTGAAGCTACAGTACAGATGTGGAAACGTTGCATTTCCACATCCTGAGCAAGAAGAGAACTAAAGACAAAAATAAGTGAAAAAAAAAGCTTACAAGTAATATTTGTCACCATAACCCCCTTAAAATCAATTTTCTATTAGATGAACCGCAGCCCTTCCCTCTAACTGTTTTGAAGGAGTTCTTGACGGAGCTGGAGTATCTTGCGATAGTACAGGAGCCCCTGCTGCTGCTGCGACTGGCGATGAAGGGGTTGGTGACTCTTCTGTTTTTAGCGACTCTTCTGCCTCTAGATAAGCACATCCAGCTAATGAAATAATATCAGCTTCCAAGCCTACATGCGCAACACGCAGATTATGCACAACTCGAGAAGAAAAGTGTTTTAATCTAAAACAATTTAAATAATGACTATTCCCACCTCCAATGACCACTGTAGGTTTCTGTTCAGAACGAACAGAATTGCATAGTTCAAACCAAATATCTTTGACCAGATTAGTAGCATGCGATTCAAATGTATTCTTGTATCGACCTCTATACATTAGATCTTCGATGCCGCCATAACCACGCTCATTACAAATTCTTGTTAAATATTTTTTAGTTACTAGATTGGGAGGAAATTCCTTTAGTTCTTCTGGGGAAAGAAATCTTTTTATATTCCTATATTCTAACCGTTTCAAAGATCCCTCAAGTGAAGTTACTTTCATTTGTCCATCGACTGAGAGGTCCACAAAGGAGACGCCGACATTTTCTCCAAAAGTAACTGCTAAGTAAGGAAATGTGCAATCAGCTAAAGATCGTGCTAAAAATCGTGCGCTCATTGCACCTGCAAACCAAGCGCTAGAACTAGACATAATTGTGACAGAAATTTTCTCAAGATTCTTCATCTCCGCAAGAGCAGCAGCCTGTGCTTGAATTTCTTTTTTAATATTAGGAATAGCCATCTCAGGAGATGAAGCGGGAAGGACCGCAATGGAAATTTGTTGTATATTGCGCGTTAAGACAAGATTTGTTAAATGACTGTCCGTTTTTGGATCGAACAGATTTTTAACATTATACTCAAGCCATTGATCTTGAGAAAGTTTTGTGTCATGTTTTGGAATTTTTAGCACCCGTGTTTCTGCAAGAATTTCTCTATCAATTCCATCATCTGTGCTTTCGTCCAAAGAGAACATACAGGCTCTTGTTCTATTCGGGCCTATCTCCACACAGAGCACGGAAGGGGGCTCTTGCTCTGTTTCTTGCGAAGAAACCGCATACAAGTCTTGCCACTGCCATCCTCTCTTAGCTCCTACTTCAGCTGCCATAATTAAAATCTCCCTGTTAATGTGTTTCGCACAACGTATCACAACACTCAAATAAAGCTCAAGACGATTCCCATTTAGTGATCCTGAAATATTCTTGAGGGATTTCAAGTAAGAATCGGGAAGGACGACTTGCGATTTCGACTCCCATTCGTTTTCTTTGGCGAGCCATGCTGATAATAAGATTTCTCTTTGCTCGCGTAATTGCCACATACATCAGACGCCGTTCTTCTTCTAATCCCGATTCTTTAAGGCTTTTTTCATGGGGAATAATGTGATCTTCCATTCCCACCAAGAAACAAACAGGAAATTCTAATCCCTTAGCACTGTGAAAGGTCATTAATGTCGCGACATTTTTGTTTACATTCTTAAAAGAACCTCCCCAGTCGTTTGACAATGGCATCGTCAGGACAAATCCATGAAGGGTTGCTGGGGGTGCACTTTTTCTCTGATAGTCGTCAATGGTCGAAATAAAGGCATCGATGTTTTCTCGTTTAAAAGCGCGCATTTGATCGCTTTTAACCTCTTCGTCGATAGCTTTTTTGTAGTCAATTTCTTCAATAAGCCATTTTAAAGCCTCAGATAAAGGGGTGTTGGCGAAGTTCTCTTTTGCTATTTTTAATGTGTTTAGAAACTGTTGAAGCCCTTTTAATGCTATTGAAGAGAGCTTTTTACGCAATTCATGATAAGACTCTTCTCCGTCAACCACTCCATTTAAGACCGACCATAAAGAGATTTTTTCCGATCGATTATAAGCTGTTAAAGCATCGAGGGCAACATCGCCAATACCTCTTCTTGGATAATTGATAATACGAAGAAGAGCCTCTTGATCTAAGGGGTTGACAATCGTACGCAAATAAGCCATTAGATCTTTTATTTCGCGTCGCTCATAGAATTCTGTACCACCAAACACCTGATAAGGAACTCCTCTGACCCACTCCTCGCCATCTTTCCACACATATTTCATTAAAACGAGTTCAAAAGGACGTGCCAAAGCATTTGATCGATAAAGTATCGCCATGTCTCCCCAAGAAAGCCCTTTTTCTTGCCTTAATTTGTCCATTCGATACACAACAGCTTGAGCCTCTTCATCTTCAGTAGGCGCATGAAACACTTCAATTGGTTCTCCATCCTCTTTTGAACTCCACAGCGATTTCCCATGCCGTTTTGTGTTATTGCAAATCACTGCGTTAGCAGCCTTCAAAATGATATTGGTCGAGCGATAGTTTTGTTCGAGCTTAATCACTTTTGCTCGATCAAATCCCAAGATGTTTTGCACATCGGCTCCTCTCCACCCATAGATAGATTGGTCGTCATCTCCAACGACACATAAATTATTATGTTTTGCCGATAATAAAGCTGCTAAACGGTACTGAATGGGATTTGTGTCTTGATATTCATCGATCATAATATAGCGATACTGACATCGGTATTTTTCAAGGACATCTGGATGGCGTTCAAAAAGTTCGACAGTTAGAGATAATAAACTATCAAAATCAACAGCATTGTATGCTCGCATACTGTCTTGTAGGCGTTTATAGAGATCGCGAGTAAAGCTATCATGCCAGGAGGATCCTGTTCCAGAGATCTCTTCCGGGGAGCCAAAGAGGGAAGTTCCATCCCTTCATGTTCAAGAACATCGCGTGCAATTGCGTTCAGAAGACGCTGAATATCTTTTTCGTCGTAAAGAGTGAATTGTGATGTGTAGCCAAGACGCTGAATCTCATCTCTAAGCACCTGCATGCAGAAACTATGAAAGGTGCATAAAGTCACCTGCTTGGCAGTCGCGAGATCGAGTAATTCTCCCAAGCGATGTTTCATTTCGAGAGCCGCTTTATTGGTAAATGTAAGACCTAAAACAGAACGAGGGGAAAGGGAAAGATTTTTTATCAAATGGGCCATACGCAATGTGAGAACACGCGTTTTACCGCTACCAGCACCGGCCAAAATCAACACGCGTCCATCGACAGTTTCAACTGCCATTTTCTGGTGAAGATTAAGACCTTCAAATAGATCCATGACATTAGACCTCTTTCGAAACTAAGAGTTCTACTTATTTCATAAGACGCATCAGTTCGGTTAGGATATCTGCACTAGTCGGATCGGAGCTAGGACTTCGAGGTTTAATATTGAGATCAAACCCTTTAGGTAGCTGATGGCGGCAGAGACGAAAAGCTTCGCGAACAATTCTTTTAAAGCGATTGCGCTTGACTGCATTACCGTAATGTCTTGATACTGTAATGCCGAGTCTAGTCTCGGCATCTTTAACTGGAACACACTCAACGACAATCCAACAACCCACGCGGCGTGAAAAATTTCGTCCAACATGCTGATATTGACGGCGCGTGCGTAGACGCACCGACTTAGGAAAACAACAAGTCACGCTCTTGTGAGTTGTTTACGCCCTCGACGACGAACGAGAATATCTCCTTTCGAAGGGTCGGCTTTGATTGATGCTTTTACTTTCATTTGACTATCCTATTGTCGGTTACTTGTACAATTTAGCGTTATTTATATCCGATGCTGATTTTTTCCTCAACCTTTTTTTGCGAGTCGAGAATTTTGGTTGTCTTTTATTTCACTCTCTCGTATTCTTTT
>JABDDS010000058.1 GCA_013287465.1 Chlamydiota bacterium | reverse complement strand
GTGGAATTCAGACGATTATTATTTTGTTGAGCCACAACCAGCAAATCCTCCTCAGGGAAGCTATTACTACCAGGACCAAAACAACTAAAAGCTAAATATTTAAACGCAAAGGCGCAAAGAGAGGCAACTCCTTTGGCTACCTGTTATCAAGGTGGCCGAAGGTTGCCCCTCTTTGCGCCTTTGCGTCTTTGCGTTTAATTTATCGCTAATATTTGTTTAATTACATCGATAATTAATGATTTTTTATTGTACAATGAAATTAGGTAGGAACTACCTATACCGGGTGCGTACCCGACCTGATTTCGAGTATCAACTCTCGGTGTGATAAAAAAAGGGAGGATATTATGAGTACTCTATCGAAATCATTGATTGTTTTATCAACATTATTTTGCCTGATTTTATATCCATTAGCCGGTACGGCAGCTTCAACAACAACGCAAACCCCTACTGAAGAAGCTCTACTGATTGCTCATGGTGGTGGCGGAGGTCATGGCGGAGGTCATGGCGGTGGCGGTCATGGCGGTCATGCTGGTGGTCATCACGGCGGCGGTTGGGGCCATCATGGCGGTGGCTGGGGTCATCATGGAGGCTGGGGCCATCGTGGTGGTTGGGGCTATGGCGGCTGGGGTGGTGATGGCTGGGGTTATGGTGGTGTGGGTATTTACGGCCTTGGCGGGTATCCTTATTATGATAACTATTACTACACTCCAGGGTATTACACAACACCAAATACCACTTACTACTATTACCCTTACTAGTTGATCCAGGCATTAATTGCCGCGACAACATCTTCAACTTTTTCCGGTAACTGCGCCGGAGAAGTTGTACTCATTCGGTAGCGCTGCCAGCTATTTTGCAGCGCTGCCATAGATGGGGTATCGAAACAAATAGGAAGTTGTAATGGAGTGTTTCGATGTGCAAAGACAGTTTTGATGGCGTGGTGGGCATCTTTTTTATCGAGGGCCTCTTTTCCGTCGTCGTTTTTTATCATCGTGAACAGATCGTGATAGTCTTTCATCCGGCTATTTTCAACGCCGCGATAGATAAGGGTTTCGAGTTTTTCTGCAAAAACAAATTCCAACGGATAGCACTTTACCGTGATCTCATTTTCAAATAAAGAACTTGTTGAATTAGCTAAAAGCAAGATATTTTGTTCTTTAATGCTCACATGATCGCCAAAACCAAGATCGATGAAAAGCGATGATTGAGAACGACCAAAACTAACGTCGACACGCACTTGTGCACCTGGGTAGTTCACATGGAAATGATTCAATACGTCGACCTTTACATTTCTAAATTTAAAGCCATCAACCACATCTATTTCGACGATTTCGCTAATCACATTAAAAAGTTCTTTTTCATCGTTGCGAAGAGAGGCAACCGAGAAATCAAGATCTTTAGTTTCTCTTCCAATATTTAAGTGTTTAGCTAACAGAATCCCCCCTTTTAAAATGAAATTTTCCTGGTAACGCGACTTACAGAGACGGATTAAAAAACGGTCTGCCACGACATTTTGCCAAACGACAGCAGGGGTGAGGTTCCGTTCTTTAGCAACAGACTGTAGATGCTTCTTCAAAGAGATTTCTAAAGGTGAGTTCATGTTGTAAGCGCCATGATATATGGGGTAATATTGACTTTTAGGATTTTAGCATACGACGACAATTTCTGCAGGTCGGGCTTATGTCGCGGTGTTGCATTTAAGTAAATCCGTAAAGCTTTGATGGCAATTTCGTGACTTAAATAACGAAATGAATCGATGACTGTTCTCTCCCGATCAAAAATTTTCACTTCATATCCACTGATATTAACGGTTGTTTGACCAAGCAACGTATTGCGCATTCTAACAGCACGAATGTGAAGACGTTTTGGACTTTTATCTCGATTCGGGACTGCAATCCAATACTCCCTCATATTCTGATCGGTAAGCTCATAATAACAAAGTGCCGATATTAAACATATGATTCCATGAGGAATCGTCGAAACAGTCATCACAAGATCTTCTAGCGCAATATCGAGTCCACTATCGACCCCATTAACGCGATACACACCGCGATTTACCCTATCCAAAATGCCTCGAAGACAATAATGAGATAAGATACGAGAAGGAACACCTAAAAAACGAGCTTCAGATGCAGTGAAAAATGGTTTTTTAAATAACTCATTTAATTGAGCTGTGTGACGTGTTTTCTTCATTTCTTTAATGTAACAAAAGCGCTCATTTATTCGCAACGAGTACTTTAATTACAAACAAAATTTTATTTTAAATAAAATAAATATTTGATATAAAGAAATCAGGTGGCCATAGTACATAAATTTATAATAAGAAGGAGTTTTTTTTTATGTCATTAGTTAGATCCCATTATGTCAATCATTATAGCACAATAGATAAATCCTTTGAGAGCGATATTGCGTGCCCTATTTGCCTGGAGAATTTTAATGATTCTCCCGCAATAGGCGTTTCTGAAACTGCATGCGAGCATTTTTTTCATGAACCCTGTTTAGACAAATGGTTCCAAACAAATAGAAAGGAACTGTGTCCTATGTGCAAGTTTGACCTAAAAGATACAGTTTTCCAATCGATTCATACAAAACAACCAGTACAATTAGACTTATGTAATCATCATGCAGAAGCCTTGACCGAATTGGTAGCGCAACATCGAAAGCAATCAATAACCGCATCCGCTGCCGTGAGCCATGCTCAAATTGAAAATGCTCGCCCCGGTGCAGTTATAGAAAATTCTATAGCAGCTACTACAGAAGCACACCGCGCGATTGCTGCAAGGGCTCATCAAGCGGTGATCCGACACCAGATGCAGCAAAGAGCTGTAGATATCAATGATCAATGCTGCACACAATTCTGTGTTTTACTTTGAAATACTTGTGTTTATTGTGCACCGCCGATATAAGTAGGATATATGCATTTTTTATCGATTTTTATCTTACTTATGACCTCTCTGTTCTCCCCTGGCCTCATCTCAAATGAGGCCATTGGGGAGGATCCTCCTGATATGGGCACTTTAATCGTCTCTTATCACGTCGATTCCCTTCCAGATCGATTGAACCGAATTCGTTTTCTGTTGATTTCGGATTTAAAAGAGAGCCTCTATCCAAAGGGAAATGCCTATGTCGACAATGAAGAGGGGTCTTCTAGAATTGTTGCGATAGAGAATTTGCCTGTAGGTTCTTATAAAATTCAGTTTCTCATCCCAAATGCCGATGATCTTTTTGAAGAAATTCCAGAGAAAAAAATCACTATTTCTAAAAACAGCGTATTACATATTGACCAAAATATTCCCGTAAAAGAAAACATGTTTAAACAGAGAGTATGGATTCCTGCTGGTAAGTCAATGATTGGGGATCCTGATTCGGGAGAGAAAATCAATGAGCTCGGAGCCAAAACAGTCATGATTAGCACATTTGGCATCGGTGTTTATGAAGTGACGAATGCTCAGTATGCCCTATGGCTTAGTAAGGCATTGAAAGCAGAGAAAATCACTTATACAACTGAAGGTGAAAATAAGGGAATTGTGTTCGATCTTGACGGAAATCTTCTATTCAAAACATCAACAAAAGATCCTTTTAGTCAAATTTTAGCTAACCGGGAAAACGAATCGACATATATATTTCTCCCGGCAGAAAACAAAGATTCTTATCCTGTTATCGATGTTTCTTGGTATGGCGCTATGATGTATTGTAAAGATAATGAATTCCGTTTACCAACAGAAGCCGAATGGGAAAAAGCCGCTGGGGTGGTCCCAACCTCACCAGATGCTCCCCTAAGAAAATACCGTTATGGATTTAGCCAAAACGAAATCGACCATTCTTGGGCTAACTACAAAAAAGATAATACCCCTTCCAAAAAAATCGAAGTCTTAACAACTCCTGTAGGATTTTATAACGGATCAAATCCTTTTTTCTATAATGGAGCTCAACATATTACCCATCTTGCTTTAAGCCCATGCGGAGCATTCGATATGAGCGGAAATGTGTGGGAATGGGTTTCAGATTGGTTTGATAGCTCCTACTATAAAAATATGAGCGATAAAGACCCCAAAGGTCCTCCTACTGGAACAAGTAAAGTTGCCAAAGGAGGATGTTATGATAGCTTGCCAGATGGAGTCCGAGTGACAGAACGGATCGGCCTCCCCCCTAATCACGCCGATATCTATACCGGCTTCCGAATCGCCATTGACCCTAAATAATAGACAATTAAGCAATAGCAAAAAAATTAAACGCAAAGACGCAAAGGCGCAAAGAAAGGAATAAGGATTTCTAACCCCAGAGATAAACGAAAACAGGATATAGATGATCAGGGAGGATATGTAGGATCGTCATTGCTAGATTTAGCCATAGGTAGATGAAAAATTAAGTTTTTAAGCTCCTCGCAAGCTCGGATCTTAAAAAAAAACATTCTCAATGAGGCCTCGAGGCCTCATTGAGAAGAGTGAATTGATTACTGAGCTTGCGAAGTAATCACTTCTTTATCTTAATCTACTTTAAAACTGAGTCTAGCAATAACGATCCTACATATCCTCCCTGATCATCTATATCCTGTTCTCGTTTATTCCTGAGGTCAAAATCCCTGTTCCTTTCTTTACGCCTTTGCATCTTGTGCATTTAATTTTTTTTATACATAACATCACGATTGCACATCGTGTCAATTTATACCTTTACCCCTTTTTGTCCTTTACGTCCTTTTATCTTGATTTTTTAATCTTCCTCGCTTATACTCAGTGATTTCCCCAACCGAGTATGGATTTATGACAGAAAATAATCATTCGAAAAAACGACTGAGCAAATTTCTTGCTGCTGCCGGAATTGCCTCTCGTCGTGCCTGTGAAGAAATTATCTTTGCTGGCCGAGTCACTGTCAATCATTCAGTGGCTTTAGAACCACAAACTCTCGTCGACGACAACGACCAAATCGCAGTCGATGGCAAATCTCTCTTCAGTAAAGCCGAACCAAAAGTTTATTACATTTTAAATAAACCAAGGGGCTATGTCTGTACGGCGAAAAAAATGGGTTCGACAAAAATTGTTTTAGAGATTTTCAATGAAATCCCTTACCGTTTATTCACTGTTGGGCGCTTAGATAAAGAAACAGAGGGATTACTCCTCATCACAAATGATGGCCATTTTGCTAATAGCGTCATCCATCCTTCGAGCGGCATTCATAAGGAATATCTAGCAAAAACAGACGCAGAAATCACTGCTGATCATTTAACAGTAATCTCAAGTGGAACATTAGTCGAAGGTGTTTTTGTTAAACCTATACGAGTGACCAAGGTGCGTCGTGGAACTGTAAAAATAGCTGTTAGTGAAGGAAAAAAACGGGAGGTGCGCACATTACTCGAAGCCGCCGGATTGACAGTCCTTGAACTGACACGCATACGCATTGGCGGTCTTCATTTAGGAACATTAGCTCCAGGATCTTGGCGTGAGATGACTGAAAAAGAAAAAGGCCTTATTTTTGAATAGCAAACTATGAAAACACGAAAAAAACAACCACAACCCGACTCAGAAACAATCATCCCAATTCTCATTGGTGCCTGGAGACGTCTGCATAAACTCTCCGGACCACCAGACGTGCTGCAAACAAGAGAATTCCGCAGCGTTGTCGCCGCTGTTAAAGCCTTAGAAGAACAGTCCTTGGAAGGGGTTTCGCTTATTGGTCAGGACTACTTTAACAATCCAGAACTTCTTGGCGCATATCTCCTTTATCAGTGGGTCGTTCATTATCAACAGGCCCTTTCTATTATTGGAGAGCTTCCTCGTACACCAAAACGCGTTCTTGATGTATGCAGCGGCCCTGCTCCAATTGCGTTTGCTGCTTTGAGACATGGGGCTCAAGAGGTGATTGCGACCGATCAAAACAACGCTGCCCTACAGATCGGTGCTGAAATTTGTGGTCGCTATGGTCTTCCTCTCACAGTCCGCAAATGGAACTGCTTTAAACAACCATTTCCTGCCGAAGGGAAATTTGATCTTATTACCATCGGCTATGGCTTAGAAGAGCTCTTTCCAACCACACGAAAAGACTGGCAAAAAGAACAGCATCTCTTTTTACGCAAGCTTCTCGACCGTCTAACGCCTGATGGCCACCTGATGATTATTGAAAGTTCTTTTGGCGAATCAAATCGACGTGTCTTACAATTGCGCGACTTATTGGTAAGTGAACAAGTGCCTGTACAAGCCCCTTGTGTGTGGCGGGGGGAGTGCCCTGCACTAAAGACAGCAAACAGTCCATGTTACGCTCAAAGGGAATTTGAAAAACCCTATCTTATCAAACAAATCCAGCGAGCTGGCAACATTAACTTAAGTTCATTAAAAATGTCTTACATTATTTTTTGCAATCCCTCTGCAGGCTGGCCTGATACTGGAGACAAAAAACTTTATCGCGTCATCAGTCCTCCTTTTGATTCTTTCGGTGGAAAACGCTTTTATCTATGTGGTACTGATGGGAAAAAATATGTTGAATCACGTTTAACAGACCATCCACCAGAGTCGCGTGCCTTTGAACATTTACGGCGTGGTGAACTCATTTCCTTTGATAATGTGTTGGAAAAACAAAATGCGATCGATATCATAGAAGGTAGTTCGGTGCATGTTGCAGCAGCTTGCGGTAAACCATTGCCGATCTGTACTGATTTCACTTCAGAAGATTAAGTTAAATTGAGATGAAAAAGCTTAGACAAGCCGTTAACACACTTCAAATATTTTCTTCAAAAAAAACAAAATCATCTCTTTCCAGAAAAATCATGGCCTTAATGCGTGATTTTTTCGGTTCTGGTCAAGAGTGTGACTCCGATATCAATGTACGCGATGCTGTCAACGTCATTCAGCAGCAACGACTTCTCATCCCAAGATTACAAAATGGAAGTCCAGAAGATCAAGAATTGGCCCAGAAAGTCAATGAGGCAGTTGCTGCTTACAATAAAGCTTACAAAAATAAAACACTGCCAAATATTGAACTTCCCCGCTCACCAACGGTTCGTCAAGGCTACCTCGGACGCTCCCATAAACAACCGACGAAGCACACCTTCTTTTCTAATGAATTGTCATTAAATCCTCAAATGACAGAACTGTTCCACATGAAAGTCATCGCCCTTCTCGAACATTACGGAATCGCTTCTAACTCACAGGCACGTGGTCCTGTAAAACAGACTCCCATTTTAAGCTCAGCGGAAAAGAATGAATCAAAATATACATTAAAACAGACGTTCTCCCTTTTCCCTGGACAAGTCATCACAATTATTGGAAGTGCAGCACTCGATCCCACAACGCAAATGGTCACGCAACTGTTTCCTGATACTTTTTCAATCTTTTTAGAATCGACACAAACCGGATTTCCAGACCCTCTTCAATCGACTGGATGGGCGTTGGGCTCTCCACTCATCCCGGAATGTCCTCAATCAATTGAGTTGTTTACAAAGGAAACAGCCAATTTATTTTTGAATAAAAAAGAGATCGCAGAAGGATTGCAACCCGGTGGTAAATGGGTAGGGGCAGCTAGACGTCTTTTGCAGTTAAAACACCAGGCATTTATACAGCATCAAGCTGAACTGCTTACCTTACATCGAACGCTTGCCACTGCTCTGCTTGTCAATCCCAAGCAAAGACAAATTTCTTTGATCGATGCTTATTTCGATGAAATAAGTAAAACCCGCTCCCCCTTTGAAGCTCTCACACAAACTTATCAATCGATCCGCGATTACTATCTTACAGCTCCTTATCAGCGCTTTCTTGCCTTGGTCCTCAATTGGGAAAACATCGATCTCAACCACATAGAATTTATCCATCGTTACGGTGCTGTTAAAGTGATGTTAGATAGAGCTTTCATCACGATTCCAAAAGAGAAAAAATCAAATCGTTCTCTTTATATAGAACTGATAGGAAGATCGATTGCCACACACTCCAAAGCGATTATTTTACAGTATCTTTCTGAAGATTTGATGTTTTCCCCGCCAATGCTTAACATCCACGAACGACGATTGCAAGCGATCGCCTATCGGCAACTTAACGAGTTCTTAAATGAATTGAAAATACCGCCAAAAAGTATTGCTGAGGCTTATCTAGGACTGAAAAGTGGATTGACCCAGGATATCTTTCTGCTTAAACAAAAATCCCACCTTCCCATCAACAAAGAGCTCGCTCTTTACTACAAGCCCAAAAAATAAATCACTAAATCGAATATTGTTGATTTGGTGACTTAAAGATGATAACATCAAGTTATCACCAAATAAGGATTTAAAATGCAACATTCGTTTGTAGGTCGGAAAAGAGAGCTTCAAATGCTCGGCGAACTTTTTAAGAAAAAGTCAGCTAGCCTTGTCGTCATTCGTGGAAGGCGCCGCATTGGAAAGAGCCGCCTGGCACAAGAATTTGCTCAGAAAACCCCTCATTATGTTTTTTCTGGACTTCCGCCAACAAGCGGCATTTCAGCTGCCGACCAAAAAGAAGAATTTGCTCGTCAATTACAACGAGAGATGAAAATTCCTCTTCCACGAGCTGACGACTGGGGCGATTTATTTTGGCACCTAGCACAGCAAGCCCAAAAAGGAAAAGTTATTATCGTTCTAGATGAAATTAGCTGGATGGGTTCAAAGGACCCTACGTTTCTTGGAAAGCTCAAAACAGCTTGGGATCTCTATTTCAAAAATAACCCTCAGTTAGTTCTAATTCTATGTGGATCAATTTCGAGTTGGATTGAAGAAAATATTCTTAGTAGTACGGGATTTATGGGAAGAATATCTTTAGACATTATCCTAGAAGAACTTCCCCTGCATGAGTGTAATGAATTTTGGAATGCAGAGCAAGATAAGGTCTCCTCTTTTGATAAATTGAAGGTGCTTTCTGTAATGGGAGGTGTGCCACGTTACCTGGAAGAAATTTTACCAAGCCAAAGTGCTGAGACAAACATCCAAAAACTATGTTTTCAAAAAGAAGGTTTTCTTTTTAATGAATTTGAACGAATTTTTTCAGATTTATTTTCCTCTAGAAGTTCTACTTATAAGACCATCGTCGAACGACTTGCAGAAGGACCTTGTGAACTTAAAGATATTTACACAACACTGAACGTTGAAAAAAATACTCTTGTTTCTCACTATATGGATGATCTTGTCACAGCAGGGTTTGTTTCGCGCGATTTTACTTGGCATCTTAAAACAGGTGTTGATTCAAAATTAAGTCACTATCGTCTTAAGGATAATTATTTAAGATTTTACCTAAAATATATTGAGCCCAATAAAAAGAAAATTGAAAAACAAGGCCTAAAACTGCTCCCCCAATGGCAGTCAGCAATGGGATTACAATTTGAAAATCTCGTACTTAGAAATCGAAAAACAATACAAAAAATTCTGACTATAGATCCTTCCGAAATCATCAATGACAATCCATTTTTCCAACGTAAAGCAAACAGAAGACGAGGGTGCCAAATCGATTATATGATTCAAACTAAATTTGGGACCTGTTACCTATGTGAAATCAAATTTAACGGCCAGAAAATCACAAAAAGCATCATCGATGAGGTACAGCAAAAAATTCATAGCTTAGAGCTCCCTAAAAACATGTCGATAAGACCCGTTTTGATTCACGTCAACGGTGTAGACCCGTCTGTATTGGAAAGTGATTTTTTTTCCTCCATCATCGACTTTAATGACCTTTTACACAACTACTGAGAATATTCACTACCGCAGCAAAGACCTTAAGAATCGCGCAAAACAATTCATAACTATTTACTTATTATTTTATCTTGCTTTAATATCAACTAATGTAATATAATTGAGTTTTAATAATTTCCTTTAACTAAAGGATTTAAATGGCGTTAGTCGATATACCAAGCCGTAGCACAGTATTTGGGAGTGGCGAGTTAGTCAATAATATATTTTCCTTTTTCGATGATCGAGATTTAGCTTGTTCCATTGGGGTGTGTCGCTTTTGGAATAAGCGTTTTTATGAGGTCATTCTAAATCAAATTCAAACAATAGCCAAAAAAAATCAAATCATTCGTGGTCTTTTGCATGAACATCCGGAAATCAAGACCGAAGAGTGTATTAAAAATAAAACAATTAAAATCGTAAATGCTCTCAATCTACAAAGTGCTTTAAATAGTAAACTCGAAGACCTTTTTAATAACCCACAAAGACCTTTAACAGAACCTTGCATCTCCCTAGATAAAATAGTAAAAGATTCATATACCCTACAAAGCGTTATCTGTTGTAACATAAAAGATCTCCCTCTTAATTGCCCTATATTCAAAAAGTATTGTTTGGCTCACATAGAACCATCCTCCTCACCCGAATGCCTTCGAGCACATGAGCTCTATTTGATTTACCTAGTACAAAATTTTAAAAATATTGATATTAATAAAGTAAGTAAAGAGACAGAATTTTTGTTAAGAAACAATATATATGAATTAGACGAACCAAGTGTTGAATCCATACTAAAGAAGGTGGATATCGATGAAGATCGTAGCAATATTTATCCTCGTTTACTTACCGCAAAAGCCATCACGAGTGATAGGCCAGAGATTATTAGAAAAATCATTAACAGACCTGGCATATCTTTTAACTACATAAATAAATATAATTTGAATTATTGGTTACGTCTAGCTATCTTTCAAGATCATATAGACATGTTCAGAATACTTTTACAAGCAGGCAGATCAGACAGTGATGATTCAAGCCCGCATACCAGGGGACCGGGTTTAGATTACAACAATAACCATATATTACATAGCCTTATTGTCAGCAAAAACATCCCCCTGCTTCGCGAGTTCTTTGAAAATCCAATTAATCGCCAATTAGATGAAGGATATCATGTTTTCCTCGGATACACCTATTATTCTTCGGGAAGCTTTAATCCGGACCCTAAAGGTTTACATCAAATATTAGTTAATGTAGTACAAGAAGCAGATTATGATCTATTGCAAATCCTTTTGAATGAACTAGGAATTAATATTCCAACTAGAGTCCTTATTCACCTATTAGAATACAACAATGCAATTAATGAATACCTGCAGCTAAAAGTAAAACCACATGAAATTAATCCAAAATACTTTCATCCAGATACCGATATAATAAGATTAGACACAAAAAGTATAAATGCAATAAATCACCCGGTCAATCGTGGTTACATCCATTTTTATCTGGATCAAAAAATCCGCTTTCAGGAAGGAATAGAAGTTCCAATTCCAGAACCTGCTGAAGAGAAGCTCGATGATGCCTTCGTAGAAGCTCCAGCGGCCGCAGCTCCTGCTGCACCCCCCCCCCGCTACAGACACTTTTCAGCTAGGAGTAGAGATTCCAGTCGCAGAACTAGTTGACGATCATGGCCTTTTAGAACCTCCTGCCGTCGCAGATCCTGCAGCAATAATTCCTTCTACAGACGATGAAATGCCACTCTATGCTAGGCCTCAACAGCAATTAAACCATAGAGTAAGAAAATATGAGAATCGAAATCTAATTGTTATTATCGCGTTAATTGGAATCGCAGTATTATTAGCTAAAATTTTTGACAATTCACGCACTCCTTAATTCACTAAGTAAATATTCAAAAAAATGAATAAACCGCCTTTGCACGAAACATCGAAATTTAACTTATGTGCAGAATTTTAGATTGCTAAAATTCTGCACATAAGTTGAATTTCGATGTTTCGTGCAGATCTCAAATTTCCGTTACAAATTGGAATATACAACTTTCCATCAAACCAAAAAACATCATTTGCTTTGACAATGGCCCTATTTTGTGGTATCATGAAATTATGAATAGAAAACACCAACGTACACTTGAAGCTATTTTTTCTACACCTGTGCGAGCAAACATTAACTGGAAAGAGATAGAGTCTTTATTTAATGTCCTAGGGGCTCAAATTGAAGAAGGAAGAGGATCGCGAGTTAGAATTCTGCTTAATGAAGAAGAAGCAGTATTTCATAGACCGCATCCTCAAAAAGAAACAGATAAAGGCGCTGTAGTATCTGTACGAAGGTTTTTAGAAAATGCAGGAGTTAAGCCATGTTAAAGTATAAAGGATATACAGGGTACGTTATCTACGACGACGAAGCACGTATATTTCACGGAGAAATAGCTGGTATTAAGGCTGTGATTACGTTCCAAGGAACGACTGTAGATGAGATTGAACAAGCATTTAAGGATTCTGTGGACGACTATCTTGATTGGTGTAAAAAGAGAAAAAAAGAACCAGAAAAGCCACATTCAGGAAAATTTAACCTTAGAATGCCGCCTGATTTGTATGTTAAAGTAATCGCGTATGCAGCACAGGAAGGTTTGAGCATTAATTCGTATATTCTAAAAAAATTATCTGCTTAATCTTTTTTACTCAATTTCTTTCGAATTGAAGGAATTACAGCCTGGGCAACGTGTAATTTTTTTTGTTGCTGATTCGAGATAAGGAAAGTGACAAAACTCGCACAAATGGAGCATTTGCTCTGGGGGGAGGATTGGTTTTTTCTTTACTCCATAATGTTGAAAGATCCAAATAGAGAGTATAAAAGTTAATGTAAGTCCTAAATATAGCATGAGGGCTGTTGTTGGGTAGAGTTCAATCATGATGTGCCACATAAAAATGAATTTCTATTTCCCCTGCTGTAGCAACTGTTTCGCGATTAATTGTAAATTGAAGCTCCTGGAGTAATGAAACAGAAAAAAGATTGAATTTGGCATTATTTGTCTGCTCTAGAGGAACATACCAAACGATCTTACCAGAAATTCCATCCACAAGAATAGAGTAAGTCGCACGAATGTCTGCAAGCGATTCCCCCTTAAAAGAAAAGGGGGTTTCCTTCCTTTCAAGTAGCAACTGTTTCTCTAAGAGGGGTCCTGAAACGATAATTTCTATTCCTGCTTTTTTCTTTTCAGCTAATGTTGTAAACGAAGGGGTATACACGCCTTCTTCAACTCTTTTAAATGAGTCATAGGTTGAATTAGGCTCTTTAGCGAGATATTCCTTTGGAGGGGCAATGGAAAAATAGGGGGTGGAAGGGAACTCCGGCAGAGAGGTTGGAGCCGGAGGAAGGCCACTAGAAATAATATTCGACTCCCCAATTTCAGCAAGAGTAATCGCATTACCAGGGAGGGAAGCTTCAACGCGAACCGGAGGAAAAATAGTCTCGTTAAGATGAAATTGAAATGGAGCTACATGAAAAAGAGTAATAAAAAGAAGATGAAAAGCGACGGCAACCAAAAA
>JABDDS010000057.1 GCA_013287465.1 Chlamydiota bacterium | reverse complement strand
GTAAAGAACGATAAGCCCTCGCTTCACCAACGCATGCGCAATCTGCAGCATCAGAGTAGACTTCCCAATACCCGGATCCCCTCCAATGAGAGATAATGACCCAGGGACGATCCCTCCACCGATCAAATTGTCAAATTCGCGTAAGCCGGTCAGGATGCGTGGAGTTGTCAAAACCTCAACATCTTTTAAACGCATGGGACGTGCTGGGGATACAGACTGGGCATCAAAACGACGCGGCGCAGAGACGAGTTCTATCTCTTCATTGATTGTGTTCCACCGGGCGCACTGTGGACACTGTCCGCTCCATTTGGTTTGCTTATGGCCACACTCACCACAATGCCACACGCTTTTTTGTTTACTCGTGACCATTTGCCACCCGTGTTAATGCATCGAAAGCAGCAGCTTGCTGGGCCTCTTTCTTTGAGACCCCAGCCCCTCGACCAAACTCTTGATTATTCATTTTTACGACAACACAAAATGTCTTACTGTGATCTGGTCCCATTTCTTCAAGAGTTTCATATACAGGAGCGAGATGAAATTTTTTCTGTGAATACTCCTGTAACAAAGCTTTAGGATTGCCAAATGGTCCCCGAACCAAAGCTTCCATCTCAGCGGAGAAATTGTCAAATATAAACCGACGTACAGGCTCTAAGCCACCATCGATATAGATAGCAGCGATGATCGCTTCAAAAAGGTCGGCTAAAATAGACTCTCTTCCCCGTCCATCATTCATTTGCTCCCCCCTACCCAGAAGCAAATAGCCACCCAGATCGAGCTTTTGGATATAACCGGTACAGGCGGAGCCATCGACAAGACGGGAACGCAAGCGCGATAGATCCCCTTCAGGCATTGTAGGATTTTTTCTATAAAGGTATTCGGCTACTAGCATCCCCAGGATAGAATCACCCAGGAATTCCAAACGTTCGTTATGTTCAACGATAAAACGACTCTCATTGATAAAGGAACGATGAACAAAGGCAAGGGCTAACAAAGAGCGATCGCGGAAGGCATACCGTATCTTAGCTTCAATTTCGGGGATAGCCTGAAAGAGTTTTTCTGGTGTATTCATAGATAGAATCATACTTCAACCAGAAAATTCAAGCAATTCTAAAATTTATGGAATTGGGATCAAAAGATGTAGTCTACGCGAGTTTTGGATAACCGGCACTGAGGTCAGGCTTGGTATTCTGGTATTCTGAGGGGGAAGCATGGGGTCTGGCTTGATATTCTGATATTTTGGTGTTCGTTGCCTAGTCTATAACGATGGACACCAAAATACCAGAATACCAAGCCTGACCCCTATGCCGTTACTTATCCAAAACTCGCGTTAGTCTGGATGACTTTTTCCCTATTGTCACGCGAAGCGTTTGGAATGCGAAAGCCCCCTTTCGCTTTACCTCAAATAACAAAGCGAAAGGGGGCTTTCGCACTCAAAACGCTTCGCGTGACAATAGAAAAATGTCGAAACGTGGTCCAAAATCGCTTATTCTACAATCAAAGGAGCTCGTTGTTCATAGCCAGCAGAAGGATCTCGTGGAGGTTCCGTTTTTGAAGGCCCTGGAAGCCTTGATAAACCATCTCTGATTACTTGTAATCGACTATGAACTTCGCCCATAGTTGGCCGCTCAGCTGGATTCGATCGAGTCATCTGTTCTAAAAGAACTCTCAAACCAGATATCATATCGAGTTTAGCATCATCATCATGTCGGAACTTATCTGAGTATTTATCTATCAAGACACTAATATATCTATGAACCTCTCTTTCACTCTCAGGTGATGCCTTTCCACGAACAAATACTGCTATGGACCTAAAAAAGTTATATACTCTTGCCAATCCACTTCTTATTGCTCCATGCTCAAACTGAGGACAATATTTGTTTTGAACTACAAATTTCTCTATACCTCTCCGTTCTTTTCCTTCTTTAACTTCATAGGATTTCATCTCAGTGTCTTTATCAAGCGAAATCAAGCAGTCCTCCCCGTTTTCAAAAACTCCTTCCTCTAAAATTCGAACTAAGATTAAAGCGAGTGAATAAACCTCTCCTTTTTTACTTAAATAGCCCTCTGGAGCCATACCTAAACGTGTATTACCCTTATGTATCCCAAAACCTCGGTTAAACATTTTCGTAAACTTACCCCAGTCAGAAATTATGGCATTCAACTTATCTCCCTTCGACTTATTTCCTTGAACTAAGACATTATCAGTTTTCGCATCGCCATGCACGGCTCCTTTACTTTGCAAACGCTTAAACCCATGACCGACATCAAGACACAGTTCAACACGCTCCATCAGATCAAGTTTAGGATTTCTTATTGTTTTCTCTAAATTAGAATTAGCTCTACGTGTTCGAATAACAATTCGACGTTTATCCACTGAAGAACTAGCGTTTGAAGGAGAAGTCGCCCCTTTTGGAGAGCTTGGATCAACCTGTATTAATTTTACCTGATCAATATGCAGGTTACTATCCTCTTCAGCGACCTCCGAAGCTAACTCATCTCGCAAGAGTGCGGCTGTATCCCCCTCGCTAAACACTTCTTCTGCTTTATCATCCGAAACAGGTAAATAATAAACGAACCTTGAATCATTGATATCTTCATATACCAATTTAGCTTCTCCTTTATCGAGCAGTCTTAAATGCAAAGTTATTAAGGGGCTTTCTAAAGATTTAGATGAGTCCTCTTTCGACTCCAGCGAATCCATCCCTCTATGGAAAGCTGAATCTGTCCTTGATTGTGGGCTAGGCTCTCCACTCCGAGAACTTGGGTTGAGCTCTTGAACAACAATAGTACGTATCCCATCTCCTCCAACAGATTTGCCTATCTTTAAAGGGGGTAAATTCATCCCCGCTTTATCATTGTGCTGAGCCCGAGAAGCTGAAGAAGCGTGAACCATGCAAAACCTCCATCTAAACAATAAACATTATCTTATATAACTATTATATCATTAACTATATTATTTTAAACAAACAAAATCTTAATAAATCTAAACAAAAACTATATTACACGAGATATATAACTTTGAATAAACGCAATTATTTACGTGATATACCCAAAGAAAATTATCACTTGAACATGAATATCATTTATGATATCATCCTTAACGTCCATATAACAAAAGGATTCCTTATGAAAAAAATCATAAACAATTTAATTGCATCTTTAACTATTACTGTTATTACAGCATTACCGCTTGTGGCAAACGATCACATTCCAACGGATAGTGATACTTTGTGTATAAAAACGCATCATCCAATTACTGATTGGGGACGAGGCAATCAAACATTTACCACCAATTTTTACTCTGCGCTGATTCCTCTTAATTCCAACGAAAACTTTATTTTCTCTCCTCTTAGCCTGCAAATCAACCTCTCTATGGTTTCTGAATTTGCTCAAGGAGACACCCAACTCGACCTCTTTCATTTTGCTGCTGTTCCGCACCTCGCAAGCGCAAGACAGAGAGGAGCTAAAAACATTATCACCTCATTCAATAGCATGATTGAAGATTGGGATGGACCTTCTAAATTTATCATGGCCAATAAAGTTTGGTTTTCCAAAAACACAGTTTCTACACCGTTGACAGAAGGGATTGTTCGCGATTTTTACCTATCAGAAGTCGATTTCCTCGATTTTCAAAATAATCCAGAATCCTCAAGACAAGAAATCAACAATTGGGTCGATGATAGGACTCTCCATCAGATTCCAGAGCTTATGTCAGAAGGGAGCATCACCACTGACTCAAGAGTTGTTCTTGTGAACACATTCTATATGCGCAGTCCATGGCAAATGCCTTTCGATCCTGAACTCACCGACGAAGCCCCTTTCTATGGGTTAGAAAAGTCGCTAAGGACGTTTCCTTATATGCACCAAACGGGCTATTTTGCTTTTTCAGAGAGCTCTAACGCCCAGATCATCGATCTTCCTTTTCAAACTCTTCCAGAGAATTCTAACCGAATTTCTCTTATCGTGATCGTTCCGAAAGAAGGTGTTTCTATCGATGACGTCGAATTGAACTTAATGTCGATGACATCAGCTGATTCCTTGCTAACCAGCATGCAGCCCACATGGGTCAACCTGACTTTGCCGAGATTCAAGGTATCCTCATCTATCGATGCTAAAAGCGTTCTACAGAAAATGGGTCTTTCATTGCCGTTCTCTGAAGATGCTGAGTTTGAGTTCTCTGGAGAAGGCAGACTCGCCGTCACAGACATCATTCATCAGGCTGTCCTTGAAGTCAATGAACGTGGAGGAGTCGCTTCTGCTGGGACAGGCACTTCTATCGGCCTCACAAGTATGCCAGAAGAAGCTGTCGATGTGGTGGTCAATCGTCCATTCCTTTTCTTTGTCGTGGAGAAAGAAAAAGGACTCATTCTTTTCGCTGGACGCATTAAACAACTCAGACTAGAGTAACAAACGGAGGGTAAGCAATGGAACCCCCATTGCTTACCCACACAGGGTATACAATGATTCTAGACTATTCTGAATATAACATCCAGTATGCGCCAGCACCCCCTTTCCAGGAATTATTGGGAGGAAAAAGGGCCTTCTATGATCAACCCGACTATTTAGAAACCACAAAAAACGATTTCGCCAGTACAGACCATCTATTGCCTCCTGCCTATACTTTCAAAGATGAAAATGCGATTCTATCAGCAATACAAGCTGTAGCCTCGGTTCTTTTATCCCCACTGGCAGT
Source organism: Chlamydiota bacterium (assembly GCA_013287465.1). GTDB lineage: Bacteria > Chlamydiota > Chlamydiia > Chlamydiales > Parachlamydiaceae > JABDDS01. The sequence goes on along the minus strand of JABDDS010000057.1, from coordinate 8,709 downwards.
CGTTTTATATCCCTATCGATATCTACAGACGTTCGTAGCTAAAAAATTCATATTACCAGCCGTCAATTACTCTAAAACCGGTCTTGATCAGATTAGATCTAACATTCCATTAAATGATGAATGGAAGTATAAACGGATCACAATTGAAGTTATTGATTTTCGATGTGACGGACTTCACACGGACTACATAGATGCCATGATTGTAGGGAAATCATCAACCTTAAATAATGGCATATGGGTACTAAATTCGCACGGCAACGGCATGTCTTATGAAAAAGAGCTGTCTAGCAACCCAGAATTTGAACGGATTTTGAATGATTTAAATGGAAATGGAATTCTTTTCAATCCTCCCAGAGTAGGAGCCAGCACAGGAACCCCTAATGCATCTACCATGGCAAAGGTCTACAGAGCTGTTCTTTCCTTTGTAGAAGACAAAAACAAGGGTCTTGGAGCTGACAAAATCTTCGGTTGGGGACAGTCTATCGGAGCCGCAGCTCAAGGTCATGCATTAAAAATACATCGATTGAAGAATGGGATTACATATGTTTTTGGGAAAAAGCAAACGTTTTCTAATCTTAGCACGATGGCAGCTATCCTAACCAGGAACAAAAAATTAGGCTATGCAGTTAAAGTTCTAGACTGGAATCTTGATTCCGTCGAATCTTCAAAAAAACTCAAGGCCCACGAAATCATCATCCAAACAGCTGATGAAAAGAACAACACCATTCATGATGGAGTCATTCCAGTTGAGGCGTCGCTCGCTCACGTATTGTCAAACGATCCAAACAAAACATTTATAGCGGTAAGAGAAAGACACTACGAACCGTTACAAGACATTTCACTTGTGACGACAAAAGTCAATGAATTGTTTAAATAGGAGCTCTGTTTGCGTTCTCATTCTCATGCTTAATCAATTCAAACATCCCACCCGATAATAGAATGCTCGCAATACCGGCAATAGCAACAGAACAAAGCTGGTAAACAACACCCCTCGAGGAGTTAGAAATTTCTAGAAGAATCGGAACCTCAACACAGGACATAAATAAAAATGATAGCAAATTACTTCGTAGCATCAAGTCTGAATTCTGTCGGATAAATGCGCCAAGGTTATTTTCTAGAGGACGAAAGCATCCAGTCTTACTATTCAAAGGAAGACACATCACTAAAGAAACAATTGTCGTTGTCGCGAAAATTAGCCTTCCAGGCAACACCGTCACGACATCTACTAGTTGTGGACCAGAAGAAATCTGACGTACAACCATCAAACCAGATTCACCCACAATGCCAAAAGATGTTGCCACTAGAGCTATTTTTGCAGCGCGTAGTCCAAGTCCTTTTGACTCTCCAAAATGAACAAACTTCTTAATCGTCCATCCAACAGCCCTTTCAGGAGCCGTGAAAATAGAAGTTAGTACATTGACAAACGAACGACCGCAACTTTTTGGAGGGGCTTCGTGAGATAAAAGAGGAGTCCTAGGAGTATAAGTACTGTTGATATTCTGTTCTGAAGCTGATTTCATCATTTTTACCCCCTCAATAAATTAAAAGGACAAACGACGCCAAGGACTATAAGAGGCAATTACTCTTCACTTTTGCAATTGCCTCACAAGGCCTTTGTCCTTATTTACTCTTCTTGTACTTTTTTGATGTAGGCAACGACGTCGCCAACAGTTTTTAGCTTTTCAGCCTCTTCCTCGGAGATATCGCATTCAAAAATCTCCTCAAGCCCCATGATTAGCTCTGTGAGATCGAGTGAATCGGCGTTCAAATCTTCGATAAAAGATTTTGAAAGAGTTATATCTTCTTTATCAACACCGAGCTTATCTGCTACGATATCAATAACTTGTTGTTCAATTGTCATTCTCTATTCCTTTTTAAAATAAGTTCTACATTACCATGCCGCCATCAACGACGATGACCTGTCCTGTGATGTAATCAGACCATTCACTAGCTAAAAACAAAGCAGCGCTGGCAACATCATCAACCGTTCCGAGGCGACCAAGTGGAATTGTTCCCATTATTGCATCTTTTTGAGCTTCTGTCAATGCATCAGTCATCGCTGTTTTAATAAATCCTGGAGCGATGCAATTAATTTGAATATTGCGGGAAGCGAGTTCTTTTGCAAGAGCTTTTGTGAATCCAATCATCGCCGCCTTCGACGCCGCGTAATTAGCCTGCCCTGGGTTACCGTTGATTCCTACAACAGAGCTGACATTGATGATTTTTCCTTTCCTCGCTTTAAGGAAAGTGCGAACCAACGCATGGCAGGTGTTGTAGCAAGATTTCACATTGACATCCATCACGTCATCCCAATCAGCCTCACTCATCTTCATGAGAAGCTGATCGCGCGTAATTCCTGCGTTGTTAACCAAAATATCGATTTGTCCACGGAGCTCTAAAGCGGCTTTAATTGCTTGATTGACCTCTTCTGTGTTGGCGATATTTAGCTGCAAAAATGAAGCCCCAGCACTATTCGGAAGCGCATTTAACTCAGAAACGACCTGTTCACCGCGCTGGGCATTTGTCCCAAAAATGAAGACATAGGCTCCCTCCTCAACAAACCGCTTAGCAATGGCAGCTCCAATACCAGCTGTTCCTCCTGTGACAATCGCCGTTTTCCCTTTAAGCATATTCATTTTAATCCCTCTATACTCTTTAAATCTTCGATTTTTTCAATGCTGACACATGAAACCAACGGATCGATTCGCTTAGTAAACCCAGTTAATGCCTTGCCACATCCGATTTCAATAAACGAAGTCACTCCCTTAGCTATCATAAAACGCATCGACTGTTCCCAACGGACTGGATGAGTCACTTGCTCGACGAGAAGGCGTCGAATTTCCATATTTTGTTCAGCGGAGCTACCCGTGACGTTCATCACAATCTCACATGCACTTTCATTAAGAGTAACGTCTTCGATATAGCTAGAAAGTTTCTCTTTCGCATCTTCCATCAAACCGCTGTGGAATGCTCCATGGACTTGAAGAGGCAGCACCCTTTTTGCTCCTTTAGCTTTTGCTGCTATAGAGCCAGCCTCTATCCCTTTTAAAGTACCTGAAATCACCGTTTGTCCCGGACAATTAAAATTTGCCGCCCAAAGATCATTCGGCATATTGACATCTATAACAAGCTGCTCTACCTCGGCGGCGCTAAGACCAAGGATCACAGCCATCGTCCCCTCTGTCGACTCGCATGCCTCATTCATAAATTCACCGCGACGGCGCACCAGAGAGATACCATCGATAAAAGAAAGCCTTCCCGATGCTGTCAAAGCCGTATATTCACCTAAGCTTAACCCTGCACACATTGAAGCGACGAATTCTGGGTAAAGACTTTGGATCGTACGCAAAATAGCAACGCTAGCGACATAGATTCCCAGTTGACTATTTTTGGTTTCAGTTAACAGGGCTTCTGGTCCCTCAAAAACCACTGAAGAGAGTTTTCTCCCAAGGAGATCATCCGCCTCTTCGAAAGTCTGTTTTGCCACTGGATAGGCATCGACAAAGTCTTTGCACATTCCCACATACTGAGCTCCCTGGCCAGGAAATAAAAAAGCCCTTTTACTCATGATCGCTATCCCTCTATTTTCGTTAAAATTGCAGCGCCCCATGTGAAGCCAGCTCCGAAGGCAACAAGGAGAATGTGTTCATTGGGTAATAAGCTGTGATTGCTCGTCAATTCGCTTAAGGCAATCGGAATACTCGAAGCAGAAGTGTTGCCATACTTGTGTATCGTTTGATACATCCGTTCATTAGGGATTTCAAATCCTTTGAGAATCGCTTCCATGATTCTTATATTAGCCTGATGAGGCACCAACCAACGAACATCTCCTTCTGTCAGCCCTGCATCTTCGAGACATTTTTTCGCTGAAGCCATCATTTGACGGACGGCAAATTTAAAGACTTCCTTCCCTTCCATTCTGATATAATGCATTTTTTCGGCAACAGTCTGCGGTGTCGCGGGAGAGCGCACTCCCCCTGCAGGAATGGAAATGAGAGATGCCCCTTTCCCATCAGCACCGACTGCAATTGTATCGATAGCTAACCCCTCACCCTTATTGCTGACGACGGCAGCTCCCGCTCCATCGCCGAATAAGATACAAGTTGTGCGGTCTGAGTAATCGATGTATGTGGACATTTTCTCAGAGCAGATGACAAGGATGTTTTTATACATTCCCGATTCAACGTAAGCCTTAGCGGTACTTAGAGCATAAAGGAAGCCGCTGCAAGCAGCCTGGATATCAAAAGCGGGAGTATTTGGGATATCCAAAAGAGATTGAACGATGGCGGCACTGCTTGATGAGATATAGTCTGGCGACATCGTCGCCATGATGATCAGATCAATTTCTGATGCTGTCATCTTTGCTTTTTCTAAAGCCTCTTTTGCAGCTTGAAATCCCATGTCAGAAGTGAATTCGTTGTCAGCAGCAACCCGTCGCTCTTTAATTCCCGTGCGAGTCACGATCCATTCATCGGAAGTCTCCACCATTGATTCGAACTCTTCGTTCTTAAAAATTCTCTTTGGCAGGTAGGCTCCCATTCCAACAATACGCGCTTTTATTTTTTGCATGATAACCTACCGTTTGGGGGATGTCCACCCATAGTCGACATCGGCAATACTTTTCTGTAGGGAGTGAAAATTAACCACGATACCTCCTATCTGAATCGATAAAAATAACATGTTATACAGGAAAAAGTCAAGATATACCAAACGTGGTTCAACTGCAGGGGTGTAATTAAAAACTTTATAAAACACGCGAAGACAGGGATTAGACTACGTTTCAACATTTTTTTGTTGCTACGCGAAGCGTTTGGAGTGCGAAAGCCCCCTTTCGCTTTGTCATTTAAGATAAAGCGAAAGGGGACTTTCGCACTTCTAAGGAAATGCTTCAAGTTTGTTTTTTAATCGAAGCGAATTTTCCTTTTCGGTATCAGCGGCCTGCCGCTTGGGGACTCCAAACGCTTCGCGTAGTATGCGTATTTTATCAAGTTTAATTTTTAATTGCGCCCCGCAGTTGAATTACTTCAATTAATTTTATATAGTGAGGTTATCGCTAGGTTTCAGTAACCAAGGGGGACTATCATGGAATTCGCTGTAAACGGAGGTGATTCTTTTGATTATCTATACGATATAGAAACTCCTGTGTCACGCCCTCAACGGGATCAGAAAAGAGAATTTGCGGCTTTTCCACAGCTACATGCAATTCAAATTATGAATAATTCCCCATGGAATTATGATGCAGAGGAGCTAAAAACCAACACTTTCCCCCATTCCCCTAATCGCTTACCTCTTCATCAACCAGCAAGTTCACCTCAAGAAGTCGTCACAGTCCAAGGAAGATGCTTTTCATGTTGCAAAGAACCTGAAGTAACGTGCTCGGCTTTTTGTTGCTCCATCATCTTCATTGCCGGCGCTTGTATGTGGGGATTATGCAATGACTCCACCATTTCGGCATGCAATGGAGTTAAAGTCACGGGGCAGGTGATTGTTGGATTTGGGTTATTCGTCGTCTTTTACATTGCGGTTTCTGCCTGCTGTGCTTCTACCTGTTGCCGTCCTCCTCGCGATTAAAAACGCGAGTTGGCACGAAAAATGCATTAAACATGGTAGCCAATCTTTAAGGAGGTTGCTATGGTTACCAAAACAAAAAAAGTTGTCAAAACAACAAAAAAAACAGCTCCAATAAAAAAAATTGCAAAAACATCATCGGTTAAAGTCGTTAAGGCACCGCCAGTGATGGAAAAATCAGTGACGAAGTCAGCGAGCAAGCCTGCTGTTAAAAGTCTAGCAGTAAAGGTAAAACGACAAACAGCAGCAGGAAAAAAAGCGACGGTGCTAAAAACGCGTAAATCGCAAAAATAGACGTAACACGCTATGCATTAGAATTCAACGCAAAGACGCAAAGACGCAAAGGCGCGAAAGGAGGCACCTTCAGCCACCTCGATAACAGGTAGTCGAAAGTTGGGATGTTAGTTTTGTGCCAAAAATCGTGACAAACCATCATTTTGATTTTCAAATACTTAAGGAAAATAAAACTTACAGTCATGTGAAAAAAACTCATGAATTTTTAACACAAAATTAACATCCTAACTTTCGACTATCTGTTATCGAGGTGGCCGAAGGTGCCTCCCTTCGCGCCTTTGCGTCTTTGCGTTGAATTCTAATGCATAGCGTCAATGGCGTCTTTGCGTTGAATTCTAATGCATAGCGCCAACCCTAGGTCTCAGCTTGTGCACGCTGCCTCAACCCCACCAAATCGGTGATGTCTTTGACTTTGAGCACCTTAGCCATAACCACTACCATCACCAAAAACACAACACCTTCGAAAGCCAAATGAAACACTTGAACGAAAAACGGAAGTCGATAGTCTGGAACCTCTCCCCAAAAAAATTCAAAAGGGGAAATCTGCCCCCAAAGAAAACTTCTCATCAGTATAACGACGACAGCGGCAATAAAAGAAATTCCTGTAATTTTCAGCGCGCTAGGAAGCCATTCAAAAGCCCCATGATCTGATTGAAGTGAAGTCGATCGCCTCAAAGAAAATGTCAACCACCCCATATTAAACCAAGCGCTAATACTTGTTGCAAGGGCTATGCTAGCAGCTCCAAGGCCAAGTATCGCCACCGCGATGGTATTGAGAGCTATATTCAAAGCCATCGACCAGACAGCCACTATCGATGGGGTGCGATAATCCCCTTTGGCATAAAAAGCTGGCGCCAGGACTAACACTAAAGCCATAGGAATTAATCCTACCGCATATCCCCAAAGAGACTTCACGGTCCCTACCACTGAGTCACTTGTAAAATCACCATGCCCATAGATGAAAGCGACGCAACTATCTCCAAAAACAAAAAGAGCAACTGTGATGGGAACCATAAATGCTAAGGTGCGACGAAAAGCAAAATCGAGAAATTGCTGAAATTGGTCCCAATTTTCCCCTTTAATCGCACGTGCCAGTGGAGGGAGTAACGCCCCCGAAAGCGCAATTCCAAACAGAGCTAAAGGCAACTGCTGTAACCGAATGGCATACCACAATAAGGCAGGCCCTTCTTCGTCTGCCCAGCGAGCAAAAACAGCGTCGAGAGCATTGTTTACTTGCGCTGCAGCTACCCCCATGATTCCTAGTGCAAGGGGAACTGCCAGACGACGCACATTAAAAGAATAAAGTTTAATCCCTTTAAACACACGCGTAAGCCCATGGGCAACAAGAATAGCATAAGTCCTTGGGAGCGTGACAACCCATTGAGCGAAACAGGCCAAGACAATGAAGAGCGATAGGCTAGTCATCGCGGTCTGCTGGGGCATCGTCCCGGCATAAAAGACACCGACAATCCAAATGAGATTGAACATGACGGGTGCAGCGCTAGAAACGAAATAATTTTTCTCACACTGCATCAAAGAAGCGTTAATGCCAAATAAGCAGATAAACAACAAACTCGGCATCATCACCAATGTCAACCATGCGATTTCAGCATTGCCAACATTGAATACATCATATTCGAGCAGTCCCCAAAGGAAACACATGATCACGACAATTAAAAATGTTAAAAGGATCGTGAGGCTAAAAGCTAGATCGCGAAAGAAAGTAGCGGCGGTCACCTCGGACTCTTTACGCAGTTCTTCAAAATGAGGAATAAGAGCCGTTTGCATGGCTCCTTCACCAAGGAGACGGCGGAGGAGGTGGGCAAAGCGGAAAGCGACCAAAAGAGCAGCGACAAAGCTTTGAGTCCCAAAAACATACGCCATCGCCACATCGCGTAACATCCCGGTAATTCTACTCAATAAGGTCCCTGAAAAAAAATGAGCAGCAGAGCGAGAAATTGTTTTTAAAGTATCTGCCATCAGCGCTTTTTAAAAAGAACGATAAAGACCAATAGACTCAAGATGCACATTATTCCTGCCGGGAAAAATTTTACCGTGAGGATAAAACGGTAGGCAAAGAAAAAAGACAACAGCCCACTTAATGCCAGCGCAGAAATATGTCCGCTTCTCTTGCCTTTAAACATCAACAAAGAACTCGTGATTATTCCAGTCGCAAAAGCAACTCCCATAATCAATGAAGCTAAGCTATGTGCTGTGGCGAATCCAATCAAACCACCAAGAAGCACCAAAGCACCGTAAACGAAAACCATCCAGTTGACAACTTTCATCTTATATATATCCAAATAAATATTGTTTTTTATCATTGACGGCATTAGCAGCGAGGTAGGCACCAGATGCGAATGGAAGCAATACCCAAACATAAGGAGCCAGCCAAAAGGCAGTAACACACATCGCCGCTCTGGCAAAATAGTTCTGCTTTTCCCATATCCCCATAATTCTAGTGATATCGTTACTTACCTCTTCACCCCACCGAAAACCCACAGCCAAACCCAAAACAAAAGTCGCTTCCTTCATCCAAATGCAGGTGAGCGCCATTGTCAGCCCTAACAAGACAGGAAGGATATTTTCGATGACGTATTCATAAACTTTTTTTGCTCCATCAGCAACGCCACCACAAAAGTTCCTAAAAGAACTTTTAACTGGTTCTGGTGGCACGTCTGAAATATTTGATCTATCTTCTACTGTTGTAGTTGGGTGCTCAACTGGCTGCATAATATTCTCCTTGAAAAATAAAGCAATGTATAAATTTTTCTGTCGCCGCGTTCGCGGCTCATTTATTAAATTTGACCTCTCCATGGGCTCACGCCCATGGAAGAAATCAAATCA
>JABDDS010000056.1 GCA_013287465.1 Chlamydiota bacterium | reverse complement strand
AAATGAAAAATCTTGCTATTTTGGGGTGTACAGGCTCTATTGGAAAGAATTGTTTGGCTGTGGCTAGGCATCTAGGTAGCGATGTCGTCCAAGTTGCTGCTTTGGCAGCCAAACACAACATTGATCTTCTTGAAGAACAGGCACGTGAATTTCATCCAAAGCTCATTGCTGTTTATGATTTCGATCAGGCTCGTCTGTTGCAGGGGCGCCTTCCTCATATTCCGGTGATTGGTGGAATGGAGGGACTAGAGGCTGTCGCCACTTATGATAAAGCCAATTTGGTGATCTCTGCAATCAGCGGAGCTATTGGTTTGGCTCCTACGATTGCTGCGATTAAAGCGGGAAAAAATATCGGCTTTGCCAATAAGGAAGTGTTGGTTGCTGGTGGAGAACTCGTCATGTCGCTAGTGCGTTCGCATGGAATTGAGCTCATCCCCATCGATAGCGAGCTGACGGCTATTTTTCAATGTTTAAAAGGAGAGAGCGCCAAAGGTGTGCAACGTTTGTTGATTACTGCTTCTGGTGGTCCTTTTTATAATTACACAGCGGCTCAATTGGAAAATGTGACTGTTGATAGCGCTCTCAACCATCCTAATTACCGGATGGGCGCGAAAGTGACGATCGACTCTTCAACATTGATGAATAAAGGGCTGGAAATGATCGAAGCCCACTGGTTATTCCAAGTGCCTTTAGAAAAGATAGAGGTCGTCGTTCATCGTCAACAGATTATCCACAGCATGGTGGAGTTCATCGACAACTCGATATTGGCTCAAATGGGGGACCCGGACATGCTTACTCCAATCCAATACGCAATTACCTATCCAGAAAGATATAGCGGCAGTTTAAAACCATTTGACTTCACCAAAAATCATACGTTGCAGTTTGCCCTTCCCGATATGAACAAATTCCGGTGTCTCAAGCTTGCCTATGAGGCTATCCGCTGTGGTGGAAGCTTCCCATGCTACATGAATGCAGCGAATGAAGTGTTAGTCCATCGCTTTTTAAATAAAGAGATCGCTTGGAACCAGATTGCATTTACACTCGAAGATCTGATGTCCCGTCATTCGAAGATGCCGATTAGATCGTTTGAAGATATCCTTGCTGTCGATCAATTGGCACGCACCGACGTTAACGGAAGTTTAACTTTTTGACTGGTGCTTTTTGCATCTTTTTGGTTCTAAGTGGATTGCAATTTTCTTCTAGTATCTACAAACACAAATGCGAAAATTGCAACGCACTTAGAACCAAAAATCTAACAAAAATCACCCAGTCAAAAAGTGGAACTTCCGTTAAAACAAAGCGTTGATGAGGTAGAAGAGCGGAATAGCTAAGAGAGCTCCTGCTGGCACAGTAAATAACCATGATATAAAGATATAACGGGTAGTCCTTAGGTCAAGAGCTTCAATTCCGCGGGCAAGTCCAACTCCAATCACAGAACCGACAAGTGTATGTGTTGTCGAGATTGGTAAGCCCAGTCGCGAGGCAATGAGAATTGTTGCTGCAGCTCCAAATTCAGCAGAAAAACCGCGCGTAGGGGTGAGTTCGGTGATTTTTTTACCGATCGTTTCGATGACGCGCCATCCCCATGTGGCAAGCCCGACAACAATCCCAAGCCCTCCCAGTCCTAGCACCCATGTAGGGATCATCGCATCTTCGGATATTTTGCCAGTGAGCAGGATATCAATAGCTGCGGAAAGGGGACCAATAGCATTGGCGACATCATTCGCACCGTGGGCAAAGGCCATCAAACAGGCACTCATGATTTGCAGGTAGCTAAAAATCTTTTCGACGATTGCATATTCGACATTTTGAATGCCACTTTCCTCTTTTTTCTTGAGTGATGTGGAGAGACGCTGGATTTCGGCTAAGATTTCGGAGGTTTGGTACTGAACAACACCTCGAGACATCCCTTCAATCTGTTGAAGATGTCTGCGGGCTTTATCTAGTTGCATGACGATCTCTGGACGGTATTCTACAGCTGCCTGGTGTTCTACTTTTGGTGTTTTGATATTGCGTAGGCATACTTTTGCGACTATGTATCCAATTCCACCACACGCAATGCTAATAGCAGCCGATTGAACGAAGCTGAAATCTAAATTGGTGTTGTTGAGTCCTTTGTAAAGCATTACTAATGAAAGGATAAAAAGAACTGCAAAGGCAAGTAAGGGAGTGATCTTTTTAGTCGCTGCAATAGGATTTTCTGTATAGAAAATTTGACGTCGTAGCAAATTGAAGATGGCAAATGAAAAGATCCCGCCAAGAATAGGAGAAAGAACCCAGCTGGTTGCTATAAACGAGACGTTATCCCAGTAGATTGCGTCTATCCCACCCACAGCGGCACCAAAACCGATGATAGCGCCGACAATTGAATGGGTTGTGGAAACCGGCCATCCGAAGTAGGAGGCTATTTGCAACCATGCTCCGGCAGAAAGAAGAGCTGCCAACATTCCATAAACAACGACATAGGGATCCATAAATACAGATGAGTCTACGATTCCCTTTTGGATTGTTTCAGACACATGGGAACCGAAGAAAAAAGCTCCAGAGAATTCTAATATCGCTGCGATGACAACAGCTTGTCTCAGTGAGAGGGCACCAGATCCAACCGATGTGCCCATCGCGTTGGCAACGTCATTAGCTCCTATGTTCCAGGCCATGTAGGCGCCAGCGGCAATGACGAGCATCAAAAGGACGAGTTCAGGGGTCATAAATTCCTTTTATTTCAATTCTAAAGTGACACGAATGCGCAGGGCCAAAACCTCAGAAAGATTAGAAATCGAGGCAATGGCCAAGCAAATTTTTTGCCAAATATAAAATGTCGTATAGGGCATTTCATTTTCAAGTTGAAAGAGTTTTTTTAGAAGCTTCCGTTGAATGACATCGACTTCATGTTCTTTGAAGGAGACCTCTTCGACCATGCTGTTTACCTTTGCAGCTTCCACTCCTCCGAATGAGGATTCTAGCAGTTCGTGCATTTCTTTGCTGATTAAAAGGATGCTGTCGAAAGCTGATATGTTTTTATCTAAAAACTCTTTGAATTCATTGCAAAAAGCAGGAAGTAATTGGATTTGTTTGCAAGTTGCCAATACGGCAATGTCTTCTGCCACATCTGCAATGTGATCCTGGGTATTTAAAATTTCTAGCAATTGGGCGCGATCGATGGGGAGAAACAGGCTTTTGGGAAGATGGTTGCGAATTTCATTTTTTGTTAAATCTGCTTCATGTTCCATTTCTGCAATTTTATTTGCAATGAGCTCGACATTTTGATAGTCTTGCGCTTCTATTGAGTTAAAAAGATCTTTTAGCAGATGGACACATTCGGACACTTTTCCCATATGTGCTTCTAGAGGAGTAAAGGGGGACTTTCCAAAGAGATTGAGGATAGAACCTAACATTTTTATTCCTCCTAAGTGGAATGGGTATACTTAGAGCATACACGATAGTAGGGTATGTAAAAAAGAAAAATATGATATAATAGAGTTAACCAGGGAAATGGAAGTATCATATGCCGACTATCGACAGGCTAGATCAGAGTGTTTACAATGCGTATGCTGTGCGTACGCAGATGATAGAACAGATTAACCAGCAGTACCATCTTGATGAAGCGGGGAGTATTCCTCCTCAGATGGTTTCTGTAGACAATTACCCCCGACTTACTGAGCTCGATCTTCTTTTTGGTATTTTACCTCAAAATAACTCTTGGGCGTTGTTCCATCCTCCAAAAGCATTTAATAAAATGCGTCGTTCCCCCTTTTCGTTCTCTCGCGTTGTTCCCACATTGGGAAAATTCCAGGATAGCGAGGAAGAGGAACAGCAGCAAGAGCGGGAGCTTGAGGCAATAGAGTGCGATACGCCGGAAAAAATGAAAGAGAAGGCTACAATAAAGAAATGTTTCCAGCAGATTAAAGAGATTAACGGATGGCTTAAACACATCATTGGCCGTATTGGTCAGTTTTTGCAGGGGTAATTTATCAATGAGCGAAATTGAATGGTGTAAAAAACTCGGTTGGACTAACGAACAGCTTGAAGATTTGCGTTATGCAGGCTATTCCTATTTAAGGCAAGGGAAGTACGATATTGCTATCTCTTTTTATGAAGCGTTAGTGGTGCTCGACTCGAAAAATGCTTATGATGCGCAAACTCTCGGTGCTCTTTACCTTCAAATGAAAGAACCTATCAAAGCTTTGAAGTGGCTCGATTGTGCAATCAAACTTGAAGATAAGCACGCGCCAACACTTTTGAATATGTCTAAAGCCTTCCTGATGCTGAATAAGAAAGAAGAAGCTCTCAAAATAGCCGCGATCCTTAAAGAGAATCCAGATCATTCTATCGCCAACTCTGCAAGAGCTCTCATTCTAGCTTATTCATAAGCTATGTTCTGGTGTGATTAAAAGTTGTACATTGGCAATTTTTTCAAAGCAACTCGGCATTGGGGTCTGGCTTGGTATTCTGATATTCTGGAGGGAGGCATGGGGTCAGGCTTGGTATTCTGGTATTTTGGTGTCCATCGTTATAGATTAGGCAACGAACACCAAAATATCAGAATACCAAGCCAGACCCCAATGCCTCTCCACAGAATACCAGAATACCAAGCCTGACCCCAATGTTGAGTTGCTCTGAAAAAACTGTAGCGTACAACTTTTAATCACACCCGCAGTATATGTTCGGTATACTTGCTTTTATTAGAATAATAATTTATATGTTGAATTGTGAGTTTTTGGAGGTTTGTATGGCAAGTCCCGTTAGTGCTCGTTCTGGTGAAGCTGGTTTTGTCTCTTATTATACTCCCCCTGATTCTGATAAAGTTCAGAATGAACCATTCCCTAATGATGATGAATTGGATCTTGAGTATGTCTCTCCTATAGAGGGTGAAGAAGAGTATCTTGAAGTGAATACTAAGGCGTGTTCAGAGAGTACAAATGATAACCCGAGTAAGTTGTTAGCGATTGCAAAAGTAATGGGGATGGGTGCCTCTAAATTGGTGGATGGTGGACTTGTCGTTATCGAAATTGTAGGTTATAGTGGTGCTGCTTTGAATGCCGCTAGAAGAGGGGTTTCTTCTTGTGCGTACGGGGTTTGTTTGGGAGGTATTGCAGCAGTAAAAGCCCTTCGTGCGGCCGGTAAGGCATCGGAAAATGTGTTTCATGGTGGTTGTATCGTTGCAAATGCAGCTTATGGAAAGAGACTGCTTTCACCTGGAACGGAAAGAGCGTTAGCTGTTGTCTCTGGATGCCTTGGTCAAGTGGTGAGTGCTGGTCTTGTTTATTCTAATCGAAACGAGATAAAAAATTTTGTTATTCGGGTTGTTGTTAAGCAGCCTTTAGGCATTGAATAAGCGGTTGAATGCAGCAGGAATGGGGGAGGTAAAACACATCTCTTTTCCGGTTACAGGATGGATGAATGCGATGAGTTCTGCATGTAAGCAAAGACGTTTGATTAGATCTGTCTTTGATCCATATTTTTTATCGCCGACAATCGGGCACTCGTGATCGTTGCAATGGACTCTGATTTGATTTTTTCTTCCGGTCTCTAGTCTGAGCTCTAATAGACTAAATCGGGAAGATGTTTTTTTGGTTGAGTAGTGGGTGATTGCCAAACGCCCTTTTTCTGGATCGGTTGTAGAATGGACCATATAGAGATCATCTTCATAGAGGTAGGATTGCCAGGTGCCATTTTTTGGCGAGGGATGTCCTTCGACAACAGCATAATAACATCGTTCTATCGAGTGCTTTTCGAATAGGATTTTTAAACCATTATATCCTTCATCTGAGAGGGCGTAGAGCATCACACCGGAGGTGTCTTGGTCAAGGCGATGGACCACCTGCACTTTTCGAGGATGGTAGTGTTTCTTGAGTATATTGTGGGCTGTCTCTCCTTTTTCAAATGCTGTGGCTACACTGAGAAGCCCTTGAGGTTTTTCAATCGCCACGAGATGCCGATCTTCGTAGATGATGCGGATTCCTCCGCCAGCAAATTGAGGTTTTGTTGAGAGGTTTATTTCTTGGTCTTTTTCGATGATGGTTTGTCCCTGTTTGACCACCTCTCCATCTACAGTAATGCGCCCTTCCGTCAGCCACGAGCGCAGGGTTGTTTTGGAGCTATCGGGGAACATGATAGCGAGGATATTGAGCAGTTTATCGGAAATCTTAACGATCATCTATAATGTTAGTATCGACGATGCCTGATATTCTCTAGCATTCCAGTCTTCGGTGAATGTTTCCAGGCAGTTGAGAGTGTGCGGATCGTTGGAGAGAAGTTGTTTAAATAGTGCTTCTTTTAAGGTGACGGCTGAGATGCCGAGTTCTGCGCAGGAAATCACCTGTTCAGGCGTTCTCAGTGCCGCTGCAAGTATTTTTGTTTTAGATGCATATTGGCGATAGATCGTTTGCATTGATTGTAATGTCGTATAGGCATCGAGTCCAGCGTCAAACATACGGCCAATATAAGGAGCAACATAATTAGCTCCCGTTACTGTTGCTAAAATAGCCTGACTTGGTTGAAATACGGCTGTAGCCATCACAGGAACATGTTCCTGTATGAGAGCTTTCATGGTAATTAGTCCTTCCACAGTAACAGGTACTTTAACAATGATGCGATCTGATATAGCATTAAGAGCAAGTCCAGAGGGAATCATTTCTTCACTGCTAGTGGAACATACCTGGACGGCAACAGGACCATTTTGAATGTCCAATAGGCCACGAATGATATAGTGTGGATCTTTATTAGCCGTAGCAAGGAGTGATGGGTTTGTCGTTACCCCATAGATGATATTAAATTTACAAGCTGCTTTTACAGCGTCATGGTTGCAAGAATCGAGCCAGATTTCCATAATACACTCCTTCTGTTCACCTTCCAGATTATTCCGATTTAAAAAAAAACGCAACGTTTTTATAAAAGATGTCTATTTTTAACGATGTTTTGCTAGGCGAAGCGTTTGGAGTTGGCATTTAGGCCGCGCGAAAGCTCTTGCGATTCGAGGATAAAATGGATTTCATTAGACTTCTTTCGAAACTGCAATCCCGTGCCTCTGCCTGTGCCTGTGCCTCTGCCCGCCCTTTCCCGATTAAACTTTAAAAGAAATTAAGCTAGACTCCTTTCTGGTCAAAATGGCTCAACGAAAAAAATAATCGGGGAAGGGCGGGCAGAGGCACAGGCACAGGCACAGGCAGAGGCACGGGATTACAGTTTCGAAAGAAGTCTATTGATGCTGCAATAACTTGTATGAAATATTTTGCAGCTATTACAACCAAATGAGTCGTCTTAATTACTCTTTTGATAATTCACTTTCTATTTCTTCAATTGTGGGTAGGCTAGCTTTAAGTTCTTTTGGAAGGCTCTTGACTATTTGAGTTTCGTAGCTCGTTACACTTATGGGACTTGTGCATCGACGTAGAGCATATTCGGCTTTGACTTTGTTCTTTTTCTTGCATAGAAGAATGCCTATTGATGGATTATCGCCAGGATGACGCAATAAGTCATCAACTGCGGATAAGTAAAAATTTATCTGTCCTGTGTCTCTAGGATCAAAGGCGGCCGCTTTCAGTTCGATCACAAAATAACAACGCAATTTTAAATGATAAAATAGCAAATCAATTAAATGATCTTCACCTTCCACCTCGATCCTATATTGCCTACCAACAAAAGCAAAGCCATCCCCTAATTCTAGTAAAAACTTTTGGATATGATCCATAAGGCCTTGTTCCAGTTCACTTTCTCGGTGTTTTTTATCTAATGCAAGAAACGAAAAATTGTATGGATCTTTAAGAGTTTGCTCGGCTAAATCTGACTGAGGGATTGACAGTGTTTGCTTGAAATTGGTAATCGCTTTTCCTTGCCGTTTATAAAGATCAGATTCAATCCACATTTCAAGCATGCTGCGGCTCCAACCATTCTCAATTGTCTGTTGTATGTACCATCTTCGTTGATCGGGATCTTCTAACTTATCTAATATGATTATATTATGTCCCCACGGAATTTGCGCAGCAGCTGCTGCGTAATTTTCCTCGGAGTAAGAGACGGCAAATTTTCTCATATACTGAAGGTTGCGAACAGAAAACCCTGATACATCTGGAAATCCTTCCTTCAAGTCTCTGGCAATACGCTCAAGGGTTTTAGCTCCCCATCCTTCATTATTCACTTTTTCCAAAAGCATTTTACCTGTACGCCAATAAAGTAGAGTAAGTTCCTTAGTGACAGATAATGCTGCTTTTAGCTGAGTCTGTTGGATGTCATCTTTAAGGTGTTGAAGAAAATTGCCGTAGCTTTTGAGGTCCAACACGTTTGTTTTTTTTATGTTCATGTGAAGTCCTATTGAATATATTCCTTTTGTATAAGTTTGACTTTGGAGTAAATCGCGGCGCAAATGTAAAGGATGACAATGGTGCAGATCACGATACCGGCTGTTGACAGGGTCATTCCATAGACGGTAAGGAGGTGTCTAGTAAGGGCAACTCCAATAATAGAAGCTGCAATCCCGATAGAAATTGCTAAAAATAACATCTTTTTTAGATTGCGCGTTAATAATTGAGCGATGAGAGGGGGGCCAGTGAAAAAAGCGAGGACCATCAGCACTCCTACCGCGCGAAAAGCTCCGATGGCTGTTGTGGAGACCTGTGCCATCAATAGATAATTAAAAATAGAAGGGGAGATTCCAAGGGTACGTGCTAGTCCAGAATCAAAGGTGGTGATTTTAAATTCTTTAAAAAATAGAACAAAAAGAGCGGCATTGATTCCTAATACCGTATAGACAAGTTCGCAGTCTTGCAGTTGTAGTGCATCGACATTCCCCATAATCACTTCGGTTCCGATATGAGCATTGCGTGTGAGAATTGTTAAAGCAATAACTCCTATCGCAAATAGGCTGGTGAAAACTAATCCCGTGCTTGCATCCTCCTGCAAACGCGCACCTTTGGTAAGAGCTTCTGTTAAGAATGCAGTGATGAGCCCCATGAACAATGCAGCTACCAGCATGACGTGAATATTGATGGTGTCAGTATGTTCTCCACCGTGATAGACCCACAAAAAAGCAAACACAATTCCCACGAGGATAGTGTGGGAGATTGAATTGGCTAGCATGGTCATTTTACGTAGTGTTAAAAAAGTTCCAACCAGAGCTGATGAGGTGGCAATACCGACGAGAACGAATATTTGGATTTCATCGGATGCTAAAGAATTTAAAGGTAGTTCCCCTTTGATAAATGCCCACAAACGTATAAAAAGCTGAAAAATAACACCGAAAAAATCTTGCCCCGAGTAGGGATTGAAGTAGTCTGTTGAATTCATGCGCCGCCTGCATGTAGAGTGTTGGGAGGGATCGGCTGATCATGCGGATCGTGTGTTGGGTCTTTAAGTAACATTGCAAGTTGTTTTTCAAGTTCAGGTGTGATGATATGTTCCATTTCTTCGGCGCTTCTATGTACTCTTTCAGCGCCGACTCCTAAGTAATCAACTAGATAGACTTCCCACAGGCGGTGCAAACGGACGATACGTGCAGCTCTGATAGAGCCATCTGTTGTGAGACGGTAGCCTATGGGGGTGCGTTCTATCCATCCATAGCGGACGAGTCTGTTGAGAGCAAATTTTAAATACCATATAGGAGCATTTTGGTGGCTGGCGATCTCATTAAAAGAGATTTCTTTATCGCTGTCTAAACGCCAAATAGCTTTGAGAAGGTTTTCACAGATGCATCGGTAGCGAAAGCAAGCTATTCGAATCAAACGGAGCACAAATCCTCGTTCTGGAGCAAACAAAAGCGATAAAAGACAGATAAATGACGAGATGATAACGATCATTGGACCTGTGGGCAGCGATATTTTTGCTTCGGGAAAATAGGAGGGCATGACAACAGAAAGGTAGTTACCCAAAAAGCCGCTAAAAGCACCGAAAAATGCTGCTAGAGCAAACATCCATCCTAGTTTATTTGTGTACTGGCGTGCTGTGACTGCAGGGGCGATGAGCATCGCTGACATCAAAACAATTCCGACGGAACGAATGCCTATGACCACTGCTAAAACGATAAGAAAAAAAATGATGGTATCGACGAGTCGCGTATTGATATTTAGGCTTGTGGCATAGGTGCGATCGAAGCTGATGACGAGAATTTCCTTATAAAATAACACAATCGTTCCTAGAATAAGTGCACACAATATTCCATAGATTAAAATATGGATATCAGTCATCGTCGCTGCTTGTCCATATAAATACATTTGTGCCTGCTTGTAAAGCGATGAATAGGTGAATTGTATCTGGCTAGCGATGGTAAGGCCAATACCGAAGAATGCGGAAAGAACAAAACACAAAGCAGAATCAGAAGAGGTCTTGAAGTGTTTAACAAGATAATTAATTGCCAGTAATCCTAAAATGGCGCTGAAGAAAGCTCCTAGCATCACTAGTAGGGAAATGGTAATTTCCTTTTCCGTTCCGATGTCAAACAGTCCGGCGCAGGCAACGCCAATGATGACTCCTGGATAAGCTGCATGAGTGAGTGATTCACCAAGTAGAGACTGTTTCTTTAAAAAAACGATGACTCCCACAAGTGCGGAAGCCAAACACATCAATATGCATCCTATTGTGGGGGCTCTTAAAACGGCATCAGTGAAATAAATAAGAGGAGAGTCCAATGCCACTAACGATTTCCTTGAGTTTTATGATGGGAGAGTTTGATCGCCTCGTTAAAGAGTGCATAACTTTTTCCATAAGTCATATTTAAGGTATCGGCATTGAAGACTTCTTTGACGGGACCACAAGCGATTAGGCGCATATTTAGCATGATGAGCCAATCGAAATAACTTTCAATGGTATTGAGGTCATGATGGACGACAAAAACGGTTTTGCCTTTGTTTTTTAACTCATGTAAAATCGCCATAATCGCCGTTTCTGTTGCCATGTCAACACCGGCAAAAGGTTCATCCATAAAGTAAATGTCAGCCTCTTGGATAAGAGCTCGTGCGATAAAAGCTCGCTGCTGCTGCCCCCCGGAAAGTTGGCTGATTTGACGGTCGGCATAGGCTGTCAGGCCCACGAGACTTAGATAATGATCGACGGCTGCTAGATCGGCTTGGCGTGGCCAGCGGCATAGGCCTAATGATCCGTACCGTCCCATGAGAACCAAATCGCGAACGGTAATGGGAAAATCCCAGTCGACGCTTTCTCTTTGAGGGACATAACCAACGCGTTGCCTAACGGCATCTAATGGTTTTCCAAAAAATTTAATTTTGCCTGAAATCGATTTGATCAGTCCTAAAGCAGCTTTGAGAAAAGTACTTTTCCCAGCTCCATTAGGACCCACAATACCAACGATTCTTCCAATTGGGATGTTTAAAGAGAGATCCCATAACACCGGTGTTTTGTCGTAGTTGACGCTGAGCTGGAGCACCTCAAGTGCAGTGTCACAGTTTGTCATTTTAATAGGGTATCTATATTGATGATCCCACTCTCTTGCAACATGATCAGGGTGATGGCCACTGGAGCGACCCATCTAATAAAGAAGAGCCAGATCTTAAAAAGCCATTGCAATGTGCTTCCCGATTTAAATTCTTCTTCGTTTGCTTTTAGGTCAAAGAACCAGCCAGCATAAAGGGAAATCATTAGACCTGCAACAGGGAGCAGCCAGACAGAAACGAGGTCGTCAATGGTGGCAAAAAATGTTTTCCCAAAAATTTGGGGCCAGTTGGCGAATATCACATCTGTTCCTGATAAAGCACTTGGAATTCCAAAGATAAAACAGGCAGCACCTACAATCAAAACAGCTTTTTTACGCGACCAACCCAAAAGGTCGGTTAGATTGGCTGAGACGACTTCCACGAAGGCTATTGCAGAGCTTAATGCTGCAAAAACAAGAAGGATGAAAAAAGTAGTCGAGATAAATAATGCCCCTGGCAGCTTACTGAAAAGCAAGGGGAGCGTCTTGAACACCAACCCCCTTCCCTCTTCGGGGGAAAAACCAAAGGTGAATATAATGGGGAAAATCATCAAACCAGCTAAAATGGCAACAAGGATAATCATGGAACCGATGATTAAAGCTGTTTTGGGGATGTCCTCAGTACTGCGCATGTAACTGCCATAAGTAAGCATAATCCCTTGACCTAAACTCAAAGTAAAGAATGAGAGTCCCAAGGCCTCAAGAATCCCTGAAGGTCTGAAATTTTCAAAGTTGGGATAAAGAAGAAAATGGACCGCTTCAGAAAAACCATCCATCGTAGTCGCATAAGCAAAAAGGCCTACTAACATGACGAAGAGACCGCTCATCATGAATTTGCTCCAGTACTCGATCCCCTGTTTCACCCCGGGCAACACTAACAGAACGACAAGGCCTGTAAACATAAAATGCCAAAAGAGGGTGATATCAGCGGACGTGTAGATGAGGTCGAACAAATGATTGACTTCTTGCGCCGACATCCCTTTGTACGATTGCATGAGCGACATCAGAATATAACTTAGTCCCCAACCTCCAATGACGCTATAATAAGACATGATGAGGAATGAAGAAAGAACGCTTAGCCAGCCGGCTGATTTCCAGACAGCAGAATTGTCTGCGAGAGAGATAAAGACGCCGACAGCTCCTCTTTGAGCGCGTCTTCCTAAGATAAGTTCTGCAATAAAGACTGGGACGCCAATGAATACGGTGCATAGTAGGTAAATGAATACGAAGAGTCCACCGCCATTCTCACCCGCAACATAAGGGAATTTCCAAAGGGTTCCGAGTCCGATAGCGGAGCCTGCCGCTGCTAAAATGAACCCTAAGTGGGAACCCCAATGTTCTCTAGCTTTTTGCATAATCCCTCCAATTTTGAATCACGTTCGAGAGGCGATTCGTTCTTCATTTTTCTCAATAGTCGCTCGTGTGACATTCCAAAGGGGAATTAACAACAACAGACACATGAGAGAACATCCAAATAGAACCATAAATGCACCTTCCCATCCAGCTTGGTCAATCACATATCCAAGCGGATAACCTGAAGAAGCTGCTCCAATATAAGCGATCCATCCGACAAAACCATTTGCTGTTGCTGCTGCTTTTTTGTGGCATAGTTCAGATGCACAGATGCCAATTAACATTTGTGGACCAAAAACAGCAAAGCCCATTAGAAATATTGTGACTGAGTCAAGGACTGCATAGTCTGCAGGTACTGCCCAAAATAGGCAAATACTACACAATATTCCAAGGGCGA
Source organism: Chlamydiota bacterium (assembly GCA_013287465.1). Classification (GTDB taxonomy): domain Bacteria; phylum Chlamydiota; class Chlamydiia; order Chlamydiales; family Parachlamydiaceae; genus JABDDS01. The sequence goes on along the minus strand of JABDDS010000056.1, from coordinate 437 downwards.
ATAGCACACAAACAGGTCCTCGTTTAGCTTTGAAGAATTTGTCAGAAGACCAACCGGCGAACAAACATCCACAAAATCCTCCTGCCTCAAAGAGAGATGATGTCCCACTCGAAGCCAAGGTGCTATACCCTTTAACTTCATGGAGAAAAAGGGCGGTCCAATCGCTGATCCCTATTCTTAACACGTATAGAAAAAAATATGCAATAGCTAAAATCCAAATATATTTGTTTGATAAAACTTCTTTTAATAACTCTCGCGTCGATTGTTTGGGCTGGTCGTTTTCTACTTTGCTTGCAGGGTAGTCGTTGCGAAATTTTTCCACCGATGGCAACCCGAGAGATTCTGGGCTGTCACGCAGTCGATTAATTAAGAAAGCAGCCCCTGCGATACACATAATGCCAGGAATGTACATCCCATAGCGCCATCCGAAGTAGTAT
>JABDDS010000055.1 GCA_013287465.1 Chlamydiota bacterium | reverse complement strand
GAAATATTGAATCTCTCTTTCATGCTTGAGCGCCGCTTCACGTGTTTCAAAAGTTCCAAGATTTTTACGTTTTCCTGATTTTGGATCTATTGATCGAGAATAGATGCGATACATTCCCGTTTTAAGTTTGCGGATCATCTCTTTACCTCCTTAGAAATATGTTCGATTTTTTTTTACCAGCTCCTACTGAATTATAAGAAAATTGCATTTACTGAAAAGAAATTTATATATACATAAACGTTATTAAAACATATAGTGAAATTGGGAAGGCTTATTGTTTCTAAATATAAAAAAAAGGTGTTTTATGGGCATTGGAAAAATGTTTATTTTGTGGCTCCTAGGAGTTCCTATTTTAGCTATTGTCCTATTAAAAATTTTCGGAATTATCTGAAAAAACATTCCTGGTTCCCTTTTGAGGGTTTTCGAGAATTTTTCGAAAATTTTATTTATCGAATAAAAAACCAAAAATATAACTGATAGAGGCTTCAAAACATAATAATATAATTTAAAAATAAAAAGGAGTTTTTATGAAAAAAGGCATTAGAGATTTACTTGTTGATGAATTGCATGACATCTTGAGTTCCGAAGAACAAATTGTACGGGCTCTTCCTGAAATGGTTGCAGCTTCAGAATCTCTTGATCTCAAAAAAGCATTTGAATTCCACTTAAAAGAAACTAAAGAGCAGATCCAACGATTAGAAAAAATTTTTAAACTTCTTAAACTTGAAAAAAAAGAAAAATTTTGCAAAGCAACGAAAGGGCTTATCGAAGAGTGCAAAGATGTTTTAAAAGAATTTAAAACAAAATCATCCCTTCGAGATACTGCCCTTATTTCAAAAGCACAAAGAATTGAACACTATGAAATATCTGCATATGGAACAGTACGTACATTTGCAAAAGAACTAGGCCTTTACGAAATAGAGAATTTACTTCAAGCAACTTTAGAAGAAGAAGCAAATGCGGACAAAAGGTTAACAAAAATTGCTGAAGGGGGGATGTGGACATCAGGCATTAACCATCAAGCAAACCTGTTGAAAGAGACAGATTCTAGAGATTCCAATCAATCTGTAACTAAGAATAAAAAATCAAAAGACATGATTTTAAAACAAAAAATGGTTCCACAACAACATACGACAAAAAAAAGAAAAGACTTTTCCAGGGCTAGTATTGCTCCAAAAGGCACCATTGCTTCAAGAAAAAAACTCGCTAAAAAAAGTCTTGCAGGAAAAAGGAATACCGTTGTAAAAAAAGCTGTTATCACAAAACGAAATGCTTTCCCAAAATTGGCTCAAAACTTGCACCATTAGCCATCTTAGGAAACCAAGACGAAAGAGATCTATTAAAAAAAAACAAAAGGAGAATCAAATGTTAGGCACAGTATTAATTATTATCTTAATTTTATTGCTTGTTGGAGCTTTTCCAGCATGGCCGCATAGTGTAGGCTGGGGATATGGTCCTAGCGGATTATTAGGAACTATTTTAATCATTCTTCTTATTTTATTATTGCTAGGAAAAATCTAAATTATCCTAGAAACGGCAGTTCAAGGTAATAAAGTGATGCAAGATTTTGAGTTAGAATCACCTCCGATGGGGGTTGATCATTCCCAAAAGGTGAAGGCAACCCCCATCGGAAGTGATTATAGCTCAAAAGATTGTATCAATTTATTGCCTTCAACTGCCGTTTCTAGGATTATACCGAAACACATTCAAAAGTTGGCATTTCGGTTGCGTCAAAGCCCGGGATTCGATCGATAAAAACCAATCTCATATTGCACAATATGGTGTCGTTTTTATCGTCGAATCACTAGAACTTTCGAACAGCCCAAATGCCAACTTTTGATCGCATTCAGTTTTAACCTACCTTCAACTCTTCCGTGCAAAAACATATTGTAATAGAAAGAAATAAGCGATACTATATGCCGAAACACATTCAAAATTAGGGTTCAGAGCCGATTGAAAGCTCGAAATCCCTATTTTGAATGACGTTTGGTATATCAGTGTTGAACCACCATTTCAACATCCACGGCAACTTATTTAAAGGATTTTACATGAAATCTAGCTTACGAATTTTATTTTTTCTTTTGATTACATTCTCTGCACATGTTAATGGTGCCCCCCATCTGATTCTTCATATCGACGTCAACCAAACACTAGTTGCAACAGATAAAGCCGGAGACAAATCTGTTGAAAATAGTCTTAATGAAATGCTCGCAAAAAAATATTTAGGACGCTGGGACCCAAATCTTCCTGAAGAAGTCTCATTCTATCACTACGTGAATAAAATCATGATACCAGGCCCTGCGTATGATAGTGAATTATATAAGCAAAGAAAACGCTACATCCAACATTTTTTGGACTATTTGCAAGAGCATAATAATCCTCTTTATGAATCTGCTTTATCCGATTATAAAAGTGCTTTAAAGGTCTTAAATAGCTCTGAAAGCACTGTTTTCCCCTCTTTTTACTGCTTAATAGAAGAGCTTAATAAACAGCAAATTTCTTATTCGATTATCTTACGAAGTTTTGGCAAAGAACTCCTCGATGTCAGAAAAGAGATTAACAGCCATTGTAACGGAATGATCAGTCAAACAGCTAAGTTTCAAGAGGGAAAGCTCTATTTGGATAATGGAAAAGTCATTGAAAACGGGCAAGAAATCTATCTTGCATTAAAAGGTATTGGACACGTTGCCATTGGCGACGATTGGAATTATTGGAATTCACATGGACTCACAGCACAACACGGCAAGCCTTTTTATATCGATCGAAGTGACATGAAGACATTATCGATTTTTTTTGATGACCATATTGATGAAACAGATCCGATCAAGAACATCATCTGCCCTCTTGACGCTAAAACCAATCAATTAATTCCAATCAAAGAACTTGCTGAATTAGGCTTAGCGGTCCACGTTGAAACACTCCAAGCAATCTTAAACAAGAACTACTTCATCGATCATGTTGAAAAAGCCGTAGCCAATCACCGCCGAGACCCCTAAGGAAGTGTGATGAATAGTTACTTTTTTGTTTGCATTTTTCCTAGGAAAGTTTGATCATGTGCATTAACCTCAATTCTTTTAGGAGCCTCCCCATGAAAAAACAGTTTCTACTCATTCTAACTTCTCTTCTTGCTATCGCTAAAGCATCTGCTCAGGATTGCTGCTACACAAACAGCGGCACCGATTGTTTTGGCTTTGAAGCAGTACTTCTTTATGACATCGGCGGCGGCTACCGTCAAGACTACATAAATTGGAAAACATACCCTGTTTCAGATCCGGGCACCGTCATACAGGAACAGTGGAAAAAACTGCAGATAGGGATCGTCGAAACCAACGCCCAATTTTTAGTATGCGACCATTACCTCGCACGTTTAGACTTTGACTACGGTTGGTTTCAAGATGGAGGTAATCAAACGGTCTCCCATCACAATATCGACATGCACGAGCTGACTGAAAAACTAAAATCAGAGACTCGAGGACGTGTCTATAACATCGATGGCTCTGTAGGCTATCAGTTTAACTTCTGCGATTATCGATATGCTATCACACCGCTAGTTGGGTACTCTTATCACTTTCAAAAATTAAAAAACGATAACTACCGAAATCAACTGGTCAATGCCAAACTTCCAAACTCTAAAGAAAAATTCAAAAACAACTACACATATCGCTGGAGAGGCCCAACCCTTGGTTTTATCACTGCCTATCAAATCGATCCCTACTGGCAGGTTAATTTCATGTACACTTACCACTGGGTTAGATTCCGTGGAAAAATTATAGAATCATTTGTAGAACGCTCCTTAACGGGTTTTCAAAAGTCTAACAGGGGCTACGGAAACGAATTCACTTTGGGGACAACTTATGAGTTTTGTCCCGACTGGCTCTTAGGACTAAAAGTCGACTACAAACTATTCTATGGCCACGGAGGATCTTATAAGACAGAACAAGTTGTCGGTCTATTCACTGATGATAAGGTGGTCTCTCCCCTCCGCGACTTACGTTGGACTTCCGTCAACGCAACGATAGATGTGATGTATATTTTTTAATTCCATTAAGAGTAGGACTCATGAGCGAGCAGCCTTTATATACAAATCGGTTAATCAAGGAAAAATCTCCTTATCTCCAGCAACATGCCCACAACCCTGTTGACTGGTATCCATGGGGAGAGGAGGCTCTGTCCGCCGCCAAAGAACAAGATAAACCGATTTTCCTGTCAATAGGGTACGCGACGTGCCATTGGTGTCACGTGATGGAAAAAGAATCGTTTGAAGACGAGGAGATTGCAAAGTTATTGAACGATGCTTTCATCAACGTCAAAGTAGATCGGGAAGAGCACCCCGAGTTAGACAGTCTCTACATGGAATTCGCACAAACAATGATCGCGGGAAATATCGGATGGCCGTTAAATGTCATACTAACGCCTGCTTTACAACCATTTTTTGCTGCCACCTACCTTCCTGCAAAAAGCAACCATGGGCTTGCTGGCCTAGCAGAATTAATTCCAGGTATCCAAGAGGCTTGGAATGGGGAAGAACGAGAAAACTTGGTGGAGCAAGCACAGGAAATTGTTCGCGTCTTTGCAGAAAATGTCCACACGAAAGGAGATGAACTCCCCGGAAAAGAACAGATTGGCAACACCGCTGAAATCCTTTTTAAAATAGGAGATTCTGTCCACGGGGGAATCAACGGAGCTCCAAAATTCCCTATTGGCTACCAATGGAATTTCCTTATTCGTTATGCCTCTCTGGCAGATGATGGACGCTCTCTTTTTTTAGCTGAGAGAACACTCGATATGATGTACCGAGGGGGGATCCACGATCACCTAGGAGGTGGTTTCTCACGTTATAGCGTCGATGAGCGTTGGTTGGTGCCTCACTTTGAAAAAATGCTCTACGATAATGCCTTGGTAATTTTTTCCTACCTAGAAGCTTGGCAACTTACCAAACGTCCTCATTATAAAGCTATCTGTGAAGAGACTTTAAATTACATTCTACGCGATATGACCCACCCAGAAGGGGGATTTTATTCAGCTGAGGATGCCGATTCAGAGGGGCATGAAGGGTACTTCTACACTTGGACCTATCAAGAAGTGGTCGATATTCTTGGAAGAGAACAGGCAGCCCTTTTCTGCGAATTTTACGACATCACCCCGCATGGAAACTTTGAGAGACGAAATATCCTTAACACTCCAATTCCTCTAGAACCATTTGCTCTAAAAAAGGGAATAGATTCCAAAGTGCTCTCAACACTTTTCAATCAACAGAGAAAAACTTTATGGGAGGTGCGCCAAAAACGGATACCTCCGTTTAAAGACGACAAGATTTTAAGCTCATGGAATGGTCTTATGATCGCTTCCATGGCAGAGGCTGGCGCTGCTTTTGACAATAAAGAATACATCCAGGGTGCAGAACGGGCAGCTTCATTCATAAAAAAATACATGTGGGATAAAGGACATTTATTTCGTCGATGGCGCGATGGGGAAGCTCTTTTCAATGCTGCATTAGATGAATATGCATTTCTCATTAAGGGATTGATCAGCCTTTATGAAGTCAGTGGCTCAACGGAATGGCTCGACTGGGCTATTGGAATGACAGCTATTTTGCGTGACCAGTTTAAATCAGAAGAAGGAGCTTTCTATCAGACCGATGGGTATGATGAGAATATTATTTTAAGAAAATGTCAATTCTCTGATGGGGCAGAGCCTTCGGGGAATGCCATCCACTGTGAAAACCTTTTGCGTTTGTATCATCTCACAAACGAAACCGACTACCTAGAACAGGCAGAAGATATTCTTAAAGCATCAAAGGAATATGTCGATAGTTACTCCCCTGGCTACTGCTATCATATCATGAATCTCATGCGTTACTATGCCAAAGATACAGTAACAGCCGTCATTGCCTTAAATGCAACCGATACAGATCGCGATCAGTTAAGATCGTTATTTTATCAGCAGTTTATCCCCTACCGTTCCATTATTTGGAAAGCTCACGAAGACCAGAGAATTTGTCAGCTAATCCCCTTCCTGAGAAAGCAGGTTTCTATTAATGACAAAACAACTCTTTATCTTTGCCGACAAGAAGAATGCTTAGAGCCTCTTACTAGTCTATCCGAAATGACAGAAACAATACACGATCTATAAACATTGTATTAAAATCTCCATTAAGGTATACTCCCCTTTCTCTATAATTAGGTTACGAAATAACTATGTCAATTAAAGAAAAACTTAATAGTATTTTAAAAAATCAAGCTTTTGATGAACTTGATCCTTACAAAGAACCTCACTCGTGGGAGCCGATGTCCCATGATGAACGAGACTTGTTAGCGAGTTTATTCGTGGCTCAGGGAGAACTTCACCTAAGGAATGGAGATAACAAGGTCATTCACAACTTTGAATTAGCATCAAAGTTAGCTCCAAAAAACTCATCAATACTATTTAAGCAAGCCTCTGCCTATATCACCCACGGCTCCAATCTAAAATGCTTGTTGGAAGCTTCCAAAGTGCTTGAAAGAATTATAGAAATTGATCCTCAATACTCAACAGCTTGGTACTCCTGGGGAGTCGCCCTAATTAAAATTGGCATTCTATATGAAAATACCTCTTACTTTCATTTAGCTCATGAAAAATTCACCGAAGCATATAAACTATTAGATAATAAAGCTGCTAATGAGATTTTAGCTTCTCTCTTCTGGGAATGGGGCGTTTGCTGGGCACATATTGGCAAGAATTCAGGTGAAGCCGCCGATTTCTTTTTATCTAAAGAGAAATTTCTAATCGCTGAAAATTATGGATGCAATCACAGTATATTTTACAATGATTTTGGCGATTCTTTAAAAGAGCTAGCTTCCCTTCTAAGGAATAAAGAGCTTTTTATCGAAGCAGCTAGCTACTATAGAACATCGACAACGATAGACCCCTCTCACTATGCGGCATGGTTAAACCTTGCTACCACCTATCAAAAGCTCTACACGACTGAACAAAGGCTTGATTACTTCGAGGAATCAGATGATGCATTCCAACGAGCCGCTAGCCTAGAAGTTGAAGACTCAAAGCTATGGATGCATTGGGGAGAGCTTTATCTCACTACTGGAGAGCTGAAAAACGATATCAGTCAAATAGAAGCTAGCCTCGAAAAATTCGAAAAAGCCTACAATTTAGATCTAAATTGTGCTGCCGTTCTAATACGTTGGGGGGAAGCGTTACTGCTTCTTTCTGCTGAGAAGGAGAGTCTTGAAAGCCTTCATCTGGCCGAGTCAAAAATTCGCTTGGCCGTAACGATCAACCCTAAAGATTTCAATACTTGGTATTGGTATGGAGTATGCTTGAATGAACTCGGGCGTTATTTTTCTTCGAAAGAATATTACTTCAAAGCTCTAGAAAAATTCCAGCAGGGCCTTTTGTTTGCTCCAAAAAACCTTGCATTGCTCCATGGTAAGGCAATGACTCATTTTTCCATTGGAGAACTGACCGACAACGTTGCCGAGTTAGAACAATCGATCCATTACTACAATCAAATTCATGAAAATGAGGAGGAAATTTCTTCCCAAATCCTTAGCGACTGGGGCATCTCCCTGATGAAATTGGGTGAAATCACACAGGAAAAGCTCCTGATAGAAGCCGCTGTAGAGAAATTCGACCGCGCCGTTGGTCAGTACCTTGACGCTTCTGAAGAGGTTGAATTAGAGTGCCTATACAACTATGGATGCGCGATGGATTACCTAGGAGAATTTCATGAAGAGCCAGCTTATTACGAAAAGGCTATTCATATTCTCTCTCATGTACTCGAACTTGACCCTCAACAACCGCATGCTCTTTACCACCTCGCTTTGGCTTACCTTCATCAGGGAGAGCTTAGCTCCGACATCGAGAGTCTTCACGAGGCCGTCTCCCTCTTTCAGACACTTCTTCAACAAGATCCTGAAGATGAAATGGGGTGGAACGACTGTGGAATGGCCTTCTTAAATTTAGCAGTACTTACAAATGACCCTGTACAGCCCGAACAAAGCAAATTTTTCTTTCAGGAAGCAGAAACCAATTTACATCAGGCAGCCTCCCTCGGCAATGAATATGCATTTTATAACTTAGCAAGCCTCTATGCGCTGACAGGTAACACCTCTGCGGCGATCCACTATATAGAGAGAGCTGAAGCCGGCAATGCGCTTCCCCCTCTTGCAGAAATCATGAATGACGAATGGTTTGAAAATTTACAGGGAGACCCTTTATTCAGACAGCTCATCTCAAGGCTCATTCACAAAAACAAAGATGATCTAAATCATTGACTCGTTTGGCTGAGACATAAGGGTAAAAACCAGCTCCGCTCCATGCTTTATCCCGAACATGACTCACTCGGACATAAGGGGCATTTTCTGTAGAGGCAGCAGTATGAATGAAACTCCCCTCTTTCAGATGAAAGCCTACATGTTTAATTTTATCCTCGCTAAAACCAAAAAATAATAGATCGCCCGGTTCTAACTGATTCAATGGAACTAACCCAGATAACCCTTCCCACACATATTGATCTTCAGCATCGCGGGGCAAGTAGATTCCCATCCGACGAAAAAGCATCTGCACATAACCGGAACAGTCGTAACCAAAGCTTGAGCGCCCTCCCCATGTGTAAGGAAGTCCTAAGAACTTATGGGAAAGGATGATTAACGACTGAAGATCGATTGGTCTCCAGTCGAATGCAACGTCTCCTCTCTGGATAAAACCTCGGAGCCCATTGGGGAAAGCGACCTCAATCCAACGTCCATCATCCAACTCGCGACATAATTGTAAACGACTTTCAAAAGGCAACGTGAGTATCGGACCATAAATCGTATCTGGTTCCCGATAGAGATGAGCCGCACATCGATCGACAACAATTTCCTTTCCATCAGATAAAAACGGGGTTGAGCGTTCACACACGGAACCATCGGCAATCCATCCCTCATAATGATCGACAGAAGTGGCTATTTTCAACCACCCATCGATACTATCGAGAACCGCGATTTCTTCAGAGAACAGCGCCTCGGAAACAACCTCAGAGAATACGGAGGGTTCCCGGCGCATCGAAACTGCAGGCTTAATGATATAACGGAACATTTTTAAAGGGCTGCATTTATTGCGGCTGCCAAAGTTTCTTTGTCACGAACCCCAACAATCCGCTTCACCTCTTTGCCATCTTTAAAAATGATAATGGTCGGAATAGAAGTCACAGAAAAATCACTTGCAACCATTTGAGCTTGCTCGATATCAACTTTAGCTACAGTTGCCTTACCATGAAATTCCGAAGCTAACTCCTCTACAATAGGAGCTATCATCCGGCAAGGACCACACCAATCGGCATAGAAATCAACGAGAGTGACACCATGTGCAATGGTCGATTTGAAGTTGTTATCGTCTAAATATTTAAGATGTTGTGCCATGAAAAAACCTCTTTTAGTGATAAATAATGGATTACACTCAGTGTAACATCCCCACCGTTTTCACACAAGAGAAGGAAAGCAGAAAAAGAAACAATAAAATTTATAAAATTAACCAACCGCCATAGACAAACAACAATGGACAGACGTGGACACTGTGGACATCATGGACTATAGTCCATAATGTCCACATTTGTCCATAATGTCCATAAAAAAACGAAAACAAATAAATAAAATCAGCAATTAGGACCGAGAAGAATTTTTTAAATAATTCCCATTTACCCTCGTAAATTATCTCACTCCTAGTCGCTGAAATAAAATTAAAAATAAATAATTCACATAATAATTCACATTAAATTAGTTTGTCATATATAATAAATTATACAGTGATTAATATTATAGTGTTTAATTGGAGGTTATATGGCTAATAATGTAAGAGGCCCAACAAACCAAGGAAATCAAGAATTCAGCTTATCCAAACTAGGACCAGCACTAACTTTAGGGAAGACAGCATACGGCATGGGACGTTTACAACTCGGTACTGTCATCGGTATAAAGAGCGATAGCCTTAATTTCATATCGCGCTGGTTTAAGACGCTATACACCCATAAAGAAGTCTCAGTCTCGGGTGTTAAATACCTCGTAAATATTGAAAAATTTAGAGCGGGACTTAGTTCTTTAGCCGGAAACATATCTCGAGAACTCGCTGTTCAACTATTAACAAACGCAGAGCTTACTGCGGGAAAAAATGTCATCAGGACACTTGAAGCAATTCAAAAAAACGTCTCGCAAGTAATCGACGATACAACAGCTGTGTTAATGAGCAAGAATCCATCTAACAAAGAATTTCGAAACTATATGGCAATAAAAGCAAATCCTGGCTTCAGAGAGGAACAAGTTCGTAATTTTATTTTCTCTTCGAATCTACAAGAAAAAATGGTTCAAGTAGTTAGAAGCTTCAGTAATTCTGCTATTGAGGACGCATTCATTTCATTCGTTAAGTCAGACCTACTAAACTATAAAGGTACTAATTATTCCGGCCGCCTTGAATTCCTTTTAGCCCCTAGACAAGTAGCTGCGTTTCGTGAAGTGTATGCTGAACGCGTCGGTGGACGGGCAATACGCGAAGAGATCACTCGCCTTCCTGTATTCCATATAGCAAGAGAAGTGGAAAGAGCCTCACCACGAGGATCCCCAGTGGTTTCCGCTTCCTCATCTCCAAGAGCGTCTGAATCAGAACCAATGTCTCCACAAGTATTATCGCCAGCAGCATCGCTAGATTCAGACAGTGCTTCTGTTTTTTCGTCTGCATTGGAATTGCCATCTGCACCATCGTCTCCGGCACCATCAGTACCGCCATCCCCATCAGCTGCTGCAATTGAATTACCAGTACCATCATCTGAACCGGAATTAGTTATATCGGCTGCTTCTTCCGTCCCTACCCCGGAAGTACAATCTTTTGCTAGACAAGAAACAGAAAAATTATTTAAAGAATACACAAAACTCGAAAGTATAATTGACAAGGAAAAACTGATCGCTGAGATAGAGAGTATAGAGACTACAAAACAAAAACCTCTTATTTCCATGATAAACAAAGTGGTATCAGAGAGTAGTGAGGGAATGTGGGGCATACTGGTTAAAGGTGTTCTTAAAAATTTTGGAATCAGACTATAACACAAAATCTAAGTATCTAGACAAAAGGACAAAGACCCGGACGGTCTTTGTCCTTTTTTTATGCCATCTAAAACCTGTTAAATAACGCGAGTTTTGGATAAGCAACGGCATTGGGGTCTGGCTATAGCTTCGAAGTTTTAATGAGTGCAGTGTTTAAGCCGCGAACGCGGCAGCAGCATGTAGCCATGGGCGTGAGCCCATGGAGAGGTCAATTAATTATATGAGCCGCGAACGCGGCGACAGATTTCATGTAAAACGTAAGTCAACGAATTTTATAAATTTTCCTGTCGCCGCATTCGCGGCTCTTCGTTTTATTTTAGTTTTCCATGGGCTCACGCCCATGGCTACATGCTTTTGCCGCATCCGCGGCTTAGACACTATCCATTAAAATTTCTAGACTATAAGAAGCCTTCTAGCCAGCCTTCGCTTATCCAAAACTTGCGTTAAATATGTCAGCAAATCTGTGTCTAATATAGTGCGAAAGTCCTCTTTCGCTTTACCCTGGATAACAAAAGCGAAAGAGGACTTTCGCACTACTAAACGCTTCGCATGGCATTAAAGTAAGGGTTATTAGACTTCTTTCGAAATTGAAGCAAACTTCCACTTGCCAGCGTCAATCGTATCCGTGTATACTCAAACCACTATACTTAAAGAAGGACCCTTGCCTCATGGATACAATTGTCGACATTCTATTAAAAAAATTTCATCGCGCTATCGTCGATGTTTATCCACAGTTATCAGAAGAAACAGCTCTAGAAATTGTCCAGAGTACACAGGAAAAATTTGGCCATTATCAGTGCAACTCGACAATGAAACTGACAAAACTTCTAGGACAACCGCCACGTGCCATTGCAGAAAAACTTGTGGCGGCAATCGATAAAAACGACGATCAGGGTAGAGCCGTGATTGCGAGTCTCTCCATTGCCGGTCCGGGTTTTATTAACATTACTCTAGACCATCATTTTCTCTCCCGACATGTCAATCATATGTTAGGAGATCCTCATTTAGGAATTGAATTGCCGGCTACTCCCCAACGCATCGTCATCGATTTCTCTTCCCCTAATACAGCTAAAGAAATGCATGTGGGACATCTTCGTTCCACGATCATCGGAGATTGTCTTGCTCGTCTATTTGAATTTTTAGGGCATGATGTCCTTCGCCTAAACCACATTGGCGACTGGGGTACAGCCTTCGGCATGCTGATCACCTACATGAAACAACAAGCCCCTCAGGTGCTCAGTGGGGAGCAGGAAACGAACCTCACTCACCTCGTCGCGTGGTATAAAGCCTCTAAACAACACTTTGATAATGATCCAAAATTTAAAAAGGATTCTCAATTAGAGGTTGTCGCTTTACAAAGCGGCAATCAAGAGGCTCTTAAATCTTGGCAAATCATATGCGACATCTCACGTAAGGCCTACCAAGAGATCTATGATCTCTTAGATATCGACCTGATTGAAAGAGGAGAATCATTCTATAATCCGATGCTAGCAGATACTGTAGCCGATTTGGAAGCCAAAGGGCTAATCACTCTTTCCAATGGTGCTAAGTGCATTTTCATCGAAGGATTTCAAAATCGCGATGGAGATCCCCTGCCACTGATGCTTCAAAAATCTGATGGAGGATATAACTACGATACGACGGATATGGCAGCTATTCGACAGCGTATTACCGATGAAAAAGCCGACAGGATTATTTATGTTACCGACGCAGGACAAGGACAACATTTTGAGATGATCTTTAAAGCGGCTGAAATGGCTGGGTACCTCGATCCTAAAAAAGTGAAAGTCGATCACGTCCCCTTTGGAATGGTTTTAGGAAGTGATGGAAAAAAATTCCGCACTCGCTCAGGTGATACTGAACGACTCATTGATTTGATTGACACTGCGATTAAAGAAGCGGATAACATTCTGAAAGAACGGGCGATCGAGATATCTGCGGAAGAACGAAAGCAACTTGCTAAGACACTGGGAATTAATGCGATCAAATATGCCGATCTTTCCTGCAATCGCATTAGCGATTATACTTTTAGCTATGAACGGATGCTCCGCTTTGAAGGGAACACAGCAGCCTTCCTCATGTATGCTTTTGTCCGAGTTGCCGGAATCAAACGCAAAATCCAAGCAAGCATCAACCTGCTCCTTTTAAACCATTCTATCCATCTCGAACACCCTTCGGAAATCGCCCTTGGGCTGCATCTCGCCCAGTTTGGCGAAACCCTGAAATCGGTCGATAGTTATTTACTCCCCAATCAACTTACCGAGTATCTTTACCTACTTGCGGAAAAATTCAATGCCTTTTTCCGGGATTGCAGAGTCGAAGGCTCCCTCGAACAAAACCCTCGTCTACTTTTATGCGAGGTGACAGCAAGGGTCATGAAACAGGGAATGGAAATTTTAGGACTCCACACAATCGACCGCATGTAACTGAAAATGGGGTGTGATTAAATGTGTAACTTGATAAAATGCACAATCATGAGGCTATGCACAAAAAAGATTTAAAACACCGAGGACACAGAGGAACACAGAGAGGGAGCAGGGGTTTCTGATTTCAGGAATAAAAATAACAGGATAGGCAGGGTCGGCTTCGCCGGCAGGATTATAATAGGATAGTTAATTCTAACTTCAGAGAATGCTTTTGGTTCATCACGCAAATGAGTACTTAACAAAAGATAATTTTGTGGCTACCATCCTCTCTTTGTGTCTTTGTACCTTCGTGCCTTTGTGTTTAATTATTAATCAGTTGTCAGCATGAATTGCCGCGCAAAACCATAAAAATTAAACACAAAGACACGAAGGTACAAAGACACAAAGAGTTAAAAAATTATGAGCAAGATGAAAAAAACAAAGGACAATAAAGGATTAGATTACTATTTGAATCTTCCTTGGACCTATACCATCGAAACAGAAATCCATGAAGGATCAAGTTATTACATTATCAGAGTTAATGAGCTACCAGGCATCTGCACGGATTCAGAAAGTCTAGATGAAGGCATGAGTGAAATAAAGAGCCTTATTGCGTGTGCTATAGAGATCTATCATGAAAAAGGGGAACCAGTACCTGAACCGATTGATCGAGATCATTTTAGATGAAGTACAAAGGTTATACCGGTCACGTTGAATATGATGATGATGCCAAAATTTTTCACGGAGAAGTACTCGGGATTAAGGATGTCATTTCATTAACAATAGCTTTGCGCGTATTATTGACAAAAGGTCTGGAAAGAGTTAAAAAATCTATAGATAACTCAATCAAAATAAATCAAACAGTTCTAGACGATGTCAATGCATTTGTTGATTATTACGCCAAATTTGCACCTCAGGATTCCAACTAGAGCGTATTAATCAACGCGATGTGCAACTAAAAATGTGAGTGATAAAACACGC
>JABDDS010000054.1 GCA_013287465.1 Chlamydiota bacterium | reverse complement strand
AGCGCCTTTTAAGATTCTTTACTCAATTCTAATCTTTGAGCGATGGCAAGATTGATCACTGACAATAAACCAACAGCCATAAAAGTGATTGCTAGTGGCAGTATAGATCTATCAGAGAGATGAGAGAAAACAAAGGTGCTGATAGCTCCTAGAAGGAACTGAAAAGTTGTTAGTAGAGCTACTGCTGCTCCAAAGTGACCGTTGAGGAAACTATAAGCTTTGGACGCGGCATTTGCAACGCATAAGGGGAGGGAAGTGAAATAGATAAGAGCAGGCAGAAGCAAAGACCATGTCGTTAAAATCCCTTGCAAATGGAAAAATAGTAACAAACAGCCGGCAAGTCCCATAAAAATTGATCCGAGACGAACGATCGATGTTGAAGAAAAACGATGGATAAAAAGTAGATTTATAAAACCTGTCACAATGATCGTTCCTCCGACATAGAGCGCAAGAGATCCGTATTCAATGGGTGAGAGGCCGATAACTTCCTGAAATAAAAAGGGACTGACGGTCAAGTAACCAAACATTCCAAAAGCTGGAAGGATAAAATTGATGCTATAAGCAATAAATAGCTTGTTACTTAGGGGATTGCGATAAGTAGAGAAAATTTCTGATAGCTTGGTTTGTGTCTTTTTGGTCAGAGTTTCGGATGAGAATGCAACCCAAACAAAAATTAAAGCCATATAGGATGCGAGAAAAGTAAAAGTAGCTTTCCAACCAAATTGCTCTTGCAGTATCCCTCCTATTGTCGGGGCAACAGCTAAAATAAGGGGCATACAAGCAGTTGTCAAAGCTATTTGCTTCCTAAATGCCTCTCCGGTGAAAAGATCAGATGTCGTTGCCCGTCCACAAATCATTACCGCAGCTACCCCAATCCCTTGAATAAAGCGAAAAAATGTGACTGTTTGGATATTCGGAGCAAAAATACAGCCCAAAGTAGAGATAAAAGCGATTGCTAGTCCTGCTAATATCACCTTTCGACGTCCTAGATGATCAGATAAAGGACCGAAAACTAATGGTGAGAGGGAAAAGCTAAAGAGAAAAGTGAAGAGAGTCATCTGAACTTGATGGTCACTTGCCTCAAAATAGACGGATAAGGCAGGGAGGGAGGGGAGGTACATATCAGAGGACATGAATCCAAGAGAAATCAATACTAAAAGATATGCTGTCGTGTAGGCTGTCGATTTCATCAAAGTTCCTTTTAGAGCGGATTATATAGTATGAGAGAATTCATCCGCTACACCTAATAATAGCTATTATGATATATGATAGTTTATGAAGACTGTACGAACATCAATACCTCGTAAGATTAATTCTTGGCGTGGAGCGGCTATCCTTTATGGCGATCTCGGAACTAGCAAAGCGTATGTCTTGGGACTAGCCTTCGCTCTTGCCAGCTACAGTTCATTTTGGTATATCCTTGCTGTCAGCGTTTTGACATTGCTAATTGGCCTTAACTACATTAAAATTTGCAAGTTTTATCCGAATGGAGGTGGGGTTTATGCGAGTGTTCGCAACCGTTCAAAGGTCTTGGCTGTACTCGGCGGTTTTTTTCTAATTTCAGACTATCTGGTAACCGCTGCTCTTAGTGCCACCTCTGCCTTTCATTACCTTGGTGTTTTAAATCCTGAAATTTGGGCAATTAGTTCTATTGCAGTGATCGGTTTCATGAATTTTTTAGGGATTAAACGCACTGGTAATCTTGCGATTCAGTTGGCTATTCCTATGGTCATATCTGTGATCTTTCTTGGGTTGTTAAGCACTCCTTTTATTCCGAAAGCTGTTCATCATCTTACTCCTATTTCAGGCGACTTTAGAGCCGATTGGGCTGTATTTGTCGGAATTATTGTGGCCTTATCCGGAATAGAATCTATTGCTAATACAACAGGATCTATGAAACTTGACCCAGGATCGACATTAGAAAATCCATCTATTGTTAGAACGGCTACCCCAGCGATTGTTATGGTCATAGCTGAGGTCTGCATTTTTACTTCCTTGTTAGGACTAGCGATGAATGCATTACCCGGCTTAGAAATTAGCAACGGAGATGTCAATGCTCCCGGATATCCGAATGTCCGAGACGCTATGTTGAACTATATGGGGGATGTTTTTGGAAGTTCTGCTTTTGGGGCAACGTTTGGACATTATTTTGCTTTAGTTATTAGCATCGTGGTTGCTCTATTACTTTTGTCTGCTGTCAACACAGCAATGATTGCACTTAATTCATTGCTTTTTATTATGTCGAGCGATGGAGAAATGCCTGATCAACTTCGAAAACTCAACCGTTTTGGCGTGCCGATATATTCCACATTTTTGGCTTTTTTATTGCCGATTGGCATCTTGATTTTTGTTAACGACATTTCAGGGTTGGCCGCTCTTTATGCTGTTGGGTTTGTAGGGGCAATTGCAGTCAATCTAGGGGCTACTTCGACAAACCTGACTCTTCCCTTTAAAAAGTGGGAACGAATTCTCATGTTTGGAACTTTTATCATTATGACCCTTATTGAATTGACATTGTTTATCGATAAATCACAAGCACGTCTTTTTGTTATAACTATCGTAGGAGTGGGACTTCTTGTACGAGCATTAATAAAAGAACGCAAAGAAAACCTTGAGATAAGCAATGCAGCGTTGTTAAAAAGTGATTTGCCTGAACTCCCTAAAGGTGATGAAGGAGGGGTGCTTGTCGCTATTACAGGCACAGGAAAAACGCTTGAGTATGCTATAGATGAAGCTAAAAGCCATCAGCTTCCGCTCTTCATCTTATTTGTACGCGAACAGCAATTCGTCTCCGAAATTGATCAGAAGAAAACATCGGCTCAGGATAAAGATGCACTTGAAGTTTTTGAATATATGAACAGCTACTCACTTAAAATTCCTATGGAATTATTATATACAGTGACAGCACATTCTGCTCATAGTGTTGTTGAAATAGCCAAAAAGAAAAAAGTGAATAAGGTTGTTATCGGAAAAAAAAGAGGAAAATCAGGATTTTTGCGATTCCTTAGAGGCACAATCATTAATGACCTTTCTAAAATGATGCCGAAAAATATGGATTTAATAGTCGTTTATTAAACCTCATTGAAAGAGATTATGGATGCGATGAGGGCATATATTTTGCTGTTGTTGAGATGTGCTCCTCTATTGGTTTTGAATCACGTTTGTTATCCTTTTTATAAAATTTTTCCCATAGCAAGATCGTAAGGACTCGGTGGATCTCCACTAGGGTCATCAAAGGGCATTTCTATATAACCGTTCTTGCGATAGAATTTTATTGCGTCAGGTCTAGCTTCGTCGTGGAGGGATTTAACATTTTTTGCTTTCAGCCATAGCTCACAAAGATGCAAAAATTGACTGCCTAACCCATGATTTCTGTACAGTTCATCAATGACGATAATTCTCAAAGCGGCTCGATGGTGTGGCCAAAGTTGGATATGTGCATAGCCGACCATTGTATCGCCTCGATAGAGAATGAAGTGAACATGTTCTTTGTGATCAAAAGTCCATGTATAGGGATCTTGTATCGATAAAGGCTGAAAAAAGTACTTATTTCTTAATCTTTTAGCAACATCCCACTCACTATCTTCGACACATTTCTTAAGACGAATTTGGTTAGATTCTTTTTTCACAAGTAGTTTCCATTTTTTTGCTTTTACGCGTATGATAAATGCTTCCTGATTGAGTGTACAAGAAAAATATCAGTGGTGTACATTGCATGAGAAGGTTTAAGTGCAGAGGTGCAAAGATAAGAAAAAGAGATTTCTGGTTTCAGGAATAAAAGAGAACAGGATAGGCAGGATCGGCTTCGCCTCAGGACAACCCTTCCTCTTTTCCAACTTATACTCTATATTTTATTGGATTCAACTCTCTTTTTATCAACGCAGAGGCGCGAGAGGCGGGGAGACGCAGAGGGGCGAAGTGTATGAAAAATTTATCTTTTCGACTTTTCTCTGCGCCTCTCCGCCTCTCGCGCCTCTGCGTTAATATTAGAAGGTAATAGAAACCAAAAAATGTGAGTATAAGCATGCTCCCATCCTGCCGGCGAAGCCTCCTGTTCTTCTTTATTCCTGAAAGCAGAAATCCCCTTCCTATCTTTGTATCGCTTCGCGTAACACTAAATTTTTTCATGGGAAAATTTATTGGTTCTAAATAGAATAGGAATAGCTTTGACGTGGGAGGTATAATGATTAGAGCAATTTTGATTCATGGTAATGGCAATAGCAAACCAACTGATAATTGGTTGCCATACCTTAAAAAGGAACTTGAAAAACTTGGCGTATTGGTAGATGCCCCTCAATTTCCGGATGCAGAATTAGCTAGGAGTTCTTATTGGATTCCGTTTTTGGAAAAAGAATTGAAAGCAGATGAAAAAACGATAATTATAGGGCACTCCTCAGGGGCAATTGCAGCTATGCGATATGCAGAAAACCATCGAATTCTAGGATCTGCTTTGATAGGGGCTTATTACACAGACCTTGGGTATAAAAACGAAAAATTGAGCGGTTATTTCGATTCTCCATGGAATTGGGAGGCTATTAAGAAAAACCAAAAATGGATTATCCAATTTGCAGGGGCAAACGACCCTTGGATTCCACTCAGAGAGGCTCATGTTGTTAGGGATCAATTGGGGACTATTTATTACGAATCTCCAGATCAAGGTCATTTTGGTGGAGATTACTACAAAGAAACTTTTCCAGAGCTTCTAGAGGCGATTAAAAGAAAAATCGACGAACCTTTAGTTTCGAAAGAGGTCTAACGAAGTTGGGTGCTTATAAGCGGTCACTTCGAGCCGACGGATCTTGAAGTGTACTTCTCCGTTTGGAAAAGGGGACTCTAGTTTGAGAAATCTATCAATGACTTGGGTGAGGAAATCTGCTTTTAGGCCTTGTGGCAAGGGCCGAAGGTAAGGGAACCATTGGCTGATGAATTTTTCAAAGACTTGTCGAGAAGGAAAAACATCTTTTTGTGGAACGACTGCCAACCTAATCGGAATGAATCCGTTAGATGTGAGCATTTTTTCATACTGAACATCGTCAACGAAATTCCATCCTGTAGAAAAATCACAAAAGTAAGATGACCATTCAGGAAGAGAGATAATTTCTGTAACAGCTTGTTTGAGCGCTTCTGGAAGTCCCATGGGCATTGTTATCGCTAGGAATCCACCATTACTTTTTAAGCCATTGTAGGCCCCTTTAAGAAAAGCGTCGTGTTTTTCTATCCACTGCAGCGTTGTAAAAGAAAAAATAATGTCAAATTCATTATCAAAATCTAAGTTTTGAGCATCTTTAAGGAAAAATCCCAGATTGGGAACGGTTTGTTGTGGGAATGCTTCTTGAGCAAATGTAATCATTGCAGGCGAGATATCAACCCCAACCGCTGAACCGTCTGGAATCTTTGCGGCGATTTCTGCTGTGATTTTACCATCTCCGCAGCCAACATCTAAAATCCTCTCGTTTCCTGTGATGACGACATGTTTCATTAGATCTGTTGCCGCATTTTTTTGTGAAGAAGAGTTGTGGTAATACTCCTCCGCTTTCCAATAATCTGGGTTTTCTCCAGATGTCACAGAGGAGGGAAGGGCGAAAAGAAGAAATATTATTAGTAGGTTTCTCATACTGGAGGAGCCTAGCAGATTTTGAATAGAGAATGCAAGTTTTTTATACCGAATCACTGTGTTTAAATTAATTTTTTATTTACATAAAATAATTTAAATATGATGATGAGCTTAATAGGTTGATTAGACTTAAACTAATCAAATAGGAGGTTGTTATGGTAAAAAAATATAGAGATGAAGAGCAGGAGTCAGTAAAAGAGGCTATGCATAAGATGAAAGAAGGGACGTTGGAATCAGGAAAAAGCCATAAGAAAGTAACGGACCGAAAGCAGGCGATAGCGATAGGACTTTCAGAAGCTAGAAGAAAACGGTAAAAGTTTCTGAAGAAACATCTTGGAAAATGCGTTAGGGAGTAATTATGTTAAAGTGGGCATTTATTTTTTTGATCATTGCGATCATTGCTGGGGTATTAGGATTACCTTCTGTTGCGGCCGTTTCAGGTGAGATTTCTAGAATTTTATTTATCTTGTTTTTGATAATTTTTATTCTTGCTCTGGCTTTAGCCTTGATAGTTGTATGAGAAGTTGGTGTATATCCAATTTAAATTTCTAGATTTTCACCTGTTTTGAATGCGATGTCCACGACACCTCGTGGTGCAAACATATCTATAAAGTGTTTGTACATTTCTAATCTGCTATTTCCGCCGGAGGTTGTTAAAAGCAACTCTTGAGCGTAAACAGCGATATCTTCCACAATTCGTTCATGCCTATAATACGCTAAAGTAGGCATATCAATCTCTGTTTTTCCGTAACCTTGATAAAACAACTCTTCTTCTCCTGGATTATTCCAAACATTAGCAACACCTCCACCAACAAACATGAGGTCTCTTTCTTTTGGTGCCATAATGGGTTCATCCCAATCCACTATGTAAATAGAGCCTTTTGCATCTATCAATACATTTCCTCCGTGTATATCAGAATGGCATAGCACGAATTTGGTTGGTTTTTCATGAATCTCTTGAGCAAAAAAATCAGCTTTCTCTACCAGACGGTGAATCTCTTTTTTATGATCTTTCATAAAGGTGAGCAGCTTTTTAGCCACTTCGTCCCCATTTGACATGGTGTCGATATGACTATACAATGACCGAACGATATCTCTCCATTTAGGTGAGTAGGTCTCTTTTCTTATGTTGTTTTGAATTGCCAGCGGCACTTTAACTTCATGAATCTTTTTCAAGACCTTACCGAGGGTAAGCCATTGATCATCTGTTAGATTTTGATCAAATCCATTATGACTTTCAACAAACGGATAAACAATGAGAGTAAAGTTATCAATGGATTGTGTGAGCTGTCCCTGAAATGTTCTTAATGGAGGAATGATCTGTTGAATTCCTTCTTCGTGTAGTAAGGAAAGAATAGCGATGCTGATATCGTGATGATGGCCGTGCTTTAGTTTTATGAAATAACTTTGATCATGCGCTTGAGCTTTGTATACCGACGCATTCATATCTGCGCCTAAAGGGAGTAAGCTGAGCGTAGTGGCCTTAATGCCGTAATAGACATTTAAGCACTCAATGATACGTCGATCTGGAAGAAATTGTCCTGCCATTATAGTGTTCACTATAAAAATCAGAAAAAGCACCAATTACAATTGCTTTTTCATGACTTAAGTTTTAAAACACCCTCCCCCTACGTCGTTAATGACTACGGTAGCAAGGGCTGAGATTATACCAACGACGATAAAGGAAGTTAAGTGTCTTTTACATCTTCCCCAATGCCAGTTAGTTACATTTTCTAGGTTATGATTTTCTGCAACTTCTAAAGAGGTAGGCATTGTATCAGCCTTTGATTCACCTGTGGTGTATGCCTGATCTGGTATATCTTCTTTTTGGTCCGAGTTGATTTCTGTCTGATTCTGTTTAACTTCTATTGCCGTTGGGCGGGGGGCAATTTCAGTTTCTGAAGGGTTTTTTTGGTTGTTTTCCTCTGTGTGGACTTTTTGAGAACAAATAGCCTTAATTTTTGTCCATGCCTGATTACAATGAGATAATTTCCATACATAATCCGTTGCGGAGTCAATCCGACTTGATATGGCGTTTGCCCCTGCTGCGATAGCTATAACAGGACGTAATATTTTGGATTTGCAATTTGAATTGGATTGGGCTGCTGGATCGTAGGATGATTCCCGTCTCTGTTTTTGTTCTTTCTCTAAAAGATTTCTTCTAACTATGATTGCATTAGCATGTACAAGTCCCGTGATCACTAGGAGTGGCAGTGGCATATATAAAGCGATTCGCCCTTCAGAAGACATAAAGTGATCCGAACACCAACTGTGAGTGATACTTTTTTGAATAGCTAAAACGGCACATCCTAGCGTCGTAGCAACAGTTAAATAATCAAGAATTCTTACACATCCACCTATCGTATCGAAACCTTTTTCTGAAAAAGAAATAGTTCTGGTATTGACTTCAAGATTGCTCATGCTGTTTACCTTTATGAATTCACCCGAGATGTTAGCACAGGCAATCTAAAATGCACAAGTTTTTTCAGAGCGAGTGTGTTTCGGTATGTTTTACTTATTGTTTTTATTAATTTTGGTTTATTACTTTTTTACTTTTTGTTTGACTTTTATTAAATAACATTGTAGAATCCATTTTTATTATTGCATTTATATTAATTAAAAGCGAGGTTGTTATGGATTTTTGTGAAACAAATATTGTAGGAAGCACCGGAAAAAGTTCGGTTGAAATTGATTTTAATCCAGCAGAAATCAATGTGGGAGAGGCTGTTAAAGACGGATTGATAAACGTTGGAGAAGCTGCCAAAAAAGCATTTACGACACTCGCTACTATTTTCACAAATCCAATTTTAACGATTGCTGTAGCATTTGTAAATCTCACAGGTTTAAGATCGATTTCTATTAGTACTAGATTTAAATTTTTAGAAAAGCCACTTCAATCAATAAATGTTACTTTGTTGACACATGAAAATTCCTATTTTCATCAAACTGTTACAAGCGTGGCAAAAAAATCTTTAGCGACACTTGTTCTTATTTTTACAAATTCTATTTTGAGCATCTCTGTTGGTTTGATGAAGCTCACAGGGTTCACAATTATTTCTAGCATAGCGATTGGAATGTCAACAAAAGGGCTTCATTCAGCCAACCTCAGTTTTTCTAAGTATGCCTATGCTCCTTTTCAACAATGGGCAAAAGCACTTAGTGATGAAAACACCCGTATTATTCAAACTGACAAAGTGCTGTCTATTAGAAATGGTGCTTTGTTCTTTAATCCAGAAAATTATAAAAAACAGGTTATTGATTCACTAAAAGCAATCATTGCCCCGATTTCTTTAGCTTCGAGTGCTGTACTAATTGCATTAGCTATCGCAACTAAACCTTTGCATTTAATGGTCTTTACTGGAGTGTTACTTGATTTCCTACTTGTGAGGGGACCTATGCATTTGAATCAGAAAATCGCTTATGGAACATATGTTCCTTTACAACTACTTTCTGAGGCGATAATAGAAATACAATATGGGATTGCGGAATCAGAAGGGTTTGATCTAAGACCGAGACCGATGGGAGTAAACCTGTAACATTGGGCCGGTTTTTATTGATCGAATCCCGGGGCTTTCGCGCGGCCCAATCGTCAAAGTTATTGTTGCCCAACTCCTAAATGGGGCTGGGTTTCATTTCCATTTTTTGTTGTCTTTCGAATTGTTGCCTTTTATATAAAAAAACTTGCTAGTGACCGTTTTATTGTGGTATGCTTGCGTTGGATTTATCGGGATACTTTGTTTATGCAAAAAGACATCCGGCGCACCCCTCGCAACTATAATGGAACCTCTCTGACTACACACAGGGTTGGGGATTTGCTTTCCGATGTCTTGTCTGGAATTAACAATGTGTACCAAAAAAGACCCGATCTTATTGTGAAGGCATGGCCAGAAGTCATTGGTCCTAAGTTGGCTCCGATGACAGAAGCCCTTTCGTTAGATGAAGATGTCCTGATTGTGAAGGTCAAAAATTCCACGTTACACAGCTTGTTAACCCGCGATAAATTCCATATCCTAAGGGCTATTAAACAAAGGTTTCCAAAAGCGAACATCCGGAACATCATTTTCCGCATTGCTTAATTAATTTTATATAAAGGTATCGCATGTCTCAAGATAAGCAAGATCCGCAAAATGCAAAGACAATCGTTCAGCCGCATGAATACAATGCTAGCTCGATCACAGTACTTGAGGGCTTACAAGCCGTTAGAGAGCGTCCTGGTATGTATATTGGCGATACCGGGGTTAACGGCCTTCACCAACTCGTCTATGAGGCTGTAGACAACTGTATCGACGAGGCTATGGCTGGACATTGCTCGGCAATTTATGTCATCCTTCACAGCGATAATAGCGTCACAATTGAAGATAATGGGCGCGGTATCCCTGTAGGCAAGCACGAAAAAGAATCGATTAAACAAGGACGCGATGTCTCGGCTCTTGAAGTGGTGATGACGATCTTGCATGCTGGGGGTAAATTCGATAAAGAGACATATAAGGTCTCCGG
Organism: Chlamydiota bacterium; assembly: GCA_013287465.1. Lineage (GTDB taxonomy): Bacteria > Chlamydiota > Chlamydiia > Chlamydiales > Parachlamydiaceae > JABDDS01. The sequence continues at coordinate 4,642 of JABDDS010000054.1, read as the reverse complement.
AGGCCTTCACGGTGTTGGGGTCTCTTGCGTGTGTGCTTTATCGAAAAAAATGATCGTCCAAGTCTTTAAAGATGGCAGCATTTATGAAATGGAGTTTTCACAGGGAAAGGTCAGTCGTTTATTACAGGTTACCGGGACGACGACTAAACGTGGAACGAAGATTACTTTTTGGGTCGATGAGACCATCATGAAGGAGCAAGTTTTTGATTACGACATCCTTGCAAAGCGCTTGCGTGAACTTGCCTTCCTGAACAAAGGGATCAATATCTATTTCCATGATGAGCGCGATAACGATAAAGACGATGTGAACTTTTGTTATAGCGGGGGGCTGCTCTCATTTGTTTCCTATCTAAACGAAAATAAAAGTCCAATGTTCCCAACGCCGATCTACTTTCACGGTTCACGCCAAGGAGACGACGCTCCGGTTGAAGTTGAAATTGCCTTACAGTGGAATGACGGCTATAATGAAATGGTTTACTCTTATGTCAATAACATTGCTACTAGGCATGGTGGATCTCATTTGACAGGGTTTTCAACGGCGTTGACACGTGTGTTGAATGCATATATCAAAAGTCATAATCTTCTCAAAAACGACAAGATATCGATTAGCGGTGATGATATGCGCGAAGGGCTCACTGCTGTGATCTCTGTTAAAGTGGCGAATCCGCAATTCGAAGGACAGACAAAGCAACGTCTTGGCAATAGTGATGTCGGTTCTATCGTGCAACAAGTGACAGGTGAAGAGCTCACAATTTTCTTAGATAAAAATCCAGCTCTAGCAAAAATGATCGCAGAAAAATCGATCATCTCTGCACAGGCACGCGAAGCTGCTCGTAAAGCCAGAGAGCTCACTCTCCGCAAATCGGCATTGGATAGTGGACGCCTTCCTGGTAAACTTACCGACTGCCAGGAAAAAAATCCGGCTCTCTGCGAGATTTATATCGTGGAAGGAGATTCCGCTGGAGGCTCAGCAAAATCAGGCCGCGATCGCCGTTTTCAGGCTATTTTGCCTATCCGTGGTAAAATCCTCAACGTGGAAAAAGCCCGCTTGGATAAAATCCTTCAAAACACAGAAGTGGGCACAATGATCTCTGCATTGGGATGTGGAATCGGCGCCGATGGTTTTAACCTTGAAAAATTGCGTTATCATAAAATCATTATCATGACGGATGCTGACGTCGATGGATCCCACATCAGAACCCTTCTTCTCACATTCTTCTATCGTCATATGCCATCTCTTGTCGAAAACAACTTTATCTATATCGCTCAGCCTCCTCTCTATCGGGTGTCGCGTAAAAAAACAAGCCGTTATATCCATTCGGAAAAAGAAATGGATGAATACCTTCTGGAACTGGGAATCAGCGACATTAAATTGCGTCCCATTGCTCAAGAGGAATTTTTGAATGCTGAAAAAACTAAAGAGCTATTGAAATCTGTCTTAGAGGTCGAAGTATTTGTTGGTCGCGTAGAGCGCAAAGGAATCTCCTTTAAAGAGTTCCTTGGAGGCAAAAATCAAGAGGGTAAACTACCTCGTTTCCGCATCGAGCTGATCGACGGAATTCGCTTTGCTTATTCAATCGAAGAACTTGAAACTTTCAAAAAGAGCGATGAAGAGGCACAAAGACGACGCCATGCAGAAACCCTGGCTTCAATCCCAGCAGAAGAGGTCACTCCCGAAATGCAAGTCTTCCGTCCGGCGCGCTTCCATTTCCTAGAACTCTACGAAGAAGATTACCTCCAAGGATTGTTAAAAACGCTAGCCTCGTTTGGCTTTGAATTTAAGGCTTACTTAAATGGTGATGAACCCATCCTTGAAGTTCTCGAAGATGATAAACATCTCCATCAATTTAGTACCTTGCGCGATCTCATTGGATTCCTTAGAGAAAATGGAAGAAAAGGGATCGAAATTCAACGTTATAAAGGGTTGGGAGAGATGAATGCCGATCAGCTTTGGGAAACGACAATGGATCCGGAAAAACGGACTCTACTCCGAGTCACATTGCCAGACGCCGTCGCCGCCGACTACATGTTCACGATGTTAATGGGTGAAGATGTCCCACCACGCCGTGCGTTTATTGAACAACACGCGCTCTCAGTTAAAAATCTGGACGTTTAAAAGGAAATATCATGACATCATATACGCCTAATGAAATTATTGTCGCACGCAATGTTGAAGATGAAATGAAGGAGAGTTATCTCCGTTACTCCATGTCAGTCATTATTGCCCGTGCGCTTCCCGACGTTCGCGATGGCTTAAAACCATCACAACGAAGGATTCTTTATGCAATGAGGCAGCTCAATTTATCTCCTGGGGCTAAGCACCGTAAGTGCGCCAAAATCTCTGGTGACACCTCCGGAGATTACCATCCTCACGGCGAACAGGTGATTTATCCGACGCTGGTGCGTATGGCTCAGCATTGGGCGATGCGTTACACCCTCATCGATGGGCAGGGTAACTTTGGTTCGGTTGATGGGGATCCTCCCGCTGCGATGCGTTATACCGAAGCTCGTCTTACACATGCTGCAGTTCAATTGATGGATGACCTCGACAAAGATACTGTCGATATGATTCCGAACTACGATGAAACAAAAAAAGAACCGACGGTTTTCCCTGCAAGATTTCCTAACTTGCTTTGTAATGGATCTTCAGGGATCGCTGTGGGAATGGCGACAAACATCCCCTCCCATAACCTAGGAGAAGTTGTCAAAGCGACAATGTTACTTTTAGATAACCCAGAGACATCCGTCGATGAGATCATGAAAGTGATGCCTGGACCCGATTTTGCCACAGGGGGGATTATCTGCGGGTATCGGGGAATTAAAGAGGCATATCACACTGGACGAGGTAAAATTGTCTTGCGTGGTGTTCTGCGCGTTGAAGATATGGAAGGGGCTGATAGACAGCGACTCGTCGTCGATGAAATTCCCTATAACGTCAATAAATCCCGATTGATCGAAACAATTGCCGATTTAATCAACGCTAAATCAATCACCGGAATTTCTGACCTCCGAGATGAATCAGATAAAGATGGAATGCGTATCGTCATAGAGCTTAAGCGCAATGAAGTGCCTGAAGTGGTCATCAACCAATTATATAAATACACAGACCTTCAAGTGACTTTTGGTTGTAATATGCTCGCGTTGGATAAAGGACTTCCACGCATTATGCCGATTAAGCACTTTATCGGAGCTTGGATCGACCACCGCATCGATGTGGTGCGTCGTCGCATCCGCTTTGAACTTAATAAAGCGGAAGCGCGCGCTCATATTCTTGAGGGCTATCTAAAAGCAATTGATCATATGGATGAGGTCGTCCGTATCATCAGAGCAAGTGATAACCGCGACCAAGCTAAAGTTGAATTAATTAGCCGCTTTGGATTCTCAGAGAAACAGGCTAACGCCGTTCTCGATTTGCGCCTTTATCAATTGACAGGACTCGAAAGAGATAAGATTAATGATGAATATCAAGAGCTGCTTAAAAAGATCGAGTACTACCGAGCTGTCTTAGCAAGCGAAGCAATGGTACGCGATATTATTCGCGAAGAACTGCAAGATGTGTTGCGTTTGTATAAAGGAGAGAGAAAAACTCAGATTATTGCCGCAGAAAGCGACATGAATATGGAAGATCTCATCGCCAATGAACCTGTCATCATCACAATTTCTGAAGATGATTACATCAAACGAATGCCGATAGACACCTTCCGTGAACAAAGACGCGGAGGAATTGGCGTCACGGGTGTTTCGATGAAACGGGAAGATGACACAATAAAGGGATTATACGTCGCTACAATGCACGATTACCTCCTGATTTTCACAAATCTGGGGAGATGCTATTGGATTAAAGTGTGGCAGATTCCAGAATCTGGAAGAAAAGCGAAAGGAAAGCCGCTTATCAATCTACTCGAAGATATCAGACCAGAAGAGAAAATCGCGACAGTATTGCGGGTCTCTAACTTCAATGAGGTTGACTTTATCCTAATGGCAACTCGTAAAGGAGTGGTGAAGAAAACCTACCTCAGCGAATTCAGTTCTCCACGACGCAAAGGGGTGTGGGCCCTAGCTATCGATGAGGGCGATGAAGTGGTTGCTTCTCGCTTGGTAAAAGAGGGGCAGCAAGTGATGCTCTTTACTTATAAAGGAATGGCAGTGCGTTTTGACCAAAGCAAAGTGCGTTCAATGGGACGTACCGCGAGAGGTGTTAGAGGAGTGCGTCTGCGCGATGAAAGCGATTGCATCGTGGGTTGTGAAGTCGTTAATGGCGATGAGTCTGTCCTTCTCGTATGTGAAAGGGGCTTTGGAAAACGTTCCTCCGTTGAAGATTTCCGTCAGACTAACCGCGGTGGAGTCGGTGTCCGCTCAATCATCACCAACGAAAGAAATGGAAATGTCGTCGGCGCCCTTTGTGTGACAGATTCAGATGGAATGGTCATGGTTTCTTCATCAGGTCAAACAGTGCGTATCAGCATGCGCGATCTGCGTGTGATGGGACGCAATACCCAAGGGGTTAAACTGACAAACCTGAAAAATGGAGATTATTTGGTTGCTATCCAAAAAGTAGAAAATGGGATCGATGGAGAATCGGAAGTGGGGGAAACGCAACCATTGCCGCCAGCGGAGCCAGGAGAGGGTGATGAGCTAATCG
>JABDDS010000053.1 GCA_013287465.1 Chlamydiota bacterium | reverse complement strand
AATTAATATATAATTAATTTGTTAAATGATATTTTTTATTAATCAATTATAAAAATGTATAACACAATGACTAGTCAATTTTCAGTTCAAAGCCAAAGTTGTATCTCAACCCAAGATGAGATTCAATCTCAAAATTTAACCCCATTTCGAAATGTCACTCCATCCCCCGATGGGGAGAATAATACAAATTGTTCTTCGCCAACCCCTTTTGAAGCCGAGGTTCAAGTTCCATTGACAGTGATTGAAAACCTTAGTTTTATAAGTGAATATGAACTTCCTAAATGCAATTGCTACGATTGGAGGGACCTAGGGGCTCAGTATTTGACAAGTACTGCATCAACTCCATTCATGACCTCATTGAGTTCTACAATGCTTTCTTTGCATTCGGAAAAAGATTCCGTTCCCTCTTCTTCTCCTTTAGCTACTCCCTCTTCCTCTCCTTTAGCCACCTCCACACCTTCTTCTTTCCCTGCTTTCGCATCTCCTCAAGCTTCTGTTTTCCCTCCTGGGTTCTATTCAAATGCTTCCCCTTTTAACTCACTTATGTTTTCTCCATTGAGTCCTGGGGGGTCTTGTTCTGGGTTATTAGATTTTGCGTTGTGTTCTTTTGATTCAGAAGATTCGTTAACGGCTTTAAATTTTAGTACCCCTCGAGGATTGTCTACTTCCCCAGATCTGCCTTCTCCTTCCTTGTTTGATTTGGTGTCAGAAGATGCTCTTGCTAAAAGCCCAGCAGTTGAGGCCAGTGGAGGTGTTCTTACAGATGTGGAGATCATTCAATTTGCTTCTGCAGCAGCCAATTTGATAGGTAAAGCAGATATGTTTCGAAAGGCTAGGACCACACGAACTTTATGTTTTGTTTTTTATAGAGTTTTGGGATCTGAGCGTTGCATAATTGCCCCTTCTGGTGGAATGTATTATACTGAATCACTTCGATCGGTTATTGCGTCGGAGGCTTTTCAGGCTATTAGTTTAGCTAATCTTAAATTAGAATTAATTAATGCAGAAGATCCACCGGAGGAGGTTTTAGTCGATAATCGTCCTTCTCGTGGGCGCTGGCCTATTGTGCCTCAGTCTGCACTTGTTCACGGGTTTTCATTGCAAAGAAGAGGTGCTGAAAAAGGGAAGTGGTTCTGTGCGGAAGCTAGAATTATTCCAGAACTTCGTAAATTAAGTAGGAATCATACAATAGAAAATATAAGATCGATTAGCTTCAGACATCCTAGTTTTAAAGACAGACAAACAATGGTTGTAAAGTCGTTTTGTTCAGAATGTCAACTTAGGCTAGGAGAAATGCGAAAGATATATGCGGGTGTTGTTGAGGATACTTCTTGCATTTCTCCTGTTGATTCGAGGTCTGCTTTAAGCTCTAGTTGTCCTGCGTCGAGTTCAAGTTCGAGTCAGGCCGAGCCGGATTCAAGCGCTGCCCCTGCTTCTTCTCAAATTTCCCGTAAACGGGAGTTTAGCCCATCTCGTTTATTTTAATTGCCCCCCTTCTCCCTGAGCCTTTTCGATTTTCTTTGCTTAAAAACGACTATTTGAATTATCATTTACTGCAATTGCGGCCATGGCGGAATTGGTAGACGCGCTAGATTCAGGTTCTAGTCGAGGCAACTTGGTGGATGTTCGAGTCATCTTGGCCGCACTCCTTTGGGCAGTTCTCTTGGTGTAATAATCGTATTTAAATTTAAAATGTAGTTTTATAGCAATAATGAAGCAAAAATATGACATAAAGAAAATTCGCAATTTCTCCATTATTGCCCATATCGACCATGGAAAATCGACGATAGCTGACCGCTTACTAGAACTAACGGATACGGTTTCTGCACGCGATATGCAGGCGCAAGTTCTCGATGCAATGGACCTGGAAAGAGAACGAGGGATTACGATCAAAGCTCATCCTGTCACGATGAACTATCTCGCTGATGATGGCTCTATTTACCAAATCAATCTGATTGATACTCCTGGCCATGTCGACTTTACTTACGAAGTTTCTCGTTCCTTAGCTGCATGTGAGGGGGCTCTTCTCGTTGTCGACGCTGGACAAGGAGTTCAGGCCCAAAGCCTTGCCAACGTCTATTTGGCTCTCGATCGCAACCTCGAAATCGTTCCGGTTCTCAACAAAATAGATCTTCCTATTGCCGATATCCCCGGAGTTAAGAAGCAAATTGAAGATGTCATCGGATTAGATGCTACAGATGCTATCTGCTGCTCAGCGAAATCGGGAATTGGCATTAAAGATATTTTAGAGCGCATTTTGCGCGATGTTCCTCACCCCAAGGAGCCGGAAGACGATATCCTTCGCGCCCTTGTGTTTGATTCTCATTACGATGTCTACCGTGGTGTCATGGTATACATACGAGTGATGAGCGGTGCTGTGAAGAAGGGGTGTCAAATCAAAATGATGGTTTCTGGCAAGTGTTTCGAAGTGTTAGAGGTGGGCGTCTTCACTCCTCATGAAACTCCTGTCGATGAGCTTCTCCCAGGTGAAGTGGGGTACTTGATTGCCAATATTAAAAATAGTCAGGATGTCAAAATTGGCGATACAATTACCCTTCAAAAGAAACCGGCACAAGATCCATTGCCGGGCTTTCGTGTCATCAAACCCGTCGTGTTTGCCGGAATCTACCCAATTGACTCTGGCGATTTCGAGATGTTGCGCGACGCTCTCGGCAAGCTCCAACTTAACGACTCTGCGTTGCACATCGAACAGGAGAGCAGCACAGCATTAGGATTTGGTTTCCGTTGCGGTTTTCTGGGATTGCTTCATCTTGAAATTATCTTTGAGAGGATTCAACGGGAATTTAACGTCGATATCATCTCTACGTCAGCGAGCGTTGTTTATAAATTTACCTTGGGGGATGGAAAAGTCATTGAAATCGATAATCCCGCCCACTATCCCGACCCTACCTGCATCACATGTATAGAAGAGCCTTGGGTAAAATCGCATGTCATCATCCCAGGAGAATACATGGGCGGGTTGATGAACCTGGCAATGGAGAAACGGGGGGTCTGCATCAAAACAGAATCCCTGGATGCTCACCGGTTGTTGCTGACTTATCGCTTCCCCATGAATGAAATCATTACCGATTTTAATGACAAACTAAAATCTCTTAGCCGCGGCTACGGTTCTTTCGATTACGAATTTGATTCCTATGAAAAGGGAGATATCGTCAAACTCGAAATCCGCGTCAACGAAGAGCCTGTCGATGCGTTCTCTTGCCTTGTCCACCGTTCCAAAGCCGAAGGAAGAGGAAGAGCTATTTGCGCCAAATTGGTTGAAGTCATCCCTCAACAGCTGTTTAAAGTTCCGGTACAAGCTGCTATCGGTGGTAAAATTATCGCACGCGAAACCATTCGAGCAATCACCAAAAACGTCACGGCAAAATGCTACGGAGGGGATATTTCCCGTAAGCGCAAATTATGGGAAAAACAGAAGGAAGGTAAAAAGCGCATGAAAGAAATCGGTAAGGTTAATATTCCTCAAAGTGCCTTCATGGATGTATTAAAAGCTGGTGATTAGAGGTTTTTGATTTTATGTCCGTTTCCAAATTGTTCACACAGGAGCAGCTTGCTGCTTTAGATCCGGCCCGTATTCCACGACATATCGCAATCATGCCAGACGGCAACCGCCGTTGGGCCCAACAGCAATCTGATTTGCCGGTTAAAGGGTATCGAGCAGGTGCCGATGTCATCGTTGAAATTGTCAAAGCCTCCAAAGAAATTGGCGTTAAGGTGTTGACTTTTTACTTGTTTTCAACCGAGAATTGGAGTAGGCCTCAAGAAGAGATCGACGTTTTAATGTGTTTGTTTGAAGAGTTCTTAACTTCACAATGTGAGATTATGGTTTCTGAGAACATTCGATTAAAAACGATCGGCGACCTGAGTCGGCTTCCCGGCGGGCTCATAGCAATTATTGAACATGTGCGTCATGCAACAGAACACTGCTCTGGCGTAGAAATGGTCATGGCGCTAAATTATGGAGCGCGCGATGAAATCTGTCGTGCGGTTCAAAGAATAGTTGACGATCGCGGACATTCGGGAAAAATTACAGAATCACTGTTGTCTCGATATTTAGACACAGCTTCTTTAGGTGATCCCGATTTGCTTATACGAACAAGCGGAGAAATGCGTATCAGTAATTTTTTACTCTGGCAGTTGTCATATGCAGAGCTTTACGTGACAAATGTTTTGTGGCCAGATTTCACCCCTTGGAAATTCCTCGAGGCGGTTACAGATTTTCAAAAGCGTAAAAGACGCTTAGGAGGAACATGATGCTTGAAGGAATGACACAATTAAAACAACGTTTGGTAATGAGTTTAGGTATTGCTGTGCTCACGTTTTTAACAATTTTTTTGGCTCCAATTCCCATTTTTAAGCCTATATTAACAGCAATTATCGGAGGCTCAGTCGGTTTAGCCATTTGGGAACTCTATCAAATCGCTTGTGCTAAGGGAGTAGAGCCAGCAGAGAAGTTGGGAATCTGCTGTGGAGTCTTGTATGTCTTTGCCGTTGCCATTTCAACACAGTATCCAATTGCAAATGCGCTCCCTGAAGTCGTTTTATTTGCTGCACTGCTCGCATGTTGTCTCTATTATTTTATTAAGAGCACCTCTCCACTGATGAATCTTTCTGCTACCGTATTGGGAATCGCCTATCTTGCCATTCCTTTAAGTTGTATGATCCGCATCGTCTATTTCTTTGCCGATAGTGGCATCCAAGATGGACGTTGGTGGCTTTTTTACCTAATTACCGTCTCTAAAATGACCGATACCGGCGGATTTTTTATCGGCAAGTGGTTTGGTCGCCAACAGCTCGCCCCATACATCAGCCCAAAGAAAACCTGGGAAGGGGCTTTGGGAGGGTTCTTCCTTGCTATTTTGACGAGTATCTCGATTGTCGTTGTGACAACACTCCTCGGTAGTGCGTTTACATTGACCCTATGGCAAAGTATTTTCTTGGGAGCATCTATTGGCGTCCTCGCTCAGTTTGGCGACCTTATCGAATCACTCCTCAAGCGGGATGGAGGCATTAAGGATAGCAATGATTTACCGGGACTTGGAGGCATGCTTGACATCGTCGATTCTCTCGTCTTTACCTCACCCCTCGTCTACTTGTTTTTGGAGATCTACTCATGATTATTACCATCGATGGTTCTGTTGCTACGGGCAAAAGCACGATTGCTAAAAAGTTGGCACGTGAAATTGGTTTTATCTACTTTGATACAGGGGCAATGTACCGTAGCCTCACCTACGGCATTCTCAAACACAATATCAGCTTAAATGATGTAGATGCCTTAAATGCATTTCTTCAAAAAATTAAATTCGAAATTAAAGTAAGGCATGGAGAAAGATTTTATTACATCGATGGGGAAGATGTCACACTGCAGATTCGTGGGCAAGAAGTCACTTCACACGTATCAGCCGTCGCCGCGATTCCAGCAGTGCGCCAAAAGCTCGTTTTAATGCAACGCGAAGCGGCTGTTGGAGTGAATTCTGTCTTTGAAGGAAGGGATTTGGGCACTGTTGTCTTTCCTAATGCAGAATTGAAGATTTTTCTCACTGGACGTCCCGAAGTGCGTGCTGTGCGCCGTTTTGAAGAGCTTCGCACTAAATTTCCAGAGGAGGCCGCTAACCTCACTCTCGACCAGGTAATGGCTGATATCATGGCAAGAGATCACTCAGACGCTTCTAGGGAGGTTTCTCCATTAAAACAAGCATCCGGAGCCTGTGTGATAGACACATCTGACCTGACAACAGATGAGGTGGTGGTCAAAATCTTAGAATATAAAGATGCACTCAAAAAATAAAAAAATATGAATTTACTCTATTCGACAGTTTGTGCGCTTATAAAAATTATCTGTCGGACCCTCTATGGGCATCGCGTTTATGGATTAGAGCACATCTGTTCTGGAGCGGCTATCATAGCACCCAACCACAGCTCGTTTTTAGATCCTCCACTAATTGCAATCTCTTGGCCTAAAGTCGTTTCTTTTCTCGCTCGCAAAACCCTATTTTCTTCACCTATCCTTGGTGCTGTGATTAAACGACTCAATGCTTACCCCGTTTCTGGTACCGTTCAAGATCTTAGCTCGATGAAATTGATCTGCAAACTCCTCAAAGAAGGACACCAAGTGGTGATATTCCCTTCTGGGGTTCGCTCTTCCGATGGAAGTATCGGTTCTGTAAAATCAGGAATCGCTATGCTCGCCTTTCGCTGCGATGTTCCCATCATTCCAGTTTATATTCACGGGACCTTCGACATTTGGAGCAAAGAGCAACGCTACCCACACTTACATGGCTTAACGGCATGTGTTATCGGCACTCCCATTTATCCAGATCATTTTGCTTCTCTGAAGAAAAAAGAGGGACAAGAGGCAATGGGAGAAGAGGTGAGAGGGGCATTAGAGAAACTGCGCGCATGGTATGAAAATGGAGCTCATGGGGCTCCTCCATAGGAAGTAAATGTATACAGTTAGCGGAATAATGAGCAATATTTATGAGTGGAGCCTTCCGGAGCAGCCTCCAGCTACCCGGATGTTTCTGACTCGCCTCGGAGGGCTCGCCTGCGTGGTCATCGAAAGCAAGGCAATAGTAGAAACATCTTGGAATCTTTTAAAGACACTATTTTCAAATCCTAGGCCAGTCTTAAATCAAATGATTCGCCTCATCATCGGACTCGTATCCACAATAATAATTGGAATTGCATTTAGCCCTGCAATCAACTATCGGATCCATTCCTATCTTGGGCTTACAGTCAACGATTTTCTGGCTCATCGGGAAAAGCAGTCCAAGCTTTTGGCTGAGCGACAAGCCTCCGCAAATGAAGCTGAAAAAAAGAGGCAAGCACACCTCGACCGTCTCGAAATGGAATGTTATAGTCCCACTCCGTCAATTGTGTAATTGAATTGTTGCATAAGAGGCCCTAGTTCATCGTCGATTAACTTCAAATTTTCTTGACTATAGTGCCTGATATGTTTCATAAACTCCCCTTTTGGAGGATACTTCAGAATCGCTCTCTCAATATCTGCATCTGTCGCCTGGTACTGAATGAGATCTAAAATTAGCCGCAAATAATAATGAGGTTCCAAAAAAATATCTTCGTATCTAATGGTAACAACTGAATGTTGTTCATTCCAATAGAGCTGAAAACGTTTCCATCTATCGATCTGTCTTTTTAACTCAAAAAAATCAAAGGATGTTGATGCTGCAATTTCTTCTTGAGAGTGTTTTTTGCTGAATAAATTTCCGAGTACATAGTTAGAATAAAATGCGTCAATAGGGTGTCTGACGACGCGGATAGTGTGCTCATAGGGCTTTAAAGCACCAGATTTATTCTTGTTTTCGAATAATGGGTAATGGGATTTAATGACGATAGTTTCATCTTCATTAGGGTAACGACAATCTCCTTCATAACCATGCTCTACACAATATCCTCCCCAAGGAAATGGTTCATGCATATGAGGATATTCTACATTTCCCTCTTTAGTGCCATCTTTATAAAGAGAACTTGTCGCAATGTGTGTGGCTTCTTCAATCAAAAAACGGACCCAATGATTTCCAGAGCGAGGATAAGAAGCTAAAAATACGCGTTTGTAATTGATTTTTTCACTGGATATATCCGTAAGCTCTTCGCTGGATATTTCCGTATCGTTATCATTTTTTTTGTTTGGAAAAAATTGGAGGTTTAGTTCCTCAAATTTTGATTTTTTGAATTCATCCATTGAGTAGGTGACACCCCCCTTATTCTCGCGGGCATTTAAGGCATCGAACCTATGCAGGATCAAACAAAAAAATAAAAATAAAAAAAGATTTGTCAATCTAATGGAGTAACTGTTCATTTTTATATCCCTGGATTCCCTGTTTTGGGTTGTTTTTAAAAACTTCGTTTCGATTGAATATATGAGCTAGATTGCTTTTAAACTCTTGTTCCTTTTTGAGGAATAGTTCTCTGTTTTTTTTACCAATTTTATCTAGTTCACTTTGCGGTAACAAAAGAAGATTTTCAATAACTGACTCTAGTTCCTCTTGATCCACATAATAGCCTGTCGCATAGCGATAAGGTCGATAGCAAGGAGCTGTGCCGCTGTACCTGACTAAGCATCGTTTGTCCAAGATAAATTCATTCATTGGGGGAGCATCAGTAGTGACAATGACAGCTCCTACGCTCATCCCTTCAACAATGTAGTGTCCAAAACCTTCCGTAACGCTGGGGCAAATGTGAAACCCACAAGTATTTTGAATGGTCATCAGTTCATTTTCAGGAAGATACTCATGAATAAAATTGATGTTTGGACTTAATGGGATCTTAGTGATGGGGACATTTTTCGTCTTGTAGTAAACTTTCTTCTCTTTGTGGCACGTGAGTTGTAAGAAAGGGAATTCAGGGTGATTAGCCCAAGCGTCGATCACAAAACCTGTCCCTTTTTGAATGCTAGCACCAGCCAAATGCAAAGCCGTCTTGTAGTTCTTACTAATGTTTGGATCAAATCGATCGCCACATGTAAACCCCATGAATACCGCATTGTCATTCAATTGGTTAAAAATTCTTTTTGCTTCCCTTGTCTTACAAAGGATACAATCATATTTGAGAAGTTCCTCAGGTGGAATAAACAACCATTCAGCATTTGGAACAAGATAATTTTTTTTCGCACAAGATCGAAATGACTCATTCGTACGGGCGATAAACACATTGACATCAGCATCTGGGCAAAAATCCCCTTTGCCTTCAACAAATTTAACTTCGTGCCCTAAATCCAGTAAGGAGTTTATCAGAACATTCACATCTTGGTCGCGACCAACTCCATTTTTTGTTGCAATGACGTTAATGACAAGCGGCTTGTCATCCCCTTTTAGGATCGAAAAATGGGAAAAAGCAAACAAATAACAGATGAAAAACAAATGTTTTTTTGTCATTTTACTTCGTTGATTGTATAATTAAATTGGTGCATAAGTGAGCCTAATTGCGATTCAATAAGTTCTAAATCTTCTTCGGTATAATGACTTAAATGCTTCAACACACCGCCAGAAGGAGGGTAGGCCTTGACAGCTCGTTTGATATCTTCATTTGTCACTTGATATCCGATGATATCTAATATTGATCGTAAATAGTATTTAGGTCTCTCAAGGATGTCTTCATATCTAATTGTGATCACTCTTGGTTGTTCGTTCCAATAACTCTGAAATGCAATCCAGGAGTTAATCTGTTTTCGAAGTCCCTCACTGAAAGATTTTTCTCTTGAGTTTCTTTTCTTATTTTTAAAAACAAATTCGGAATAAAATGAGTCAATAGGATGTCTGACAAGGCGAATTGTGTACAGATAGGGCTGTTCGGCAAATATTCCATTTGCTTTTAGTCTATGGACTGGATAGTGACATTTGATGACAACGACTTCGTCCGGATTTGAATGTCGGCAACTTCCTTCACGGCAACCACTTTTGGTGGAATATCCACCCCAAGGAAAAATTTTGTTAAGATGTCGGCTACAGGTGCCGTCGATTTCGCGATCGGGGACGATTGATCCGGTGGCAATGTGAGTAGCTTCTTCAATTAGAAAACGGACCCAATGATTCCCAGAACGGTAATAAGAAGCCAAATAGACGCGTTTCCAATCTTCCATTCGATCTGGTATTTCTGATTGATCGAGAGCCTGTGCAAAATTGTGCGTAAGGATAAATGAAAAACAACAAAGCAAGAGATTGAAGAGATAACGATTCATTTTTTCTTCCTATAGCATGAAAATTTTGTATATTAAGTCGATAAGGCGGATCTTACAACAACGCAACCGATATCTACAATTGTTTTTTTTTATTGAACAATCTAACCTGGGTGACTTTTGTTTTATTACTACGCGAAGCGTTTGGAGTGCGAAAGCCCTCTTTCGCTTTGCCTTAAATGACAAAGCGAAAGAGGGCTTTCGCACTCCAAACGCTTCGCGTGGTAATGGGAAATTTTTAAAAATTATCTAAAGGATTGTAACTTAAGTGACGTTTATTTTTGCGCAAATATTTTTTTATTGATTTTAAATATTATTTATGTTACTGTTCTCTTTTAGTTTTATTTAATAATTAAAATAATGAGGTTGTATGTCTATTCCATCTATACCAAATATAAATTCTTATCAATTTCCTGTTGATCTAGATCGTAACTCTTCAATTCCCCCCATCAACACAGAATTTGTTGATGCAAACGACGGTGTGGAAACTCTAATGTATAGAGATTATCTTGGAAGAGTTGCTAACGCCGAAACAGAGCATACAGCTCAGATGTTAGTGTATAATGAGAAGTTACTGGAGGCTCAAACTCATGCCACAGACGCATCTCTTAAGATAGATGATGTTAAGAAAGAGAGAAATAAACTGATCACAGCATTGATCCTTACCGTCCTTGCAGATATTGTATGTGCTGTGGCGATAACATTTGTATTCAGTGCAAGCGTGATGACTTTAGTAACTTCTGGACTTGTTTTTGTAATATTAATCGGTTGTACCGTTCTTTTGGGTATCAATGCCGCAGCCAAGTACAGAAAGTGTAATCAGCTTGAAGATGTAATTGCAGCGCCTAGCTTGATTCCTGTTCCACAAAAAGCGAATCATCATTACTACCCTGAACACGATATGGATCTAAAAAAGACTCGTCGCGCGGTTCAATTAGAAGTCGCTCAGATGAATCTGCAAAAAATCGCAGCAAAGTACGCTCCTGCAACAATTAGTCAGTATGCGCTCTTAGGTGATGTTCAACCAGGACAAACAAATCCTCCTGAACTTTATTCGAGGTCGTTTTCACTGATTGCTGAATATAAACGAATAAGCGAACTCAGAGATCAAGCTTTTGGTTACCTTCAGGGACAAAAACGGCAACTTGATGCCCAGTTATCTCAGTGGCATCAAATGAATGAATCTGGATTTAATCAACAAGAATCATCATTAAATACCAGCGCGTTTTTCAATGATGTTCATTACTATCACAATGATAGAAGCAGAAACCGTCCCTACAGAGTTTTAAATAACATTTCTCATGTGGTGACAAGTGTAAGCATTAATAGCCAGCGCGATCAAATGAATATGAGCAGAGGTGCTCATCGCCAAAGCTATAACGTTCTCAGTGGAACTATTGCGACTTGGTATCAACAATCTCTACTCAGATTGGAAACAGCTTATCAAGCCACTGTCGATCAATTGGAAACAAGATTCCAGCAGATAAGAAGTTCTCCTTAGTTAAAAAGGACAACAAGGACCTTAAGAGGCGATCGCAAAGGTAAAAGTATTTCTTTAAATAACGATATTTTACTACGCGAAGCGTTTGGAGTGCGAAAGTCCTCTTTCGCTTTGCCTTAAATGACAAAGCGAAAGAGGGCTTTCGCACTCCAAACGCTTCGCGTAATAACGGGATTAGGCTTAAGTGTTTTTTTATACACACTGCTTCCATTAAGCGCGAATGCGGTAACAGTGTACATGCTTACACCGCATTCACGGCTTAGACTCTACTATCCATTAAATTCTTCAGAAGCGGGAGCAGCAGCTGCTGCTGAAGGCCCGGATTTGCATTCTTCTCCCCGGATTTGCATTCTTCTCCTAGAGGTTTTGGCTCTGGTTCTGCTAATTTTTGCTCGGGCCAGCCAATTGGATTTCTGTCTATTTCATTTTTCCAAAGTTGGCAAGCATGATCAGGCAAATACATATAAACTGATCCAAAATCCATTTTGGGAATTTGTTTTTGTTTTGCATGTGAAGCATAAAGTGAATTCTTATCATTTAAAAGGACACGTTTTTCTGGATCAAAAGCCCTAAATCCTAATTTATAATAATAAGGGTGAACATTTCGAGCTGCCTCAATAACCATACGTCCTTGACATTCTGGCCGATATCTTTGATGAATGGCTTTAATTAAGATCACACCAACGTTTTTATAATTAAGATCTTCATTTTTTACGTTCTCTAACCAAATTTTATTAACCTCTGCAACTTCTAGCCCATTGCCGATCAAATAATCATCTTTTCCTCCAAATGGCCAAAATTCAGAAAAATGATTGTTTGACTCTAGCATTGGCTTTGCAGTTGCAAGGCCAAGTAGATGATCATCCGAAAAATCATAGGCATAAAATCGATTTGTCAGTCTAACGACTTTTTTGGATGCGTCTAGAGTTTGTTCAGAGAAGATTTTAATATAAATAGGAACAAGAGTACCTTTTTTGAAAGTAAAAGTAATACCCATTATTTTTGGATCACTTCGTAAATTTCGAATTTTTTCACTGTCAAGGCCACTAAGCATTTGTGGTGTTGGGGTATAAATATTGTTTACTTCATTAGCGGAATTATCTGCTTCGTTAGTGCGAGAAAAAACTTTCGCCACCTCGTTAGATCGACGATCATTATTTTGAATGATTTTATATGATGTATAAATGGTTGCCATAGCTACAGAAGCTGTGCCTGAAAATGGAAAAAGGGCAATGGAAAGACAGCCAACCGCAAGATCCACTTTTGTTCTTGATTTAACAAAATCCATGACCTTGGCACAAGGATTAAATTGGCTTGCATTACTAGCAGGTTGATTGTATCTGGAGTGAAAAGGCGTTGCTGGGCCTCTTGGCTCATTGGTGTTGACGAATTTTTTACTGGATTCATAGATTTCCTTTTGTTTATGTAATGTTTATTAATTATCATAAACATTACAAATAATAATTTTAATAAATGTCCAGTTTTTTTTTATGCGATAATATTTAGAAGCAAAATTCCAGTTGATAAGAAATTCTTAATGGGATAGCGCCACTAATGGACGCAGCTTAAGCCGCGAATGCGGCTTTGGGGATCTTGTTAGACTTCTTGTCCTTGGTGTCCTTAAGGTCCTTGGCGTCCTTGGCGTCGTTTGTCCTTTACTTTGAGGAAATTATCTGCGGAAGTGATCTTCGCCAATGCTTTGCATGAGCATGAGGTAGGATTCATAGCGAAGGGGGGAGATATCCCCATTTTCGACGGCGTCGTGTACTGCGCACCCCTCTTCGTGAAGATGGGAGCAATCGGGAAAACGGCAGTTGTGTCCGCAGGTGAAGATTTCGGGAAAGTATTCTTCTACCTCATCTTTACTTAGGTCCCAGACGCCAAAGCTTTTGATTCCGGGAGTGTCGATGCACCATCCGCCGGAATCCAATTGAAGTAGATTAGCGACTGTTGTGGTATGGGACCCTTTATTGGTTTTTTTTACGATATCGCCGATCCGCAATGAGCCGCCGGTGATTTCGTTGATGAGGGATGATTTTCCCACTCCAGATTGTCCAGAAAAAACCGATGTTTTGTTTTGCATTCGATCTCTTAGAAGATCGATTCCTTCTCCTGTCAGGGTGCTGGCACCGATCAAGGGGATTCCCGCTTGTGCATAGGCCTTTAACACTTCTTTATAAACAGCTTTTTCTTGTTCAATCAGTTGAGGGTCGACATCGGGGCTATTGAGAAGATCGATTTTGTTGACGACGATGATAGGCTCCATTCCTCCTTTTTGGGCAGCAATGATATAGCGATCGATGAGGGAAGACTTAAGTGGTGGTGAGACCACCGACACCGTGATGATCACCTGATCAACATTTGAAGCGATGAGCTGCTCCTTTCTTCTCGATAGATTTTCGGCCCTGGAGAGAACGGTGCGTCGTTGTTCGATGTGAGCGATTGATCCTTCGTTGTTTGAAGAGACTTCGACGAGGACATGATCGCCGACTGTGACTAAGTTTTTAAATTGGGTCTTTTCTTTTTTCAGCAGCCCACGCAGTTGACAGGTGTAGATCGCGTTGTCTATATTGACGATGATCCCCCCAGAAGTAATTGAGATGACTCTTCCTCGCTTGAGGTTGCTTCTATCTCCTTTAAATTCCTGCGGTTGGTTGGATTCCTTTCGCTGATCTGTTTTTTTGTACTTGGAACGGTCTTTGGCAGAAGCGTGTTTACGAGCTGCTTTCTCGTTTTTTCTCTCTTCTCCAAAATAGTGATTTTCGATTTCACATCCAATCCAGCGATTGGGACGTTGATCATTTTCCATGTTTTCCCAGAGCGTACATCATGATGCTTCCGGCTACTCCTACATTGAGAGATTCCATATCGCCAATCATTTTGATTGTCAGCGGTTGGCAGCGTTGCTTTGTTTTTTCAGAGGCCCCTCTCGCTTCATTACCCAGGACTAGAAGGATGTTTTCTGTTCTCGGTGCCTCTGATAGCTCGCATCCCATCAGATCGGCGACGAAGGGAGTGAGTTCATTGGCATTGATCAGCTGATCGAGTTCATTCCAGCTTCCCCAGGCGATCGGAAGGCGGAAGGTGGCTCCACGGGCAGAACGCATTGCTTTATCGTTGAACGGGTCGCAGCAGTCGTCGAGGAAGAAAGCCCCATCCCATCCTAATGCTAATGCCGAGCGTAAAAGAGTCCCCACATTTCCCGGATCGTTGAGTTCATCAAAAGCGATGATGCGTCGTTTACCCACCAGCGATGCAGACTGAGGAATCTCCATTTCTGCGATGATTCCTTCCGGCGTGCGAACGCCGGAGATTTTTTGCATCACCCCTTCGTTTACGATGAGGACTTCTTCTGCTTCGACACCGAGAGGAATCAACATTTCATCCCTGGCAGCAATGAGCTTAAATCGTTTAGTCCCTCGCAGTTCAGTCACGAGTGTGATCCCTTCGATCAGGACGCTTTTTTTATCGTAGCGGTAGCTTCGATTTTCACGTAATTTGACCAGGTGTTTGACGAATGGATGCTGTACACTGGTGATATATCTTAATGGCATTATATCTAACTCTTATTTAAAGATATAGACATGTTCCACTATTT
>JABDDS010000052.1 GCA_013287465.1 Chlamydiota bacterium | reverse complement strand
ATGAACCATAACCCATCATCACTTCTCAAAATATACATACCAATGTAAGTTAATATAAATTCCCTTTCAAATTATGCACGTTTTTGGCACACTGATGCACATAAAAACACAATGAGTGCCAACAAGGGACTAGAATTATACAGATAATATTCCCCTGTGAAATTTGTTGGGATTGCATGAGTGTTGTTGAGAATTTTGGTGATGCGTCTGTCTCGAAAACAGATTCACCGCAAGGTGACGAAGGTTCGAATCCTTCCTCTTCCATTTAGGGGGCTTCGCCCCCTAAAAACCCCCACCAAAGGGACGAAGTCCCTCTGGACTCCCATTACACAAGCTCCGCCCTAACAAAAAATATATCTGACTACGCGAAGCGTTTGGCGAAAGTCCCCTTTCGCTTTATACCGAAAAACACTCAAAATCCCCAAAAACATGAAAGATTAGGGTGATCGAAAACCATAGGACTGAAAATAACCCTTTCTTAGCAAATGGAATCTTCAATCTACCAGCACCACATCCTAATTTCCCGTTAAAATTTTATTATATACACATAATTTAAAAATAGTTATAATACATATAAGTAATGTTAGTAATTATTTAATTACATTTTTACTTAATTTAATTATTAAAGGATATTTTATGACTAGATTTAATATTTCTATAGATTACAGTGGCGTCCGACTAGTTGAATCACCAAATGAAAACGGGCATGGACGTACAGGGGATATAAAAAAAGCAGAAACTGCCAAAGGATCAATCAAAGTAAATGTAAGTGGACGAGTTGTCAAACTTGATAAAAATTCGCTCATTGATTATCTAAACGCCGAATGTGGTTATAAAATATTAGACAAAGATACATTGTTTTCCAAAGCCTCTGAAGATGTGGTGGTTTATTCTATTTTCGACCAGGTTTTAGCAAAAAAAGTAGAAGAATTTAATAAGTCTGCTTAAGAACGACTCCTTTAGCTACCTGAAGGTCTTCGACTGCAAGACCTGTCAGGTCTGCTATGGTGATCGAGTTTTCATCACGTGGATAAGGGGTATCGATGAAGGCCCCCAGCTCCATAATGGGTTTGTTTCCGATATTTTTTGCGTGAGCGAGATCTCCATATTGGGAACATTGTGACAAACTATCGACCACGATCAGGTCCGCCCGTTCAAAAACACTTGCATCGAGCTCCTGCTTTCCAAAATGATCAGCTCCGACGGCGGTGACGTGAGTGCCGGGTCTGAGCTGATGACCAAAAAGCAGTGGATGGGTAGAGGCCGTCGCCGTCACAATCAAATTACAACTTTTGGTTATCTCTTCTATCTCTCTTGCCACCTCGATCTTAAAAGAAGAAAGACGCGCATCATCGGCAAGTGCAGCCGCCTTGTTGACATCTCTTCCCCAAACGACAACCTCTCTACATGCTGTTACAAATTGAAGACAATACAACTGCTCCCTTGCTTGGGTGCCTGTCCCAAGCACCCCAATTTTTGTAATGGGATGAGGAGCTAAATACTTTGCTGCAATAGCACCAGCAAGTCCCGTTCGAAGATCCGTCAACCTTCCCTCGTCCAATAAAATAGCCTTTAGCTCCCCCGTTTTCTGTGAAAAAAGGAGCATCGTCCCGTTGCTACTAGGTAAGTTGACTTTTGGATTGTCGTAAAACCCCGACGCAATTTTAACGACATAAAACTCATCTCGAATAATCCCTCCTGACTTAATATGAACATCTCCAGGAGGAGTTTCAAAATGCAAAAAGCTAGAAGAAGCGGTGATCGTTCCTTTATTAGAATAAAGGATCAGTCCCCGCTCAATTTCTCCGATCAAATAGGGAATATCAATGGCTTTTTCAATTTGTTCTTTAGTGAATAGTTGCATATTTTTCCAAATAATTTTCAAAATGCTGAAGGGCTACAGGCATACTCTTTCGTCCGAAGCCAACACGAAAAAAGTTACCAGGAAAATCAAAAATACTTCCCGGCATGATGAGCACCCCTGCTTCTCTAACCAACTTTTCACTAAATTCATTGACAGATATGGGTAAAAGGAGTTCTGGAAATGCCATCGTGCCGCTTTCGGGACGAATCCAAGCAAACAACGAGTCATATTTCTTAAAGAAGCGATCGAGCAACTGCAAATTACTCAGCATGATGTCCCGATTTCTTTTTATCATGACATCTTTAGCACGAAGTGCCATCAACGCAAGGATCTCACTTGGAGCGCTATTGCAAATCGAGGTATAGAGTTTATATGAGGCTATTTTCCGCAACGCCTCTTTATCGCGGGATGCAAGCCAACCGATGCGCAACCCTGCAAGGCCGAATGATTTTGTCATCACATTGAGGCTAATTCCTTTTTCATATGCATCGGCAATAGACGGAAGACGATCTGCCTCGTTAACTTCGAGGTAGTAATAGACCTCATCAGAAAAAATATAGGTGCCATAGGCCCTAGCAAGCTCTATCATTCCCTCTAAAACATCTTTTGACAAGAGAGCTCCTGTAGGATTGTGCGGGCAATTGAGAATGATAAATTTGGTTGATGGACGAAAAGCGCTTTTAAGCTGCTCCATGCTAAGCTTCCATTTGTCCTGAGGCCTAAGCGCCACAGTTGTCACTTCAGCCCCTAAAGCCCTGGGAAGAGCTTCTAAAGATTGATAGCAGGGAGTCACTACGATCACATGATCGCCAGGGGAAATCAATGCTTGCATCGTGCAATAAATCCCCTCTTCAGCACCTGCAGTTGTAAACAAACCGTCTTTATCAAGAGTCGAATAGAGTCTGGCTATTTCTTCTCGCAAAAGAGGCAATCCAGGGCTTTCAGTATATCCAAGATGGAGGTTTTCCCAAAGATCCAGCGATTCAGAATCAGCCAAAGCGAGAATTTCTTTGAGTCCCCATGGCTCAGCGTCCGACAACGATAAAATGTGCGGAGTTGAAAACTCATATTTCTTCCAAAATTCTTCTAATTTAAAGTCGGGTATTTTCATGATGATTCCTTAGATAAGTAGTTATAGATTGTGGCACGCGAAAGATCTAACACATCGGCTACGTACAAGGCTGCATGCTTAGCTTTAAAAGCCCCTTCCTGATGAAGGGCCTTAACTAAATCTTGTTTTTTGTCCCTGCTTAAAGTTTTAAGCGTGGTCCCCTCTTTCTTTAAATATGCTGAGACATAAGCATTGATTTTCTCTTTCCAGTCGTCTTTAAAAAGAATTTCCGGTTGATTGTGATCGTTGGTTGCGCCTAGCCATTGTCCGAGAAAGCGATGTAATTCATCCCATTTTGAAACATCGAGGTTAATGCACAATAAGCCAATAGCATTACCCTGATGATCTCTTAAAACTGCTGTCGATGACTTCATTTTCGTGCCATCCCAATTGATTTTAGAGTAGAGCGGAAAAACATCAGGTAATTCAGCGTGATCTGTCAATTCTTCAATCAACGACTCATCGCCTACTTCTCTTTTGGAAAGATTGTTATAAATGGCTGCGATTTCACCGGTCACGAGATTGTGAATAACGACTTCTCCATAAGGATAAAGTAGTTGACTAATGGCTTGTGCTACAGGAAAGTATAGAGTTAAGCTGTGCATACTTCCTCCTTTGTCTATACATTATTGTCTAATTTAGACGATTTTGTCAATAAAATAGAAAGATTGACGTAGTTTCACACATAACTCTTGGTTAAATAGTCGTTAATATTTTTTTAACGCAAAGACGCAAAGGCGCAAAGAAGGCAAGCCTTCGGTTCCCTAAGTTGGTAGCTCCAGAGATAAGCAAGAACGGGGTTTGAGGGATAATAATTATTTACATTTGATGAACTTTTAAAGTTCCTCGCAAGCTCGGAACTTTAAAAAAAACATTTCTAAATGGGGCCTCGGGGGCCCCATTTAGAAGAGAAAATTAATTGCTGAGCTTGCGAAGCAATTGCTTCTTTATTTAGGGAGCCGAAGGCTTGCCCTCTTTGCGTCTTTGCGTCTTTGCGTTAAAAAAATATTAACGACTATTTAACCAAGAGTTATGGGTAAAACGATGCCCGCGTCTTTGCGTTAAAAAAAAATTAACAACTACTTGACTTTCGTGGAGATGGCTTCTTCAAGGGATTCAAGCCCCTCACCTGTTAAGGCTGAAATTTTAAAGATGAGTGCCGATTCATCCGCAAATTGCTTGCAAAACACAAGACAATTCTCTGCAGATTCTTCAGCATCAATTTTATTCAATACAATGAGATAAGGACGTTTGAGCATCTCTTCGTTATAACTAGAGAGTTCTGAACGAAGAACCCGATAATCATCCATTGGGTTACGTCCGTCAATACCAGAG
The DNA here is from genome assembly GCA_013287465.1 of Chlamydiota bacterium. Lineage (GTDB taxonomy): Bacteria > Chlamydiota > Chlamydiia > Chlamydiales > Parachlamydiaceae > JABDDS01. The sequence goes on along the minus strand of JABDDS010000052.1, from coordinate 11,009 downwards.
GCATCGAGGACAAAAAGAAGCAGTTTAGTCCGTTCGATGTGGCGTAAAAACTCAAGTCCCAAACCGCGATTGGAATGAGCCCCTTCAATGATGCCGGGAATGTCAGCAATAAAAATACGGGTATAATCTTCACGTTGAATGAAGCCTATATTTGGACGGAGAGTCGTAAACGGATAAGGAGCTATTTTGACTTCTACATCGGCAAGAGCTGAAATTAAGGTCGACTTACCTGCGTTAGGAAACCCGACAAGCCCTACGTCGGCAATGAGTTTGAGCTCTAACTCAATTTGAATGGACTCCCCCTCAGCTCCCTCTGTACATATGTTAGGAGCTCTGTTAGTAGGAGTTTTAAAACTTTCATTGCCGCGTCCGCCTCGTCCACCTCTGCAAATGACCCAACGCTCACCATTCTTGGTGAAGTCGTACAAAAGCTCGCCTGTCGATGCATTTTTTACCAGGGTGCCGCAAGGAACTTTGAGGACGAGATCCTTACCACTGCGTCCGGTACGATTACTCGCCCCTCCAGGATTCCCATTTTCAGCTTTTAAGATGCGCCGATTGCGGAAGTTTTCAAGAGAAAATACGTCAGTATCAGCCTCGAGAATAATAGCTCCGCCTCTGCCGCCGCAGCCGCCGCAAGGACCTCCTTTCGGAATATATTTTTCCTTGCGCCAGGCGACAACACCATTGCCGCCCTTACCGGCTACGAGGTCTAAAATGACGCGATCAACGAACATGTCTAGACGCCAGCTTCGATAGAGACGTATGTTTTGTTAGTTTTGCGAAAAACAACAACCCCTGTTTCCAGTGCATAAAGGGTATCATCCGACCCTCTAGCCACATTCACAGCTGGATGCCACTTAGTGCCTCTTTGTCTTACTAAGATACTTCCTGCTTTCACAACTTCTCCAGCGCCTACTTTAACACCAAGGCGCTTTGAGTGGGATTCGCGACCGTTACGGGTTGATCCCTGTCCTTTCTTATGTGCCATGATTAATCTCCCTTAACGTCCTATTTTCCTGATCTGATCTCGATAATTTCAAAACTTGAATATCCTTGGCGATGTCCGATTTTTTTACGGTGATTACCTGGGATATATTTTAGTGAAGAGACTTTGTCTGCTTTCACAGGAGGAAGCATCTTGCCGATGACAACACATCCTGGAACAAATGGGTCACCTACAATAGCAGTAGAACCATTATGTAAAAAGAGAACCTCTTTAAATTCTACATGAGAACCGATCTCACCTTCAATTAACTCAACATCAACGGTTTCGCCCACAGCCACTCGATACTGCTTCGCACCTGTTTTAATAATAGCGTACATGCTTTTCTCCCTAAAAATAACTGGAATAACGTTTGTTCTTGTATCTTTGCAAAGACAGAGCATAGCTAACCCGCTGTTTGAAATCAACTGAAAAATCTCGATCGGCAAAAATTTAGATAATTAAAAATGTGGGTTGATAACTTTTCCATTTTGATACACGACTGTCACATTTTTTCTAGTCCAAGTACGCAAGATGGCTGATCCGTCTTCTATTATGGTTGTGCCAGAATTCGAAAGATCTTCACGACCTGCATACACTCTAGATTGCGGAACATGTCGAGAAAACACGCTTGCAAAATTCTCTTCACCAGAATCTAACTCCCCTGCGGTACTACAAGATTCAAGAATGTCTATTGAATCAGGAGCCTTCACTTTTGAAATTCTTTCAAAAAGGTCGGTATCACAGAGGTTAAATCTATCCTTGCTACCAACCTGCATGTGGGATGGCGTGCCATGGGCATATATCCATAACACCTTGATATTTGAATATTGATCTAACTTAGTTTTTAAAGTTTCTAAACTGTCTATAACCTCGTAGCGAATATCATATCCTTGATCGAACAATTTTTTTCCATTAGAAGCAAAAGCTAGAGTAAAAGGCATAAAAACAGACCCGGACGAGGTTACACAGTCAAGTATCAAACAACGGGGGCTTTTACTAGTGACTACACATTCTTGTTGATACTTCAACATCGAATTATTGATAATTTGAGTTGCAAATTTTCCTGCGTAAGAACCAACGGAAGCAGCAAGGACCACATATGCAAATTTATTTATAACTTCAATTCCAGATGACGGAAATCCCGTAGCGACCCATGAAACCCCTGTAAAAGTTATTGCCACTGCGTAGGAAAGAATATCGGGAATTTTTCTCGTAGCTGAAGACGACAAATTATAGATTGATTTTTGAAATTGATTCAATACTGATGGAGAGTAGCCGCTATTCACTTGGGTATCAGTGCTATTCATTCTAGGTAGAACACTTTTGTGCAAAGCGTCAATAGCCATATATTATTCTCCTTTAAAATTCATACCTAAGCATGGTTATAAAATAATTGATAATTAATTTCAATTCATTTATTAAATATCAAAAAAACTTTAAAAAAACACTTGCAAATAATAGTTATTATTTGATATAATGAATTTTTTATAAACAATAAAATAAAGTAAAATGAAACCACTTTCTTCTCCATATGCACACTTTCAAGATTCCATTGAGTCGGCTAAACAAGCTATCGCCCCTCACATCACGAAAGAAAATCTTTTCGAAAAAACAAGAAACTACGTAACAGCTAAGCTGAATCCTTTTTCTTCACCACCTAAACAAAGACAGAACGAAAACGAAATACATCTTCAAATCGAACAACGAGAATCCCTACGTCGGCACTATAGAAAATCTCTAGGGGCTGCAATGCAAATCCTGGTCTATCGTGAAAAAGACCATTCACACAAGAGAAGAGAAAGCACCGATCTTTCACTTGTTGCACCTAGAAGTAGCAGTTCATTAGTCCCATTGTTCAACAGCACAAATAGCGATTCCGCCGAAAACGCCACAACACCAACAGTACATTCATCGCTCAATAGAAGACGACATCAATTTATCGCCAATAGACAAAGGATGATACTACATAGAAAATCGCCTTCGAATGTGAATAGCAACGATAGAAAAAAAAGTACAGAGGAATTAGAACGAGAAGTCCAGCACTTTAGTGCACAAATAATTAGCGCTTCAAAGAATATAGAAGATCTGCGCGCTACCCTTCGCAATGTCGAAAAATCATCTAGATTCCAGATAGCCTCTCGCTTCGCTGGATATGCAGGTAGTTTAGTCCAAACCTGCGCTCCCCTCTTCCCAGGAATTAATATCGTAATGGGCCTTTCCTTCACATTGGTCACAGTAGCAATCCAAGAGATCAATGCTAGCCGTCTGCCACAGACTTGCCCGGCAAACCAAGAGCGTGAAAGAACGCGTAAAAGAACATTTTACACCCTTGCTGGAACAGCTTTTTGCACCGCATTCACGTTGTTTGTAAAACCCTACATTTTCTAAATCCCCAAAAGGACAAAGGACACCAAGGACCTTGAGAGGCGATTGCAAAAGTAAAAAGTAAATTTTTTAGATAATGATATTCTAATACGCGAAGCGTTTGGAGTGCGAAAGCCCTCTTTCGCTTTGCCGTTTAAGGTAAAGCGAAAGGGGACTTTCGCACTCCAAACGCTTCGCGTAGCAACAGAAAAATGTTGAAACGAGGTCTACCCCTCATCTTCGCGTATTCTATCGAGCTCCAATTTTAATTTCCCTCTTTTTTCCATTTATTCGAAAAAAAATTGGCAATAATTCCCACATCGACTATAAGAAATTATGCAAACTAGGAGAACACAGTGCGCGTGGGAATGCTTGGGATCAATCATAAGCTGGCCGATCTAAAACTGAGAGAATCACTTGCAAAGATATGCCGGCGACGGTTCGCTTGTGACTTTTATACGCATATAAACCACCATTTGGTACTGCTCTCCACATGCAATCGGACTGAAATTTACTTTTTCTCTGAAGATCTTGCAGAGACCCACTCCTACATTTTAAGTGTATTGAGAAATGATCTCTCCGATAACTTTGACCAGAAACTCTACTCCTATTTCGGTAAAGATTGCCTAGCACACCTCTGCCGCGTAACCACAGGGTTAGATAGCGCAATCGTCACGGAAACGGAAATCCAAGGACAGGTGAAGCAGGCCTACGAACAGGCTCAAAAAAATGCTGCCTTGCCATTTGAAATCCACTATCTCTTCCAAAAAGCTTTAAGTATTGCTAAAAAAGTACGCGCTGTCCTACCTTCAAAACCGGGCTTACCAGATATTGAACACGCTATTTTAGAGACGGGTCAACATATCTTTGACCATTCATCAGACGCCAGCATTCTATTCGTCGGGGCTTCTGGCATTAATGAAAAAATCCTTTCTTATTTCAAACACAAAAATTTCTCTAACATGACCATCTGTAACAGATCCAGAGGGAATGCCGAAACGATTGCAAGTCGATATGCAATCCCAATTCTCGACTGGGAGCAGCTTCATTCATGGCATGACTACGACTGGGTTATTTTAGGGACAAAAGCTCCTGAGTACCTCATAAAATCAAGACCATTACCAGTCCATTCAAAGCACAAACTCATCATCGATCTAGCCGTTCCTCGCAACGCTGACCCCTCTCTAAGCCGCCACAAAAACATCACATTGCTCAACATCGATCAAATCAATCGACGTCTTAAAATTCGCAGGCAATACCTCAGTCAATCAATCGATCTAGCAGAAGCTATGGTCTCGAAAGCCATCCATCATCACCTCATGCTCTTCCATGAAAAAGAAAAGAACCGGCTCCGTCTATATGCTTCGACTGCCTAAGATATGGGGTTAGTAGATACATTGATTGAGACCTACATCTCACCAGAAATCGACAAACACTTTACGGTTAAACGCTACGAAGAAACTGTCGATAGCTCAATTGAGACGGTCGCCGGCATCATCAATAGGCATATCCCAAAAGTTCTATGGGGACAAACCGCCTCTCTACAAGAGGCAATTGTATCTGCTTTTTATCCAATTAGATGGTTAATGACATCGGAATGTGTCTACACTTTTGCAAAAAATCAAACTGTCCTTGCTGGTGAACAAAAAATTAAACAAGATCTGCCTATTTTAATTAATCAATTTATTCGATGGACCTATCATGAAATACTCCCTATTATTGCTGCAATTGCCATTCTTAAAATCGGAAGTTATATAGAGGCCCCTGATTTAAAATTCTCAATCAACCACCCAATCATCAGCGTCATTTCTTTTTACGTTTATCGCACCAATTTCCTCCTTTACGGAATCCTTCTTTCTAAACTCGTCCGACTTATTTATTCAACAGCGCTCTTTGCCTTAGGATATACCCTATGGGATAAACAGTTTTTTTACAACGCAATCGGCGAAAACATAACAAATGCCATTTGGCCAATGATACGCGATATCAAAATTCTCAATGTTCGCATGACGGAAAAATAATTAAGTGTTTGACCGAACATAAATTTTAAATTATAATAAGAACAGAGCCAATTATTAGTAATAGAGGTGATTATTATGAAAAAAGTAAAACAAAATATCTTCGAACAAGACCTAGACAAGCGCCTTATCGATCCACTAGTTAAAGCCGCCGCCGAAGAACGGACAAACAGAGACTTCGAAAGCGATGCTCAGTACAGCGCCCGGTTAAAAGAGCAAATCCATACTTCCATGCAAGATTTTGGAAGACGGGTTCAAACTGGCATCTTTCTCTTAAAAGAAAGCCATATATGGCCAGATAATGGAGATACCAGAATGAGGCATGCTCTTAAAAAATTGGCCGCTCAGGTGAATACCCCAGACGAAACAGCCCCTGTAAAAACATTGCAACAACTGGCTGAACTTACAAATGAAGAGCTGACTTCGTTTTATACCGTCGGACTCGATATGTACAATAGAAAAGCCTTCGAACAAGCTAGTTGTATTTTCCTCTTTCTCACTCAACTGAATCCAAAAATTCCTGCATTTTGGTCCGCACTTGGTGCTGCAGAAGAACTTCAAGAACACCTTCAAGAGGCTGCCTATGCCTATATCATGGGAACAGAGTTAGAAGTTGGAAGCCTCAACTCCTGCTTGCGTGGCGCCAACTGCCTCATCAGAATCAATAAAACAATCGAAGCTAAAAACCTCCTCGATCATGCACTTCAGCAAATCGAAAAGGATCCTTCTCTACAAAAGCACAAGCAAGAGGTCGAACTTCTCCTCAAGAAATGCTAACGTGAGTTTTTGGATAAGCGACTCAAGTTTGGCTCTTTACCGCGAAGTGGTAAAGAGCCAAACTGAAACTTCACTCCTAATTGCTGATACTATTAATAGACAATTGACTTTAAATTTCAATTAATTTATAATAATTTTAAGTTTTTTTTATAAACAAATAAAAAGGAAATAAAATTATGTCATCCAAAATATCTATAAATATTATTCCTATTGATATTATTCCTATTGATTGTATCGTGACGATCTCTGAATATCTAGAACCAAAAGACATTCTCGCAATAACAACCGCACGCAAGCTATGGAACACCTATCAGCCCCTAGCTGAAATGCGAAAGTGGAGTATAACACGATTAATTTGTAGCAATGAATGGTGCCCACAAGAATCTATCTCCAACCTCTATAAGGCTATATTCTCAGGTGTCAAGAAACCGTTATGTAAAATCTACGTCGGCAGCAGAACCCTTGACTACACTATTAATTTAAGAATTGATGGAATCCACGAAAACGCCGCCATTCCAGTACATCCTTTTCACGCGCCACATCATCCTTTACATGCTTTGCCTATCAAAAAAATAAAGGACTGTCATATTCAGCTCACAACCGATAAAGAGGGACGCTGCTATGTGCAGACGGTCGGCCCCATCACCCCAGACACAATCATAAAATTAGAAGATAGGGACTACCTTTTATTTCCAGGAGCGAATGACACATACGCACTCCCGACCATCGATACTTCCAATCGATACTGGAAGAGCCAATTTAGTGGGAGAGGATGCAATGGGGCAATAGCAGGAATATCGGTGCTCACGAAAATCCTCCAGGGGACCAGTGAGTACTTTGCGCTGCGCGCACCAGATCCAATACCACAGCCTGAATCCAGAGATTCAGCAGCAGCTTTATTCATAAGAAATTTAGTAAAACCAGCACCAAGTTCCATAGTAAAATGGGACCAGGACCTAGTATCAGAGACTGAGACCAGAGCTTCAGCAGCAGCTCGCTTAGCAGCTTTAGCCGCAAAAAATTCGATACAACCAGCACCAAGTCCCATAATAGAACAGGGTCCAGTATTACAACCCGTTAGAGTCGAAAGACCCAATTATGGACGGCAAACATGCCAACTCGTTGTAATGGCCCTCACAGCCATTATTTTTGCTGCATGTATTGCCCAATTGAGAAAAATTTAGTCCCAATTAACACATAGTTAATATAATTTTAATTAACTATTAATAGACCTTGATTTTCTTTTATTATCATGGTACTATTCAGAAAACTCTATCGATAAGGAACGTTTTCTGACATGCCAGATTTTCGCCATTCATTTGCGTGGCTAATATTCTATTTTTCTCTTAACAGCACATGTTTAGTAGGAGCTGCCAGCATCGCATATGAAGATTATATCTCTGAAAATGTATTATCTGTTGACCAATATCAGGAAGAAAAATTCAAGTGGATATATGAGACTTATGGTGACTTTATTTTAATTTGTCAGGTAGAAGACAGTGGAAAAACAACTTATTCTTACTATCATCCCATCACGCATGAAGTGCTTGAAATTCAAGATCCCGTCCAAACTAGTCTTTCCGATTCAACATTTTGGGATACCGTGTATCTGTATACCCAGTATTTTTTGGAAAAAATACAGTCAACCGTTACATTTTCATATGGGATTGAAGAACTTAGCAGAGATGTCGACTACTTTATCTATCAATTTTTTGGCGACGCATTCTTGCAATTTCATGGTTATCATAAGGACGGCATCTCACATATAGGGACCTACAATCCGGATCACGAATTAAACGATAACGTCAGAATCACCTTTATCAACGGGATGTTAAATGGGCAAAAACATCTAGATGCCAGTTTAGAAATCATTTCAAAAGCTCACGGCGATTCGACGATTCATTATGTCTTTCGAGCGACGGATGGATGGACCAACGATCTTCTTAACTCAGCTTGTGTAAAATTTATTTCGTATACTTCTGAACAGGCTTACATGTTAGCCGATCTGTGGAAAGAGCTCATAGCTGATTTAGGAGGACCCGAAAACGGTTGTACCATCATTCACTATGCTCACAGCATTGGAGCAACGGATTCTTGGATAGCAAAATCTCTTCTTTCCAAGGAAGAACAGCAGTGTATTCATGTCATTACAATCGGATCTCCGACAATGATCCCGCACGATGCAGGCTTTGCTAGCGTAGTCAACTACGTCAGCAAACGGGATGGAGTCTCTATCATTTTTGATACCATTGGTTGCCTAAACGGCTGGCTCTACGATGACAACAACATTTACTTGTTGGAATCTGATTCGATCCTCCCCTGGGATCATTACATAACAGCTCCTGGCTATAGTGAAATCATCAGACTGTTGGGAGAAAACTTTGTTAAAATTTATGGATCTCCAAAAAGGGTGTGATTAAAAGTTGTACGCTACAATTTTTTCAGAGCAACTCGACATTGGGGTCTGGCTTGATATTCTGGAAGGAGGCATGGGGTCAGGCTTGGTATTCTGGTATTCTGGGGGAAGCATGGGGTCTGGCTTGATATTCTGATATTTTGGTGTTCTTTGCCTAGTCTATAACGATGGACACCAAAATACCAGAATACCAAGCCTGACCCCTATGCCCCCCAGAATATCAGAATATCAAGCCAGACCCCAATGCCTCTCCACAGAATACCAGAATACCAAACCTGAACCCAATACCGAGTTGCCTTGAAAAAATTGCCAATGTACAACTTTTAATCATACCCCTCCAAAAAATTAAGCTTGCGTAAAATCCACCTCGCTGACATAATGGGCACTCTCTATGAAATAGACTATCCTCTGCACTGGTAGCTCAATTGGATAGAGTATCCGGCTACGAACCGGAAGGTTAGAGGTTCAATTCCTCTCCAGTGCAATGTTTTTAAAAGCCTTTCCCTCAGGCCCTCTCGATACTAATGCTTATATCGTTGCCTGTCCACAAACAAGACAAGCAGCCATCGTTGACCCTGCCCCTGACAGTTATGAACGGCTCATAGCCTTTATCCAAGAGGGAAATCTTGCACCAGTAGCCATTCTCCTCACTCATTCCCACTGGGACCACATTGCCGATGTAAAGGCCATCAAAATAAAGTATTCAATTCCAGTATCGATTCACCCGTTGGATGCGCCAAATCTCAAAAACCCAGGCGCTGATGGACTTCCCTGTTGGCTTGATATCCCAGGAGTCGTTGCCGATCGATTAATTAAGGAAGGAGATGTCATTGCCATTGGCAATCTCACATTCAAAGTCATCGAAACACCCGGCCACACCCCTGGTGGCGTCTGTTTTTATTGCTCTGATGAAGGGATATTGCTCTCCGGAGACACTCTTTTTAAAGGAACCATAGGAAATGTTTCATTTCCAACATCTCGTCCAGATCTCATGTGGGAATCATTAAGAAAATTATCTTTATTGCCTAAGGGGACGCGCGTTTACCCTGGGCATGGTTCAAGCACCACTATCGGTGATGAAAATTGGCTATCGCGCGCTGAAGAAGTTTTTGGTTAAAGAAAAAAAAAGGAGTCTTTTTATGGGAACATTAGTCGGCAAAGAAGCCCCAGATTTTAATACGAGCGCAGTTGTCTCTAATAAAATCGTCAATGGATATTCGCTCAGTCAACACAGAGGCAAGTATGTGATTTTATTCTTTTATCCTCTTAACTTCACTTTTGTTTGCCCCACAGAGCTACATGCATTCCAAGAAAAACTCGGTGAATTCGTCAAACGCAATGCGCAAATCATCGGTTGTTCCGTCGATAGCAGTTACTCCCATCACGCATGGTTGAACACCCCAAAAAACAAAGGGGGAATCGAAGGGGTAGAATACCCTCTAATCTCCGACTTAACAAAAAGCATCACAACTGACTATCAGCTACTCGTCCCAGATGCTGGAATTGCCTACCGAGGCCTCTTCCTAATTGATAAACAAGGGAAAGTAAGACATCAAGTCGTTAATGACTTACCGATTGGACGTTCAGTTGAAGAAGCTTTAAGAACCCTCGATGCCCTGATCCACTTTGAGCAATACGGAGAAGTCTGCCCAGCAAACTGGCAGGAAGGCAAACGAGGGATGAAAGCGACGCAAGAAGGACTCAAAGAGTACTTTACGAAATAGCGTCATACTTTGCGGCCAGGATAAAATCACTTTCCGATAGACCATTAATTTTATGGGTCCATATTTGGATTTTCACCTTTCCATAGGACAGAAAGATATCGGGATGGTGTCCTTCCTGTTCCGCAATTTCACCTACCCGATTTGTAAATGCAAGAGCCTCTAGGAAGTCTTTAAATAGAAATTCCTTTTCGAGGTGATGTTCATCGATTATTTTCCAGCTTTCACCGAGTTGTCGGTGAAGCTGGATCAATGACTCTCCCTTCAGTGAGGGAACACCCCCTCTACAGGGCACACAATGTTTCTTTGAAAGATCGCAACTAGAATTCATGACATAACTCCTTTTGTATAATATTTTGCCTCGTCCCTCGAATTAAAAACACAAGAAAGTAAAATAATGGGGTGCAAGCTACACTGAAAATCGCTTTATAGGCATAGGAAAATAGCATGATAGGCATCACTTCGACCATCGGCATTCCGAGTCCCCACCACAAAAAAATCAAATCGATCATCGCTGTGTCGACGATTTGCGAAGCACACGTTGAGCCATTATTGCGTACCCATAAAAAATTGGGACCTGTCCAACGTTTGATGAGAGCATAAAGTTGGATATCGACGAGCTGCGACGTTACATAAGAGATGAGAGATGAAAAAATTCTCAACCCACTCAATCCTAAAACAGTCTGAAATGCGATTTGTTCATCAATACTGCTTCCTGGGAAAAT
>JABDDS010000051.1 GCA_013287465.1 Chlamydiota bacterium | reverse complement strand
GAGAGCATGGTAAGAGGTCTTCAGTTATCTTCGATACAATCAGAATATTTACGAAAACTCTACTTGAATTCCAATATTCATAGTCGTTACTCTGTTCTACAAGATTTTGATTCCTTATATAAAAATCCTTCATCTCAACAACGCAATGAAATCTATAAACAAGAAGCCCCTAAACTTGCTATAAAAGCCGCAAAAAAAGCCCTTGACTTCTGGCAAGGCAACCTTGATGAAATCAGTCATGTGATTTCGATTTCCTGCACGGGGATGATGGCACCTGGCATCGAGTATTACCTTATCAGAGAACTTAAGCTTCGTCCCTCTGTAGACCGCATAGGAATTAACTTTATGGGATGTTTTGGCGCCTTCAACGGCATTTCAGCGGCCAAGGCCATCGTTAAAGAAAATCCCAAACACCGCGTTCTTCTCGTCTGTACAGAGCTTTGTTCATTGCATGGTCAAATAGATCATTCTTCCGATGCTTTTTTATCTAACTCCCTTTTTGCAGATGGAGCTGCCGCCTGTGTTATCGGTGGAAAGCCTTTCGAAAATTACCTCTGGGAAATTATAGAACGCACTTCCCTCATATTGCCCAACTCAGAGCAGGAAATCACGTGGGATGTGGGCAATCATGGTTATTTTATGAAACTATCAAAACGAGTTCCTGTTCTTATAAAAGACCATATAGCTGAATTTGCACACGGATTGGTTGGGAAAAATTGTTCTTTTAAAGAATGCCATTGGGCCATTCATCCAGGAGGAAAATCAATCGTGAAAGCAGTTGAAAACGCATGTGACCTTCTTCCTACACAGACTACAAGCTCTTGGGAAGTTCTAAAAAATTATGGAAATATGTCGAGTGCTACTTTTCTATTTGTATTAGAATTGTCTTTGAAAACACCACAAAGATGGACTGTGGGAATTGGATTTGGTCCAGGATTATCCATTGAAGGGGTATTGATGAGGTCTAAAGATGTTTTTAACTAAGAGATCAAAAAAACTCGAATTAATCGATCTAGGGCCTTCACATTATTCCCCAGGAGAGTATCTGGATTGTTTAGACAAACTAGACAAGGTGGGAGAATATCTAGGAGGAGATCGGGCTAGTTTTAAAGCTATAAAAGAATTTTTTCCCCCTCCTAAATCCATCCTTGATGTTGGTTGTGGAGGAGGTGGCTTTACACAAAAACTAGGAATGCTCTACAAAGACGCCACTATTACAGGAATTGAAATTTCTCGCGAAGCTATCAATCACGCACAAGCACATAATAAATGCCCAAACGTCCTATTTAAACTTTGTAATCTTACCGACATTCCAACAAAAAGTTATGATATCGTCATCTGTACTCTAGTTTGTCACCATTTTTCTGATGAGGATTTGGTCATCTTCCTCAGAGAATGCCTACGAGTGGCTAAAAGAAAAGTTATTCTTAATGATTTACATAGGCATCCTCTTGCTTGGCTTGGATTTTCATTAATAGCCCCTATCCTTTTTCGAAATCGTTTGATTACTCTCGATGGTTGTTTATCAGTAAAAAGAGCTTTCAAATCCAATGACTGGAACTATTATCTAAAACAATTGAAAATCTCAGGACGTCTTTCATGGCACTGGCCCTTTCGTTGGATTGTTACTATGGAGGTCTAATGAAAAAAGTCATTGTAATAGGAGGTGGCGTTGCCGGACTGAGCGCCCTCAATCGATTGGTTGATCTTGGAATTTCCGTAACCTTAATTGAGGCGGGAAATTATCCCTCTCATAAAATTTGTGGAGAGTTTTTTTCACCAGAATGTTTACCCATCCTCTCCGCATGGAATGTCGAGCCACCTAAACAAATAAAAAGTATTTCTTTGGTGACGCAAAACCACTCGCTCTCCTTTCCCCTACCCACAGCCGCTCGTAGTCAATCCCATTTTGAATTCGATGAAAACCTTGTAAAAAGAGCACAAATAAAAGGGGCTCAAATCCTTACAAACACAAAGGTCAAAGAAATAAGAAAAAATGAAATCATTTTAGACAACGAAAAAGCACTTCCCTATAGTGATCTTATTATTAGTGCCGGGCGTTTTTTCAACACCTCACCCCCCCATTACATTGGCTTAAAGACCTACTTCAAAGATCTCAACATGGAAAATGATTTAGAAATGTACCCTCTACATGGGGGGTATGCTGGACTTTCTCCCGTTGGAAAAGGATATTTCAATTTTACGTGCCTCCTCCCACTGCACATCGATCACCAAGACAAACTCTTTAAAGCAGCCCCCCATTTGCAACATCGGTTACAGCATGGGCAGATGGCATGGAAAGAGTGGATGACCTGCCGAATACCGGCTTTTGGAATGAAAAAAACGCCTATACAACCGAACACCTATTTTATAGGGGATGCCGCCGGGACAATTCCGCCGGCTTCTGGATTGGGACTTTCAATTGCTATCACATCTGGTTACATGTGTGCAAACTACGTAGCCAAAAACGATAGTCTGGGATTTAGAGATGCTTGGTATCATAAATACAAAAACATTTTTGCCTATGGACACTTCTTGCATTGGTTATTGACAAAACCACTAGCCATTCAATCGGCAATAAGACTTGGAAAGCTATTCCCCAAACTGCCTAGTGGTTTATTCTCAAAAAACCGTATCATCTAACAATGGTTGTGGGACTAGTAGCTGTAGCGGGTGAAGCAGCCCCTCCTCCCGATACCGTTGATGATGCATTGAATGTACCAGTAGATGCAAAGCGGCTCACACTTACCGCACACGAAATCGGTGGGTAGCTCGCACTAGGAGCCAATACACTACTTCGAGTACAAATCAGAGTATTCTTGTTAGTAGTCCATCCTGAACCACTCAAAGATGTGCATGTGATCCCAGTCGGAAGCGTGATCTGGACGGTCACAGAGCCCGAAGTCGAAGCATTCCCTGAATTCTTAGGTGTAATTGTATAAACGCCGCTCCCTCCTCGAGTAAAGGCATTTGGATTATGCGTCATCGTTATGCTCCAAGCAGGATTGGTCACCGGAGGAGGTGGTGGCGTCGAGGACGTTAAAGTGGCGAACAAGTTGGCACCGTTAAAAGACCCCCATCCCGTTGCATTATCATATCCCGGGTAGGCATTGTAATAAAGGTTATTGCCTGATGTGATGTCATGAAAATTTGAAGAATACGACCCACCTTTCCCAATGGGATAAAGAGAAGGATTAGCAAAACCTAGCGTCGGATTACTATTAGCAACCAGTTGCTGGTTGACGCGTGCAGTGAAGGCTGCCCAAAGAGGTGCCGCGCAACTCGTTCCACCATAGACCGACCAAGAGCCATTATAATAAATGGAGTAACCAGTATATTCATTTGCGTTAAGTGCAACATCAGGAACATTTCTATAAGTTGTTGAAAACTGAATATCACTAGTAGCAGAGCCTACTTGCCACGAAGGGATTGTCCAAATACCACTGACTCCACCTCCACTGGCTCCATAACTAAGAGAGTCGTTCCAAACGACTTCATTCTGCCAAGCGCCAGTTGACGAATTCACGGTAAGAGATGTCCCTCCAACGCCCGTCATATACGGTTGAGAGGCAGGATCTTCTACGACGCGAGCGAGGGAACCTGTAGACTGATAATCACCATAAGCACCACTATCTCCTGAGGCGGCATAAATTGTCTGACCGTGAGCTGCCATCTGTTGGAAAATAGCATTTTCAGCATTTAGCCATGAACTGCCTGCCAAATTTTCACCCAACCCCCATGAAGTGCTGACTTGTTTAGCGATATTGTCCGTGGCAATTCTGTTATATGTATCGATCACTCCCTGAGCCGAATTCGGCCCTTCATAAACGTAAATGTGGCTCCCAGGTGCAAGAGCAATCGCAAGTTCAATATCAAGAGCTACTTCAGGATCGATACCACTCTGTCCTGCTCCTCCATCAACCAAAACATTTGTCAAATTAGGAGTAGGCAAATTAAAATAAGTCGCATATGTGGTGATATCATTTCTAAGGTAAGTTCCAAGCTCAAATAAAGCGATATTCTGACCAGTTCCAGTGACCCCAGACAAGCTTGTAAGATTGTAAGCTGTGATAATGTCGTTAGGAGAAAAACCACCACCAGGACCAGAAGGTGACGTTTGAGGAGTAGGCGCCAAAGCATCAACTCCTTCCTCTACCGGTTTTTTGCGATTGTAAGAACGAAAGACAGCTGAATTATCCAAACCCACCACGCCATCAATGATAGAGGCGATAGAAGCTGAAACCTCAGGGTTCTTACTGGGAGCATAGAATTTCCGCCCATCCTGCGCCTGATAATGATGGAGATCGAGATTAAAAGCTTCTTGGACAGTTGTCACCGGACCCGAAACGTTCAATAAAATGCGGTTGGAATGGGTTCCTGTCACAGTCAATCCCAAGCTTTGTGCATAGGCTATGACCTTATTGTAATCTTTCTGAGTAGGACTAAACCGTTCAGCAAATTCTTCTGAAGTCAGATACTGACCATAAAGCTCATCGGTCGGATCATAAAGACGTTTTAACAGGGTGCCCAACCCTTCCTGATTGCGCAGCGGCAAAGTAAAAGTCAAAGGAATATTGGTAGAAGGATCGAGATTTTCTATCATAGCAGCATTAGCAACCGCCTGGGCGGGAATATGACCGCTCAATCTTATCGGAGAAGGAGTAGAAACCGCTGCAAATATGACATCAACATGGAAGATGATGGTCAATATGAATAATAAAAAACGTTTGAAAAAATGGGAAGAATAATCTTTCATAATTCAGTTTCCTTTTTTGTTTTTGGGTATGGGGGCAATTTTATACCCATGACTTTTCCTGAATCTAGAACACACCACTCTATTTTGCAAGCTTTTACTTTAATAAACGCGAGTTTTGGATAAGCAAAACGCAAAAACTCACCGCCCCGCAGTATATAATCCAGAAATTTTAACCTAGAAACGGCAGTTCAAGGTAATAAAGTGATGCAAGATTTTGAGTTAGAATCACCTCCGATGGGGGTTGATCATTCCCAAAAGGTGAAGGCAACCCCCATCGGAAGTGATTATAGCTCAAAAGATTGTATCAATTTATTGCCTTCAACTGCCGTTTCTAGGTTTAATAGACTTCTCCATGGGCTCACGCCCATGGCTACATGCTTTTGCCGCATCCGCGGCTATCTTGATAATAGATAGCCAAAGGTTATCCCCCTTTTGCGTCTTTGCGTTTAAAACCTGTGCGCTCAAATGCAAGTGTCTCAAATCTAACTTTGATGTGCATAGGGAAGAGGACAAGACATTCGTCGACTGCTTTTTAATCCCGGCTTAATTGGAAACGCCCCAAAAACAGGGTCAACGGCTGCAGGATCTGCCGCACTAGCTATCTCCGCCTTAACAGTCTCTGCTCGAGAAAGGCGCCTTTGTCTCGTTGGATCACTCCCTAAACCCAATTTTGGGGGAGACATTGAGGACACAACAACTCGACCAAAACTAGCAGCCGTAGGATTTGGGGAAACCGGACTTGGCGATCGAGTAAGCATTCGTCCATCTACTACGAATTGCCCCCTTGAAACAACAGGATCTATGCCATTTGCAAGAGCCTTTAATCGAGAAAGTTGCCTTGATCTTATTGAATCACCTTCTCCGGAGCCTAACCCGGCAAAAGAAACCACAGCAGCCGAAGAAGTATTTGACACCAAGCTCAATGCCGAACTCCTTGAGGAAGCTGATGCTAAACTTGAAAACGAAGGGCAAGATAGTCTTCTACCATGAAGCGTTGGCCGTTGCGACACTAGGGAAGAAGTTTGCTGTGCCGAGGCAAGCGGTTGTGTCTCCCCTATCACCTCAAGTCCTGGAACAAATTTACCAGGTGATGCTGTTGGACTAGTCATAATAACTCCTTTATATTTACAAAATAAAATTCAATAATATTTACATTTTTACAATTACTATTTCTAGTATGCATCGAATGTTACTCTATATTTCTTAAAAAATCAAGAAAACGATACCATCACAACTCATAATAGCTTGCAAATAAAAAAACATTTGGTAGAATTTCGTAAAACTCTCATGGGGAGATTCATATGAAAATAAAAGTGCTGCTACTCCATTTTTCTCTCTGTTTTTTTAACCTTCTTAATGGAGAAAATCCATCTTATATCCCCCCCATAGCACATTTTTGCTATGGATTATGGGATGATGGTGACCTCCCTGATTCCTTTCAAGCAAACGTCAACGAATGGAAAAAACAAGGATGGACAGTGCATGTCTGGAATGGAGAAGAAGTTGATCAATTATTAGAAAAATACCCCGCTTTCAAAGAAGTCGCTGCAACCTTCGATCGAAAAGTGCAAAAAGCCGATCTAGCCCGTTACCTCATCGTGTATGAATATGGAGGGTTTTATTTTGATCTCGACTGTGAGCCTAAAAAAGGATGTTTGTTCGATGATTGGCAAAAAAATCATCATAACGCCCGAGCAATATTTTTTATCGAACACATGGCATCAAAAAAATCTTTAGAAAAAGTCATCCTCTACCCAATTCGTCAGGGACAACCAGAATTGCCAAGACGCCTAGCCAATTTCTCATTTGGTGCCGAGGCGAAACATCCGTTGATTTGGAATATTTTAGAGTTACTACAAATCCGATGTGCTTCTTTTCCCGAATACAATGGAGACTATGACATCATTTATAAAACAGGCCCAGACTGCCTTACCGAAGCGATTCACCAATCAGAAAATTTAATCTCCGAACCAGAAGTGTGGATTGTGAGTCACAAAGATTACATGAAACACACTCGGGCAGCCTCATGGAGAAATAATAAGGATCTGCTAGAAAGATAGACTGTAATCCCGTGCCTCTGCCCATATGCATCAAGCTAAGGGTTTAAGTTTCGAAAGAGGTCTATCGGCGTTTTTCCTGGCATCCCTGGAATTTCCCGAATATATCGAGGAATGGCATACCCCGGAAGCACTGCAGCAAGATCTGCCATGAGTTTTTTTCCCTCTTCTTCAGGGACTTCAAAATGAGAAGCTCCCTGTACCCGGTCGAGTTGATTCAAGTAATAAGGAATAATTCCCCTATCTATCATCGTTTCAAACAACTCCTTGAGTACACCAAAGCTATCATTCACTCCACGCAATAATACCGACTGACTTAATACTGGTATTCCCAAGCGCTGCACGGCCTTTAACGCTGCAAAAATCTCCTCATCGAATTCACGTGGATGATTCACATGGATGACGAACCAAAACTGCAACCTGGAATTAGCTAGAAGAGATAAAAAACTCTCGTCGATCCGTTCGGGGATTCCAATGGGGAAGCGGGTATGAAAACGAACTTTTTTTACATGAGAAATCAGTTCAATTTGCTTTAACAGATCACCTAATGTCCGATCATCTAAGGATAAAGGATCACCCCCGCTTAAAATCACTTCATTAATCGAACGATCTTCTGCAATCAGTTTCAACTCCTCTTTAAAACCCTTCTCCACAATATAATCAAAGTTTTGCCTAAAACAATAACGACAGTGCATGGCACAAGCACCGGTGGTGACGATCAATACCCTTCCAAAATACTTATGCAACAACTTATCACTTTTAAGGCAGTTAGTATCGCCCACGGGATCTCTTAAAAAACCTGCGTCGATAGACATCTCTGCATTTGTCGGTAAAAACTGCTTCAAAATAGGATCATTAATATCCCCCTTAGGGACCTTTTCAGCAATCCTAAATGGAAGATTCAAAACAAAACGAGGTCGATGCAGAAGGTCCATGCGCTGTTCAGGATTCAGCAAAAGGAAATCAGCTAATTTAGAAATATCAATAAAATTCTGACGAAGAACTTGTTTCCAGATCGGAACAGAAATATCTTTAGACATTTTTAAGAGCTCCGGCAATAAGAGCCGAGACATCAATTGCTTCAGGTGTGTCTTTAAGCGATTTTTTAATCGCTTTCTGAGCCGTGGCTTGATTGTACCCTAAATTAATAAGAGCTGCCATCGCATCATTAATGGTCTGAGAACGATGATCAGAAGATACATTAATTGCCAAATCACTCACCGATGTCGGCATATGCAACGAAATTTTATCTCTCATTTCAATAATCAATCGCTCTGCGCCTTTTTTTCCTATTCCTGGTACTCGACAAATAACAGGGATATCTTCCTCTATAATAGCCAGTCGAAGGTCACTTAAAGGCATATGACCAATCAATGCCAACGCCAACTTTGGACCCACCCCAGTTACTCCCATCAACGCTTCAAAGAAATCGCGTTCCTGAGGAAAGTTAAACCCATAAAGAGTTTGAGATTGCTCCCTGACAACAAATGAAGTGTGTAGCACACAATCAGATCCAACCTGTGGCAGCGATGTAAATGCGTTTGCCGGAATGAAAATTTTATAACCAACCCCTCCGGCATCAATCGTCACATTTACAAGAGAAGCGTAGACAAGGGTCCCTTTAATATAAGCAAACATTATATCTCTCGATCATTGATTTCACGAAACCGCATCGAATGTGCATGGCAAATTGCAAGGGCTAAAGCATCAGCCGCATCAGGAGGATTCGGTATTGCCGCTAGGTTAAGAAGCAATTTGACCATTCCTTGTACCTGTTCCTTGCTAGCCGAACCATTGCCAACAACAGCGACCTTAGCTTGGCTAGGAGCGTATTCAAAAATAGTTAACCCTTTTCGCTTTGCTGCGACAACGGCAACGCCTCTTGCCATTCCCAACTTAATTGCGCTTTGGACATTTTTAGAAACATACTGGGTTTCCACCGCAAGCGCTGCTGGACTATACCTCTCCAACAGCTCTTCAATTGAATTAAAAATAATGAGATAGCGATCTGATAATTTTAGCGAAGAAGGGGGGCGAATGCAACCATAATCAAGCGCTCGGTAAGAATCATCCACCAATTCAATGATGCCATACCCAGTGACTTGGGTCCCAGGGTCAATGCCAATGATGACCTGTTTCTTTTTGTCTTTCATGGAAAAGAACTGACGAAAAGATTCTGATAGGCTCTCAAAGTGGAAGGAGCGTTTTCTTCTTGCTTGGCATTAGAAGCTATATTGACTGAATCAAAACTTTTCCAAAGGGTTTCCATCTGGTGATATTTATTTTTAATTTGTTCAATTTGTTGTATATAGGCTTCTTTTTCCTGTAATTGTTTATAAA
This sequence comes from Chlamydiota bacterium, assembly GCA_013287465.1. Lineage (GTDB taxonomy): Bacteria > Chlamydiota > Chlamydiia > Chlamydiales > Parachlamydiaceae > JABDDS01. Next base: position 6,433 of record JABDDS010000051.1, on the reverse strand, counting down.
GCTGATGATATCTTTCTTCCCAACTGCTTGCCAGCTGTTCAGCATTTTGTATTTTTTCATCCAGTTGTTTTTGAACGATCATTTCTTCTTCTAATCGCTGCGCTAAAGACAATGTCAACTCGTCAACTTTTTTCATGAAGAGATCGCGTTCTTCAGAAATCTCCCTCATCTTAGCTTCCAACTCTTCCATTTTCTCTGTCTGTTCGACAACGGTTTTCATTTTTTTAGCTAAATGCTGGTGGGCGACTTGAAGGCGCTCTTCAGCCTCTTCACCTGCTTGAAGAATCGTATGATTAGCTTTAAGCAGCTCTTCGGCCGCTTCATTATATTTGAGAGACCACACCTGCTTCTCTTTTTCAGAGGCAGTGAGAAGAGACTGCACTTCGCTATTTTTCTTTTTCAAAATGGCAAACTGCACGTGGAGAGCAGAAATCTCATCTAAGGCATCTTGCTTTTCTTGCTGCCGCCTCTCTAGCATTTTTTTTGCATTTTGAAGGTCGTTGAACAGCTGCAGCTGCTGCTGAAGCGATAACCCATCATCAAGTTCTTTGTCTTTTAACGAAATAATTGTCACTGCGGAACACTCCCTATGAAAGACTCATTATAAACAACATAGAAAGAAAAGCAAGAAAAAAATATACAAATTTAGAGAGGTGCAACTAACAACGGATTTAAACGCAAAAACGCATGGTAGGGGGTAGTTAGGCGGGCGCGTGGTATGACAGCATGCGCACGGATTTTAACGCAAAGACGCATGGTAGGGTTTGGTATGGGCGGGCGCGTGGTACGACAGCATGCGCACGGATTTTAACGCAAAGACGCAAAGGCGCAAAGGCGCAAAGCCTACGGCCACTTTAAAATTTGTAAGCATTAAAATCAATTTGATTGCTTCGCAAGCTCAGCAACCAAATTATTCTTTTCAATGGGGCCCCAGCCCCATTGAAAGAGTTTTTTTTTAAGACCCGAGCTTGCGAGGAAATTAAAAAACTTTTCATAGCTATTTAGCATAGCCGTAGGCTTTGCGCCTTTGCGTCTTTGCGTTAAAATCCGTGCGCATGCTGTCATACCACGCGCCCGCCTACTACCCTCTACCATGCGTCTTTGCGTTAAAATCCGTGCGCATGCTGTCATACCACGCTTTAAGGTATAGCCTCAACTTCTACAGCTCAACCTGTCTACATAGTGTTGTAGAGCTATCAAATATCTTTAATGAAAAAACCCTTGGTCGAGTCCTTTAGGATCAAAAAGTGCGAAATACATAAAAGATCCCCCAGAAGTTTTATTTTCTTGAGGTTGAATATTTTGTTCAGGATTTAGCAATTGCATAGCAGAATCTTTAGGATCTCTGCTTGGCAAAAAAAATTGTCTATGCAAGGGACCGGATTCTCCTTGAGCTTGAGGAGGTTGACTTTGACACAATTGACCCCTTCCTGCAATTGGAGGAGGTGGCGGGCGCTCTGGATTTGGAGCACATGGTAGAACTTGGTCTCGTAAAACATCAATGTCCGTACAGCTAACAGTATCTCCTCCACATTTTTCCGCCATCCTACCACCTGCTAAAGCACGTACGGCTGAGTTTACTTCTATGTTATTGAGTGAAACATCGAAACCTACAACAAAACTTGCCCCTCGTCCTGGTTCCATATTTTTTCTCCCTAAATTATAAGTTAATCTAAGCGTCTCCCCATGAAAAATTCATCATCCTAAAAACGACAATTAAAGACAATAAATTGATGCAAAACCATTCTTTTTTATTGCCCATTTATTTTTAGTTTGATAGACAGAGAACAAACAAAAATAGGAGGGTTCATATGAATACGCCCACAAATTTCGGAATGTTTTCTAAAAATTTCAACGACCTTGATGATCTAAAAAATAACTGGGGTTGGTTTTTGTTTTTAGGTCTTCTGCTCATCACCCTTGGTGTACTCGCCGTTGGCATGTCCACGACGACGACAATTGTCTCTGTCATTTTTCTTGGCAGCCTACTTCTAACCGGTGGCATCGTCCAAACGATCTACGCTTTTTGGATGCGTCAATGGAGTGGTTTTTTTCTTTCTTTACTAGCGGGAATTCTATATACTGTCACTGGCATTTTTTTAATTATCCACCCTATCGAAGGGGCCATCAGCCTCACTCTTCTGCTCGCTGCTTTTTATATCGTCGGCGGGCTTTTCCGAATGATCACTTCGGTTATGACTCGTTTTGAGTTCTGGGGATGGGCGCTTTTTAGCGGAACTGTCAAGTTTGTCCTTGGCCTCCTCATCTGGCAGGGATGGCCTGAGACCGGCTTATGGGTTTTTGGATTATTTATCGGTATTGACCTTATCCTCTTTGGTTGGTTTTGGGTCATACTAGCATTAAGTGCCAAGCAAAAATAAATAATATCACTTCAACTGGAGAAATCATGTCTAAAGCCTCTACATACACAATCCTTGCAACTCTTTTAACCTCGTTTGTGTGTTCCCCTCTCATAGCCGAAAAAGAACCAGCTATTAAAGCTGTTTTTCACGATGCTGAGTCTCTTCATCTCCTTTCACATCTAAAACACCTAAATAATCAAGATCCGGAATTTAATAAACTCATCTTATCTCTCAAAGACTATCCTAAAAACAAGGAGATCATTTTTGAAGTTAAGCGTTTAGCGGGCAATACAGGAGATAAATATGTGCAAATTGCGAAATTCATTATTCAAGATGATGGGTCTTATCTGACATCGACAGAACCAAAGCAACGCCTAGATAGCTTTATTTCTACCTCCAAAGGATTTCTCCCTGGAGAGCGCGTTTTTTACAGATTTAGAACAGCTGACGGCACTGTTGACAAAGAAATTTCAGGAGTTCCATCCCCCGCTATCTTCAGAGATAATGATGGTAGGATCGCATTGCGCGCAGAGCTGATTCAAACGTCCCCAACTCTCTACGAAATTAAATTGCCTACAATGAATGAAGGGGAGGTTTACAAACTCAAATCCACATCCGTTGGCACAACAGTCACAGCCGAACCTACATACACAGCAAGCAAACCCATTCACTACGCTCCAACAGCTGGCAAGGGTAAAGGCGGACAAGGAATTTTAGAGATTAAACGAAAATCGGGAGAAATCTACTATTTAACACTGCCTTGGGGAACAGCCTTAACACCTTGCCTGCAAGGGAAAAAACCTTCTCTTTATCACTGATGATAGATTGGAATTCCGACAAAAACCACATCCTATTAAATCCACGGATGCCGGCAAGTGATAAAGAACGCCTATTCCTTGCCGCATCAAAATACCCAACAACTCAACACCTCATCTGGATCTGCACATCGGGTTCTAGTGGCAACTTCAAACTCATTGCTCTTACAAAAGAAGCTGTTTTAACATCAGCTGCAGCTGTCAATACGCACCTTAAAAGTACTAAAGAAGATATTTGGCTTAATGTTCTTCCTTTTTTTCACGTCGGTGGACTAGGAATCAGCGCTAGAGCTTTCCTGAGCGGAGCTAAAGTCATTACAATCGATGAGCGTTGGGATCCTGATGTTTTCTTTAATAAACTCACCGAGACAAAAGCCACGCTGACCTCCCTCGTTCCCGCACAGCTATTTGACTTAATCAACCGACAATACCACTCTCCACAATCCCTACGTGCTGTTATTGTCGGTGGAGGAGCTCTGAATGAAGCTCTTTACCGAAAAGCGATCCAAATGAGATGGAAAATACTCCCTTCTTACGGACTTACAGAATGTGCTTCACAAGTAGCATGTGCTCCTTTAAATTCATGGAAAAGAGAGGTGTTCCCGCTTCTTACTCCCCTTTCTCACGTCAAATTGGAATTGAACGACGATGGCTACATTAAAATTAAAAGCCCTGCCTTATTTACAGCCTCCATTGATGTTACTCTGCAAAATGCACCGTTGGTAAATGGTTGGTTCACTACGGAAGACAAAGCAGAACTAGTGAATGGAGAAATTCGGAATGTAAGTCGGGGAGAACTATTCATTAAAATCGGAGGAGAGAGCTGCAACCTATTGCGTCTAGAAAAAATCGTCGAAAGCATTCGTCTAGAGCTGCCTTACAATAGCAATTGCGATATCGCCCTCATCGCCCTGCCAGATGAACGACTTGGACATACAATCCACCTAGCTGCAACATCCAACTCTCCCAAAGAATATATTAATCACTTGGTGGAAAAATTTAAGGAACAGGTTCTTCCATTTGAGCGGATACGAAACATTCATTATGTCAGCAAAATCCCACGTTCCCCTCTAAAAAAGCTCCTGCGCTCTACTTTAACGAAAATTTTGTGCAACTATTCACCACTGAGGCATTGAGATCACTGAGGGGGGATATGAGAAATTTGAGAAAAATTTACACATTACATAATAGACTTTTTTTTCAATATTTCCCTCCCAGTCTCATTCTCTCTCAGTGATCTCAGTGCCTCGGTGGTGAATAGTTCTTTCTTTCTTCCAGTATAAATTGGAATTTGTTCCTGTTCAGTGGTGTAAAATCCCCTTCTGAATCAGAACAAAATCGTAACATCTTACTGTGGAGTAAAGGAAGTGCGATCAATAAATCATTTTCCACCGATTCCATAGTTTTCGGATCTACAGCACAGTAATAGGGGGGCTCACAAATGTCTTTATTTTTCTGCATGAAGTCTCCTTCTTCTTCTATAGAAAGCGAAGGTGTTTTCCAATATCCGCCAAGAAAATGCACATGATGACAATGTTGATGATAGACCAATAAAAAAGCCATGCGCATAGTTGGCTGATATATTTTATTGCCCAAATGAGGAACCGCAATAGGATCAGAGATCACAAATTCTTCCACAATAAAGCTATCAAAAGGATCCTGTTTCCAGACCACGTAAGCAGGATCTTGACTATCTGCCAATTGACCACTTTTAGTAATGATATAAAACAGAACATCATCTAAATTTTGTCTTGAAGTAATAATGACTCCATTCCCTAAACATTCCCCCCTTGGCTTAATGACAAATGTATCGCATTGGAGATCTTCTGCAACTTTTTCAGCAAGCTCTTTACTATATATTTTTTTATAACTTCCCCATTTTGGTTTAAATGTAGAAAGCACTTCATCATCAGCAAATAACTGTGTCATCTTATATTTATCACCCCAGAAGGGAAAACTAGATTTATCCACGACAACCATGCCAGAAAACCTGTCTTCAAAATCAAAGATAGCAGATAAATAAGACCAACTCTGATATAAAAATCCTTGATAAGAAGAAAGGTCATTTATCTCTTTCACAGGCTGCTTGGCCCGATACGTAAAACTTGAATCGGAAAGCAAAGCGATCATATCTTTGGGAGTTTGCCAAAGAGGAGAACTTGCTAAAGCAGAAACTAAATTTTTATCTGCTATATAATCGGCTACAACCCATCCATTTTGATTATATAAAGAAAGAGCGTGAAGGAAATTTTTATAAATTGATCCATCCACTGGATCTCGAAATGCATCTCCATTAAATACAGAGAGAGATCCCTGCTGAATTTCACAAATTTTTACTCCCTGCTTAGCACTATACTTTAAATCGGCAACCATGAAACACACATCGACAGGGTATTTATATGTTTCTGTGGCGAGGATGGAATGAAAGATGCAAGTAAAGAGTAGCATCAAAACTGTTGTATACCGAAACATGTTCACCCCTGCTAGATAAATTGCATCAATCAAGCTGGAGTACGTTTAATACTGAGTAGTAAGGATTTAAAATATTACCACCAGTATTAGTAAATAACACCTGAAAAGTAACCGGAGAATTGGTGACTTTCACCAACTGTAACGCATTAAATGTCGTAGTCGTTCCAGATTCATTATTTTCCACCTCGAAAATAGATTCTGTTAGTATGGGTGGTTGAACAAAAGAACCACCTTCCTTCAAGCCAACTTGAAATGAAAGAGTCTCAAATCCTGTGCCATGGATGTTAGCTAAGTAAACCAACCCAGAAAAACTAAATAAATAAGTTCCATTTACAGAGATGGTTATATCCCCTGTAGTGGTATTAACACTAATGTTAGAGCCATGAGTAACATTTTCTGTACTAAAAATTAGTGGCGTTACCTGAGCACCTGAAACAAATTGACCTGCAAAACCACCATAATAAGAAGCAAAATCAGTAATTGTAGGCCCCGTCGGTCCGGTACCTCCTGTACAACCGGTATAGCCCGTTGCACCCGTAGGACCCGTTAACCCAGCTGGCCCTGTCGGCCCTGTTGAGCCTTTAGAGCCAGTAAATCCAGCGCTTCCTGTATAACCAGTAGAGCCTGTTGCACCCGTAGAACCTGTGAACCCAGCCGGTCCCGTAGGTCCCGTTGAGCCTTTAGAGCCAGTAAATCCAGTATTCCCTGTATAACCAGTAGAGCCTGTTGCACCCGTAGGACCCGTTAACCCAACCAGCCCTGTCGGCCCCGTTGAACCTCTAG
>JABDDS010000050.1 GCA_013287465.1 Chlamydiota bacterium | reverse complement strand
CGATATGACGATTCCTCAGCTCTTTACAATGTAGCTGGTAATCGCAATGCTCCCGTTAAACAATTGGCAGATCCGAAGGATGTTTTGCAGCCCGTCCAATCGGAAGGGGTTAAAATGACCACAAAAACCACGGGATTACAGCTTCCTCATGAGTCCTTCGTTGCTGTTGTTCAAGTGGGTAAGTACATGTTCCTTGCGATCATGATTCCTCCTTATCTTTGTCTATATGGAATTCCTAAGTGGTTTGTAATGAATTTCTTACCTAAAACCTATACCTTTATTACTCACGAAATTGTGCGAATCGGACGCTTTTTCTACGATCTTGGGTCGAGAGTACAGGATGTCATGCGTGAATTGATGGAACAGTTTTTAGGGGATGCGCTAACTAGCGGAAATCATCAGGCTAAAAAATTTGTCGAAATAGTCGCCTCTTCCTTTAGTGGAGTAGGTAAAAAAATAGGTGAGGCTATTCAGCAAGGGCTTGCCCTAGTTGCGTTAGTGAAGAATAAATTAAGTGAAATTTCTTTGCCTGTCGTCTCCAAACTCAAGGAAGCGCTGCCAGCTTTTGCTAAGGCGGCAGGACAAACAGTTCTCGGTGCAGGCGAGGCTATCCGTGCATTTACAGAACCTGTTGTGACACCTTTAATTGCGGCAGTGGTGGCACCGATCTATTATCTAGGTGAATTTCTAAAATCGATGAAAAGCGGAACAGAACATGTTGTTGCTGTCGTCTCTGAAAGAGTCAGGGAAGTTGTTGAAAAAGTGAGAGAGTCGATTCTTGTTCCTGTGGTTCATCAAGTTCAAGTGGCAACACAAGCAGTAATTCAACCAGTAATGACTTGGATGCAGACGACATTTAAACCTATCAATGAAACATTTAAATCAGCTTGGGGAACTGTTGTTCAATCCATTGTGGATACGCGTCGGTCAATTGTTGAAGGATTGGAGAGAGTGACTCGGCCAGCTTTTGAAGCGGTTCAGAAAGCAGGGGAAAAAACAACGGAGTATGTGAAACAATCGGCTGAAGTCGTGTACACCATGACAATCAATCTTTTCGTCCAAGCATGGAATAAGATTCCCACATGGGAAAGAAGAAAAGGGGAAGGGAGAAGGCAAAGTGGATTTAAACAGTTTGCTCAGAAAGTTGGAAAGAAAATCGTCGAAGGCGTCGCAGCTGTTGCGGCGACTACCATGGGCTTTTTCTCTTGGCTAATGAGTCTATTTATCGAACAATGGATGAGATTCAGCGCCTGGGTAGGAAGAGTTTTTCTTGCTGCTCCTAAGTATTTGCTTGGCTTGACAATTAAAGTTTTTGATAGAGTGAAAATAGCTGTCCGTTGGATTGCATTAGCGGTTCGTTCCTTGGGAGCGGTTATTTATACTCTATTTCAAGTCAGCTTGGAACAAACGCGCGTCCTAAGTGAAAAAATGATTACCAGGTTGGGTTCTAAGAAATGAGTCCTAAAATTATTGCCCATCGCGGCGCCTCTGGAGAAGCTCCGGAGAACACGTTAAGCGCGATTCACGCGGCGTTGCGCAAGTCTGTCGATTTTATTGAAATAGATGTCAGGCTTTCGAAAGATGGGGTTCCTGTTGTCATTCACGATGACTCCATTAGCAGAATTACAGGCGATTTGCACTCCTTAAAAGTCGATGAGTTGTTATCTCACGAAATTAGAGAGTTTGATGTTGGCACCTGGTTCGGGGAGGAGTTTAAAGGGGAGAAAATTCCCTTACTATCTGATCTCTTTGCCTTTGATTGGGCACATACAGGGCTAATGATTGAAATTAAAGAATCTCTTTCCCCTGATGCTGTTGTTGTGGAAGCTGTGTTTAAAGTTCTTGAAAGTGCAGAGAAACTCCCTTCAGAACTGGTTATAGGCAGTTTTTCACCATCGATTCTTGCTGAAGTGCAGCGGCGTAGTGCTTCTTCTCACGTGAAAGTCAACTTCATCGGCATCCTCGAAGAGCTCGAATTTATCGATCGCTTTTCAGCTATTGGGGTGACTCATCTTGCCATTTGGGATAAGATGCTTTCACTGTCGTTAATTCAAAGTCTCAAAGAACGGGACATTGAAATCTGGAGTTTCACCGTCGATGATATCGATATGATTCACTTATTGACGTCGATGAACCTCGATGGATTGATCTCAAATCACCCCGATCGACTATACCGAAACATCAACTTTTGAATCTGTTTCGGTACGTCGGAAGTTCCACTTTTTGACGGAGTGGTTACTTTTTGCATTCTTTATCGTGACAGCACATTGCCGCATGTAATTGCGATTCAAATTCAGCACACGATTTTTTTGCATGCATTTTTGCTGCCCAACGTTTATGGTTAGTCCCTGCGATGAGTTTAGCAAGCTCCGTGAGTCGATCTCCTGACTGGACGAGGATTTCGGCTTTGATCTTCTCTTTTAAGATTTCCATCCATGCTTTATCAGCTAGTTCAAGAAGTTGGTGAGAGTATTTATCTTCATGTCCGTGATGATGGCATGAATTCTCTCCATGGCAAGAACAGTTACATCCGTGTTCAGAGCACGAACATGAACTGCACCCACACCCACACCCACATTTACCTGAATTGCATTCTTGATGATGACAACTACACATAAATCCTCCTTCGTTTAATAACCTTTGGTATACTCATGTTAACATAAAAATAATTGTGGTAAAATAATAATTTAAATAATATATATAAATATCTAGATTTTAGTGGATTATACCGAAATGCATTCAAAAATCCGATTTTTGAATGCGTTTCGGTATGCTGTTCGGTATAAGGATAAAAAATGGAAAAAAAATTTCAACGTTCTCTCTTTTTGTTCCGGCGTGATTTGCGTCTTGAGGATAATACCGGGCTTATTTTCGCCCTGCAGTCTTCAAAGGAAGTGATCCCTGCTTTTATTTTTACCCCGGAACAAATTGAAGAAAACCCTTTGAGAAATGACCATTGTTTAAAATTTATGACAGAATGTCTTGAGGACCTTGAAAATCAGTTAGAGGAAAAGCGGGGAAGACTCTTTTTCTTTAAAGGAAAACCAGAAGAGATCGTCGACAGATGTATGCGCGAGTTGTCTATTGATGCTTTGATCGTGAATCGAGATTATACTCCCTATAGCCAGCAAAGAGATGAAAAACTCCAGGCTATCTGTAAAAAGGGGGATATCCCGTTTTACTCTTTTGATGATGCTCTTCTTCATCCCCCTGAAGATACTTTAAAAAAAGATGGGAAGCCCTATATGGTGTTTACTCCTTATTTTCGCAATACATTAAAGCTAGATGTGTTGCCGCCAGTGAAAAATAGGGGGACTAATTATTTTTGTGGAACAATAGCTTTTTCAAAAGGTAAATCTGCTTTTCCAAAACTGTCTGTAGAGAATGAGTTGGTAGGTGGCCGATCGGAAGCTCTTAAAATTCTTAAAAATTTAAGTTCTTTTAGCCAATATGCAAGTTTAAGAGATTTTCCTGCCGAAAAACATTCCACGAGACTTTCTCCCTATTTAAAATTTACCGTTTGCTCTCCCAGAGAAGTGTACGCGGCAATCAGTCAGGACTTGAATCTATATCACGATCTGATTCGTTCTCTCTATTGGAGGGATTTCTTCACTTCGATTGCATTTTTATTTCCCAACGTTTTTAAAGGTTCTTTCCATTCAAAGTTTGATAACCTTACATGGTCTGATAATCAAAAAGCTTATCAACAGTGGTGTGAAGGGGTTACTGGATTTCCAATTGTCGATGCAGGAATGAGAGAAATGAACAAAACGGGTTTTATGCACAACCGTGTGCGAATGATTGTGGCTTCATTTCTTGTTAAAGACTTGCATATCAATTGGAGATGGGGTGAAGAGTATTTTGCTCGATGTTTGATTGATTATGATCCTGCTGTGAATAATGGGAATTGGCAGTGGTCAGCTAGCACAGGATGTGATGCCCAACCTTATTTTCGAATTTTTAATCCTTGGAATCAGCAAAAAAAGTTCGATCCTGAATGTATCTACATTAAAAAATGGATTCCCGAATTACGTGAGTTCTCCTCTAAAGCTATTCATGAGTGGTATAAGGAGCAATATCGTGATGGGTATACCAAATACCCGGCTCCAATGACCGATCACGCAACGGCTTCAAAGGAGGCTCTGCGTAGGTATAAATGCATAAAAAGTTTAACGCAAGGCGATTTTCGTTAAACGCTTCGCGTAGCAACAAAACAATGTTGAAATGTGATAACACAAAATTGCTGACAATAATCACTCTTCCCCTATAGACTTAGGCGCTTTAAGGATACATTAAGATAAATACGAGAAACGATAGCTTCTCATCTATACCAAGAGCTTTTCTTAGCACGCGAAGCGTTTGGAGTGCAAAAGTCCCCTTTTGCTTTGTTGCGTAAAAGCGAAAGAGGACTTTCGCACTCCAAACGCTTCGCGTAGAATATGTGACGGAATCCTTAAGGTTTTTAGCTTACAGCCATATTTACTAGTTCCTTTCCATAAAGAGCATGATAGAGCAATCCTTTCGATCCCATTCCTGTCAGGACCCAACAACGATTTGAAACTTGTGTTAGGAGGGGACGACGGTTAGGTATTTCCACTCGGACTCCCGCTCGACAATCGATGAGAGATTTTGTTGATATAGAAGGGTAAAAAGCTGCGATTTTAGGGATAATCGTAGAAGTTGCCATTTCGATATCGGGCTCATTACTGCTAAAATCTTTTTCGAACGTAGACCCTGCAATGTAGGTCATCGTTTTTGGCCGCGGAATTAGATAAGCTTCTGAATTGATCGGATAAGGAAACATTGGTGAATCGTTAGGGTCATGAGAAAACTCTAGAATTTGTCCCTTAACTAAATTCATTTTGATATGCGCAAGCTCAGGTAACACATGTGTCGCGGAACCGAGCGTACAGATGATAAGATCCCTATCATCGAGCTCTTTTAGATTAGTGATTGCTCGAGGTTCTAGTTTTGCTCCATTGTTAGCGCAAGCTTTCCAGAGTCCATTCATATAAAGAGGGCAGTCGACGACGATTCCACTTTCGATGAAAATTCCAGGCAATTTAGAGCATCCAACCAAATCAGGATTCACCCATTTGACGTCAGGGTGCAGAGCGGCGCATCGCTGAAAATCTTCTAACTGCTTTTCCCGAACAACAGGACGAAAAATTCCACAATGATCAGCAACGGGGACTCCTAACGTATCTTCTGCAACGGCAAGAAGTTCTTTTGTCGCTTCAATAGCTTCATATGCTCTCCAGTTTAATTTTGAATGAGCTCCCGCGTAACAATGAAGCAGACCCGCAGCGACTCCTGAAGCTCCCTTGCCGATTCCTCCAGGGCTGAAGATGGTGATTTCATGTTTCTTCAGTTTGCTAAGATACCACGCAACCGAAAGCCCACATAATCCTGCTCCTAAAATAGCAATTCGCATCAGGTCTTAAAGTCCTTGAGAATAAATCTTGGTTCTCGTATTCTAACGTTTATGATAGACAAATATAAACAAATCCGCCGATTATTATTTGTTTTTGGCTCTGGCATTGCCGCGGCTTTTCTACTGGCGTATGGAATGTTGCACTATTATAATCCCTCAGGAGTTTATTTAGCAAGGAACGTTCTGATGGCTCCAGAGGGGATATCGTCCCTTCATTTTGTTGAGGATGGTACGCGATTTGTTTTAGATGACTTGAAGTTTTCTTATTACGATGAATCGACTAAACAGGTAAAACGTTTGCATGTTGATATGCCTCAATATGAGGCTTTCTATCGCCTTGTTGGTGGAGATAAAAGTCTAGAAAATGTCTCTGATGATATAAGAAATCAATTTAATAGTTCGAAAATTGCCTCTATAGATTTGAATGTACGGGAAGAGGTCGACAAGTCTTTGTATTCATCTGTTCATTTATTTTTAAGAGTTGAGTTTATTGAAGGCGTGGATTATTACCGCGCGCAGTTACGCATGCAAGATACTACCGACATTTGGGTCTATTTTCATCGTAAAGGCATTTACACTGAAGTATTAAACTTTTTCATACCGCTTTATGACTGATAGATTGCCTAATATGGGCTCAATTTTATTTCTTGGAACCGGAGCTTCTATGGGTGTGCCCATCGTTGGGTGTTCTTGTTCCGTTTGTAAGTCGGAATCTCCCTATAATAAAAGACTTCGTCCATCGGCTTTGCTCAATATTATGGGCAAACGATTTTTAATCGATTGTGGTCCAGATTTTAGAGAACAAGCCTTGCGTATTGGTCTTAAATCGATCGATGGCGTGTTGCTTACTCATGCCCATCATGATCATATGGCCGGTCTTGATGAATTGCGTAGCCTTTACTTAGTCGACAGAAAGCCGGTGCCTTTATTGGTCTCTTTCAGCACTTCTCAAGAAGTGCGAAAACGGTTTCATTACCTTTTTGATCATCCAATGGGAACTCATTTTGACATGCAAGTGTTAGCAGAAAACGAAGGAAATACAGTATTTCAAGGGGTGCAGATGAGTTATTTTTCATATAAGCAAGTAGGAATGGAGGTGAATGGATTTCGGATCGGAGATATTGCCTACGTTTCTGACATTCGCGATTATCAGGACACTATTTTTAAAGCACTTAAAGGAGTAAAGACGTTGGTGTTGAGCGCTCTTCGCTTTACTCCCTCACCAATGCATTTTAGTGTAGATGAGGCCGTCGATTTTGTTAATAGAGTAGCCCCTCAAAGAACATTCTTAATGCACATTTCTCATGAGCTCGACCATGATAGCACCAATGCTTATTTATCGGGGAATAAAAGTATCAGTTTGGCGTATGACGGGTTGCGATTGAGTTTTTCCGGAGAGATCTGAAATGAATTTGCCAAAAGAACAATTTTGTGCATTGTTAGTCTCTGTTTATAAGGGGGGAGCAACGAATCGAGCTGTCGCAGAAGAACATTTGCAGGAGCTTGCTCTTCTTTCTGAGACATATGGGGTAAAAGTACTTCATAAAATTTTATGTCCAATTCGTCAGTATAGCGCCGCTTTGTATGTGACGGAAGGAAAACTTGAAGAACTTGTCGAAGCAGCTAAGTTGCATCAAGCTAATCTTGTCATTTTTGATGATGAAATTTCTCCTAGTCAGCAAAGAAATCTCGAAAAGGCTTTTGGTATCTCTGTTATTGATCGCACAGAAGTCATTTTGGGAGTTTTTGGACAGAGAGCGCAGACTAAAGAAGCTCGACTACAGATTGAATTAGCCCAAGTTAAATACGAAGCACCGCGCCTTAAACGTCTGTGGACACATTTGTCCCGACAGCATGGATCCGGAGGGTCTAGTGGCTCTGGCGGTGGTTATACTAAAGGGGAAGGGGAAAAGCAAATTGAGATCGACCGTCGGATATTAAAACGGAAGATCGAGCTGCTTCAAAAAGAGATAGACGAAGTCAAGGCAAATAGAGAGATGCAGCGTCAGGCGCGTCAGAAGTCTGAAATTCCCGTTTTTGGCATCATCGGATATACAAACGCTGGTAAGTCGACCCTTTTGAATGCCCTGACAGGAGCTGGCGTTTTTGTCGAAGACAAGCTTTTTGCAACTCTAGATACAACGACACGTAAATTCACATTGCCGAATAATCAAAGTGTTTTGTTAATTGATACCGTGGGATTTATTCGTAAACTGCCACATCTTCTTGTAGCTGCCTTTAAAAGTACTTTAGAAGAGGCTTTTCAATCTGATATTCTTCTTCATTTGATCGATGCAAGCAATCCCATGGCGGAAGAGCAAGCCGAAACAACTTTCGAAGTGCTTAAACAACTTAATGTGGAAAATAGATCGATCATTACCGTATTAAATAAAATAGACGCCTGTGAAGGCTGTCAAGAAAGAGTTCAACGTCTATGTCTCAAATATCCACGTGTCGTCAAAGTGTCCGCTCTTCATCGCACTGGTTTCGAAGACCTCTTAGAAGCAATGGTAGAAGAGCTTGCAAAGCAACGCCACGTAGCTCTCTTGCGCATCCCTCAATCTGAATATGCGGTGGTTAGCGAAATCATGCGTTCGGGACATATATTAAATAAAGAGTACGAAGGTAATGATGTTTTATTGCGTGTTGATTTGCCAAATGCTATAATGAATCGCTTAAAAAAATACGAGCGAACACAATGAGCGAAATTCAACACCCCTATTCAGTGTTAAGTCTGCCTGAAGAGGAAAGACCGCGCGAACGACTGCTTAAAAATGGTCCTGAAACCCTCTCTGCGGCCGAATTGATTGCTATTATTTTAGGCAGCGGCACAAAGACAACCCCAGTTCTTCAGCTCGCCCAGACTATTGTGGCTCATTTTGGAGGGCTTGCTCAGTTAGCTCAAGCTACTGTCCAAGAATTATGTCAGATCAAAGGGATCGGATCAGCTAAAGCGATCCAATTAAAAGCGGTATTTGGTCTTGGATTGCGTTTATCGAAGCAGACAGCGGGTGTTAAATATAAGATTGAACACCCAGTTCACGTTTATCATCTGGTAAAAGATCAGCTTCAGACTGAAAAACGGGAATTCTTCATTGCGATCTTACAAGATGCTAAAGGGTGTGTGATCGAACAGCACATTGTGTCTATTGGTAGCCTGACACAAGTGTCAGTCCATCCAAGAGAAGTTTTCTATCCAGCAATTCGCCATAAAGCTGCAAGTCTTATTCTCGTTCATAATCATCCGAGTGGAGATTTAACTCCATCAAAAAAGGATTGTGAACTTACCCGGCAACTGATTCAGGTCGGACTCATCGTCGGAATTCCTGTAAATGACCATTTGATTATTAGTGAACGCGGATATGTTTCCCTGCGAGAACAGGGTGGAATATTCGTATAAATAGGATTTTATGAAAGTTGCTTCACCCCAATTGTTCGCTCCGAGAATGCACCAAACAGGTCCAATCGACACGTTGGCTTGTGGAGCCATAAGTACTATTCCGTCTCCTACAAAGGCAAAAAGAGAAGCTCCTTTGAGCGTTAATCGTCCTCCTAAGCCTGTGGATAAAAGAACAAATGGCTGTGCTTGTAGGTGCCTTTCATACCTGGTAGCTGGTGTTGAAATTTGTTTTACCCGATTACTGATGTGGTGTAAAAAACCTCCAGAAGCGAAAATAAAATCCATTGATGAGGACCTCAATAAACTAAGTGGTTCTTCGCGTCTTTCTGAGTCAATACATGCGGGGTCCGCGGCCCTAGCCAGGGGACTGCAGTCGATTATGAGTTCCTCTAGGTGGCACCAGGGATTAAACTATTGGTTGGATCAGGAACGTCTTACTCTCACTAGTTTGATTGATCGATTACTTCCATCGATCTGTTTAAATATTGGAAACCTACCCGAAGTAGGTGAAAAGCCTTCGTATGGGCAAAAACGAATTGTATCCCTTCCCGATATTTTTGCCTGGTTTTTAAAAACTGTTAGCTCCCATCTTCCTGGGATTAAGGAAGCGATTAAGTCGAATGGTGGTCATATTGACCCAACAATGTTTCGACCACTAGTAAAAAAACTTTTAGATGTTATGTTTCCTGAAGGAATCAAGGGTTTGCCGATTTCTAATTTTTTATGGATTGCTGGGTGTTTGTGGAAAAAATTAGAGAATGATTGGCTTCCATCTCTATGTGCTGATTTGTATCAAAAAATTTTACTTCCATTTGAAGAACAGCAATACAATGTAGAAAGATTGAAATCTGTCCCTGAAGGGGAGTCCTTAATTAAGCTAAGCCAAGCCATCGGAAAGAATGGAGGAAGAAATTTACCAAAGCTGTTTACGGATGATGACTCTGTAGTCGCTGAGGCAATATGCGAGTTCTTTGTTTCTCATCTTAGCGGTTCAGATGAAGAAAAAGATAACATCAGCTACTGGCTCTATTCTTGCTTAAAAGAATTGAGCCAGTCTAATGACCCCGGAGTCAGGGAATTTCTTATGTTGTTAGGCGGGTATCTAGAACCTTTAATGCTCCATGTCTTTGCTTCTGCATCTAAAGGAGTTTCTGGTAATGTTTGGACGCGTATTGTGATTAAATTGTTTTCTTTGTTTAGCGTTTTTTTTAATAGAAGCAATTCGGCTATTGAAAGTTATATTACAGATATCACAGAAAGTAATGTTAGCGCTAACCCCAAAATTAATGCTAAGCTCCCATATAAAGAAATAGATCGTTATCCCGAAATTTTAGAGGTTTTTGAGGGGCTTTCTGATGATTTATTTGAATTCGTAGGGATAACCTGCCCAAAAGATTTACCTGTACCAGAATTTCTTCAGGACATTATTTTCAAGCAGATCAGAGCTTTTGGGCCAAAGTTTACCTTAAAACAGTATCTGGCTATTAAAGAAACCCCGACACAAAAAGAATCTCTTAGAGAGAAACTTAAATCCTTATTGTTTGACCCTAAAAATATAGAAAAAACGGAGATGGCGATACCAATTTTCCGGGAATTGTACCTTAAAAAAATTTCTGAAGAAATGATGCGTAGGCAATTATGGAAGAGCTCCGGCACAGAAGATATTACAAAAATGATCGAAGTGATGTGTTCAACCTGTGCAAAAGATTTCGTCTCTTTGTTTCTTGAACATGCAGGGATAAATAAACACCCTTTTCTTGGCAATATCAATAATGCTTTTATGGAAGATACCCGTGCTTATTTAGAAGAGCTAACGGAAACAATTTTTCTACAAATGCTTGTCAATGCAATAGAAACCACTGATAAGATTCCTTTAGCAACAGCTAGCTCACATCCAAAATATTTGCTCCCATTACAGCTTTTATTGCGTTTTACCGACGTCCTTGAAACGGGATTGCGTGGACTTAAAAGAGGGGAGGGAATAGACGCAAGCCCAACATTTGTGGAATGTGCTTCTAAACTCTACAGCATCTTAGGAGATCAGATACTGAACCACCTGCCCCTTGGTCAGCTACCGGGAAGTGAAAATATTAAACAAGTTCTCGCCGATGCGATCAAGGAGTTGTTGTTACCTCAGCCTCTAGAGTCCCTCTATTCTCAACTATCATCCTGGCAGCAAGAAAAAGAATCTTCGATGGAGACTCTCGATAGGCTATATCATACAACACATCCCCTTTGGGCCTCTCGTGTTGTTGGTCAGTTTTCAAGTGATTGGATAAAAAATTATCTAGCCCATTCAAGTAATGAGGCGGCAAGGCCTGTTTTAAATTTACTGCAGACTTATTTTGATAAGGGGGATCCTCCTGAGGGTGAAAAACTATCTGAGGCGTTGAGAGACCCTTCAAGCGATCTAGGAAGAAACATTTCAGCTAATATTCAGAGTTTTGGAGCTTCTGAAGCAGAGGATGCTCTTAAAGTATGGCCTGCATTGGCATCTTATGTGGAAGCTATTGTTGCTAAGTTTTTTGCAGAGATAACCCGGTCAATTAATGAAGTCGAAACAGAAAACCCCGATTTTATGAAAGACCTTGCGATTACGATGCTTAATGACACCGAAGATTATATTAAATTGTTAAAGAATGTAAGAGACAAAAGCGCTGATGGCGTCTCTATTGATGCCGCGGCTATATTGGCATCCCAAGATGACCGCATATTATTTGATTCTAAAATTTCAACAGAAGAAAAAAATCGTTTTCGTTTGAAAAAATACTTTATTCCGCTAGCGTCAAAGTTATTTAGTCTCGCTAATATTTCTGCAGAAGATTTTCCGTTTCCTCCAGCACTCAGAGAGGTAGTAGGCGGTTTGGTCATTGATCGAGTGCTCCCTAATATACTCTTGCAACTTTATTTAAAAATGTTAGAAAGCCCAGTTCGCGATGCAATGATGCTTAATTTCGTCCAGACGTTATACAATGCTTTGAACGATGAAAAACGAGCTGGAAGAGCTCCCGATGTCGAAGAGGCTAAAGATGCCAGAGATGCTAAACAAAAAATTCTTCAACAGGAATGCACCACCCTTGTTGCTCAGTTTGTTGATTTAATTTCTGATCCCATTGTCAAGTACGTATTTGCCAAAGATAAAGTCCAGCAATTAAGCGCGGCAATCATCAGCGATGCAATGGATAAATATTTATCAAAATGGACATTGGTACAGCTAATCGACAATGCGATTTTTAATGGATTATCGAAATTTCATCCAGGTAGCTGGAAGGGAAAGATGGGTAGAGAAGATTTTATTCCTTTAGAAGATACCCTTCATCCTAATGGCAAAGTGATCCGTCGACCAGCTAAAGCATTTCAATTTAAATTTGCCAATACACCAGAAGAAGTCGCAGCAGAGAAAATCGCTAAGACAAAATCAGCTGAAGAAACTCATAAATTTCTTCGCAACGAGTGTTCTATCTTGCTTAGCTCCCAATTGATGGCACGCCTTTGGATATTTATTAAAGCGACTTGGAATGATATGCAAGCCCACTGTGATGATCTTATCCAAGCGCGCTTTCCGGAGAACGGTCCTAAAGTAAAGGCTGTTCTAGATCAAATTTTTGGGACTCTATTTTTTTACTTGTTAGGAACTGTGGTACAGGTTTTTTTCCCTCCAATATTGAAGGCAATTCAATTTGTTGTGGATAAACTATATATTGACCACAAATCGGATGGAATTATTGAAAGCATTCGCTCAGAAGCCCTTGAACTTTTGGTTCATAAGTGGACAGGTACATTATTAGATGCTCTTTTAATGAACCATCAAAAGCGTCTTGTAAAAACTAATTGACGCGAGTTTTTAGCGATGGTACAATTCGAAAAAGAAATGGAGTGATCAACTGAGATGCCAAGTTCAAATCTTCAAAATATCAGCGTCGCTGTAATGGTGAAAAACGGGAAGAAACATCTTAGAGATGTGTTGCGTGCTCTCGGTCCCTTTGGGGAAGTTATCGTTTATGATACAGGCTCAAAAGATAGCTCCCTAGATATTGCACAAAGTTTTCAAAATGTGAAGATTGTTCAAGCCTCATTCGTGGGGTTTGGTCCGACTCGAAACATGGCTGCTGCAGCTGCTAAAAATGACTGGATTTTGTCGATTGATTTCGATGAAGTCGTCTCCCAGGAACTCATTCAGGCAATTATAAATGAGCGCTTGGACTCCAAGGCTGTATATTCTTTTTATAATCATAATCATTTTAATGAAAAATGGATTAAATGGTGCGGATGGCACCCTGAGCGTCGCATCCGTCTTTATAACCGTACGATGGCTCGTTACTCAGATGATCAACTTCATGAGTCTCTCATTTTTGATGGGATGCGTCATGTCTCTTTTGATGCTCCAGTTAATCATTATCCGTTTACATCGATCTCAGATTTTTTGGCTAAAATGCAACTCTATTCCACCCTTTTTGCCGAGCAAAACTGCGGTAAGCGATCGAGTTCCCCCTTAAAGGCCTCAATGCATGGCATTTATGCTTTTTTGAAAAGTTATCTGTTTAAACGTGGTTTTATGGGAGGATACGAAGGTTTCCTCATTTCTGCATACAACGCCCACACAGCCTTCTATAAGTATTTGAAACTCTACGAAGCAAATAAAGCCCTTGAGAAAATTTCTAGCAGCAATTCGCAAGATAGCTATACTGCGAGGCGGTGAATTTTTGCGTTTTGCGCGCGTCAAAGCCTCGGGGTTCGAGCGATCGCAAACGGATCAATATTATTAATATTCATCCGTTTGCGATCGTCGAACCGCGAGAGCTTTCACGCAGCGCAAAACACAAAAATTCACCGCCTCGCAGTATAATATGCCGATTTGTGTTTTTAGGCAGTAAAAGAAAATCCTTATGCTTTCATGAAGTCGCTTTGGAGATTTAATGCTATTATTCCTTTAAGTAAAACTACATTCAGCGCGAAGGAAGCAAAATGTTTAAAGCTTGTTTGATATTTTCCTTCACATAGGGTAAAAAAAACTAATGGTAAGGAACAGGATGCGACTATTAAGGATGTAAGTTCTAGTTTCTGTATTTGAGTCGGTATTGGTAATCCAAGTGGGTGTGGAATAAATGTGGTAAGCGCAAATCCAATACTATGAACCACGGTAAAATCACGTAACGCTTCGTATGATATTTTTTTTACTCTTTCATAAAAAGAAATTGGCAAAAGAACTGGAGGGGGCAGAACTGGAGGGAGCACTGCAGGAAGAAAGGGGGCAGGAGGAACCGGTAGAGGGAATGGAAATCCTGCTATTGCTGGTCCTGAATTTTGTATATCTGACATAAAAAAATCCTTGTGTTAATTTAATTAAATAAAATTATAGTTTGTTTTTAAATTTGTTGCAAGGGTAATTTTTTTGGTTGTTTTTTTGGTAATTTTTTTGGTTCATCGCAAATTGCAGGACCCAACTTAATTGAAACTATTCAATCAATTCTGTTTTCCGCGTGTGAAGGCGATAATATTCCATATGCCTGTAGTCATAAGCCTGTTTTTTTAAGAGTTTCAATCAAGTTGGATCCTACAATTGCGATGAACCATTTTGTGGCCATTGTCTTCTCTTTGTGTCTTTGTGCCTTCGTGTCTTTGTGTTTAATTATTAACCAGTTGTTAGCATGAATTGCTGCGCAAAACTATAATAATTAAACACAAAGACACAAAGGCACAAAGAGAGTTGCTTATCCAAAGGAACTTGCGTCAATTTAGTAAGGAGGTTGTAGTCATTTTTTTTATTTACCGCAATTCCGAAATTAAATTTGCAACGCCTTGGGTGCGCAGATTTTTTTCTTTACATCTATATTCAATCCAAATAAGAATAGCATTTATACCGATTAAAGGAGTTTGTTGACTAGTTATGTCAAATTCAAATCTTGAAAATATCAGCGTCACCGTGATGGTAAAAAATGGGCAACAATACCTCAAAGAGGTGTTGCACGCTCTTGCTTCATTTGGCGAAGTCATCGTCTATGACACAGGTTCGAAGGATAACTCCCTGAATATCGCACGGACTTTTCAAAATGTTAAGATCGTTCAAGCTCCATTTGCCGGATTTGGTCCTTCTCACAATATGGCATCTGCAGCAGCTAAAAACAACTGGATCTTATCCATTGATGCCGATGAAGTCGTCTCCACCGAACTTATCCAGGCCATTATAAATCAACGTTTGGATCCACGAGCTGTCTACTCTTTTTCCCGCAATAATTACTTCAACGGTAAGTGGATTAAATGGTGTGGGTGGTATCCTGATCGTCAAATTCGCCTTTACAATCGTACAATGACCCGTTTTTCAGATGCTCAGGTGCATGAGTCTATTATCTCTGAAGGGATGCGTCACATCTTTCTCGACGCATCAGTCAGTCATTATTCGTATGCATCGATTTCTGATTTCTTGGCCAAAATGCAATCTTATTCCTCCCTTTTTGCTGAACAGTATTGCGGTAAAGAATCGACTTCTCCTTTGAGAGCATCTCTTCATGCTTTTTATACTTTTTTAAAGTGTTACATATTTCAGCGTGGTTTTATGGGAGGATACGAAGGTTTTGTCATTTCGGCATACAATGCTCATACCACTTTCTATAAGTACTTAAAACTTTACGAAGCTAATAAAGAGCTTGAGAAAGTGTCTAAAAAAGATTCAAAGCCTCATTAATGAAAAAGGACAAAGGACGCCAAGGACCTTAAGGACGCCAAGGACTTTAAGGACATCATAAAGACCTTTTAATGGTCTGTCCTTCGTCCTTGGCGTCCTTAAGGTCCTTGGTGTCCTTGGCGTCCTTTGTCCTTTTTTATGAATGTTGAGCGTTACCCCTCACCCCCTACCTATCTTTTATTTTTTTGCCTTTTCAGTCGCTTTTCAGGTCGATTTTGCGAAAAATTTTCATGCGAGAAAAAAAAGGAGTTGCGCGAAAGTGCGCAAGTTCTGTATGTTTGTACTACTTCCGCATGTTAAGTGCAGAAGATAGCAGCTGC
>JABDDS010000049.1 GCA_013287465.1 Chlamydiota bacterium | reverse complement strand
GACGATTTTTTCTTTGCCTTGCATTCTCTCGATTGTCAAGGTGAATTTCTCTTGTTTGACCAGGGTATATCCCCGCTGTGAGGCGTGAACGCGAACGCGTGTCATATGATACAGCCACACTGCTGGCTCTGGAGGCTCTCCAAAGCGATCGACGATTTCTTTCCATA
Organism: Chlamydiota bacterium; assembly: GCA_013287465.1. GTDB lineage: Bacteria > Chlamydiota > Chlamydiia > Chlamydiales > Parachlamydiaceae > JABDDS01. The sequence goes on along the minus strand of JABDDS010000049.1, from coordinate 15,709 downwards.
ACTCATCGACTTCTTCCATGGAGGAGGCTTCACCGAGCTGTTGATAGATCGACATCCGAAGATTCCATTCGTTGACATATGCTTCAGGCAGGCGGGCATCGGCGAGGAATTCTACTTTTGTATCGACGATGGCAGGGGGGGCTTTACCTTGCATCGTTAAGATGGCCCGTTTAAGCAACTTACAATAGAGATGAAAGCCAATAGAGGAGACTTGCCCCGATTGTTCCGTCCCTAAAATATTGCCTGCTCCCCGAATTTCGAGATCATGCATCGCGACTTTCATCCCTCCGCCGTAACCGCTTGAAGAAGCCAATGCTTTCAACCGTTTCCCCACGATTTCGGGTAGAGCTCGTTTGAAGGGGATTAACAAATAAGCATAGGCACTTTTGATCCATCTGCCTACCCTGCCACGCAATTGGTAGAGATCGGCCATTCCAAATCTATCGGCCCGATCGACGATAATTGTATTGGCGTTGGGGATATCGATTCCATTTTCAACAATCGTCGTCGATACGAGGATGTCTGCCTGTCCATTTTTAAACAGATGGAACACCTGATCCAATTCATCTGACGACATTTGTCCATGTCCGACAACGATACGAGCCATAGGGACTAATTTCTGAATCGAAGAGGCAAACTCGTAGATTGTCTCAACTCGGTTATGGATGACAAAAGCCTGTCCATTGCGAGCCAGCTCACGCATCAAGGCATTTTTGATCATCTCGCTATTTGCTTCGGCAATAATCGTCTTGATTGGAAGCCTGTCTTGGGGGGGAGTGCTGATGACGGACATATCGCGTGCGCCGACAAGGGACATATATAAGGTACGTGGGATAGGGGTCGCAGAGAGGGTGAGGCAGTCAGCACCCACCTTCATTTTTTTCAGGTGCTCTTTAGCCTGTACCCCGAAACGCTGTTCTTCGTCGATGATGATGAGTCCGAGATTTTTAAACTGAACATCAGCGCTGATGACGCGATGAGTACCGATGACGATATCAATCGATCCGTTAGCAACACCTTCCAATGTTGCTTTAATCTCTTTGGGGGTACGAAAGCGGGATAGCACGCCGATATTAACTGGAAAGTTGCTAAAGCGCTCGATGAAATTTTCGTAATGTTGCATAGCGAGGACGGTCGTCGGGACGAGAACAGCAACTTGCTTTTTGCCATCGACGACGGCTTTAAAAGCCGCTCTCATCGCCACCTCGGTTTTTCCATATCCCACATCACCACAAATGAGTCGATCCATCGCCTTATCAGAGATCATATCTTTTTTGATATCGGCAATTGCTTTTAGCTGATCTTCTGTCTCTGTATATGGAAAATCCTCTTCAAAAGCGATCATATCAGGGCTATCTTCACCGTAGTTGAATCCCCCCTTTAATTCCCTTTGTGCGTACATATCGAGAAGCTCATGAGCGTATCCAACGACAGCTTGCTCGGCGCTTTCGCGACATTTTTTCCATCGCGTACTCCCCAAGGTATGCATCTTGGGCACTTCTTCACCAGAGCCGATGTATTTATTGACCAGGTTTGCTTGATTGATCGGGACGTACAGTTTGCCATTATCGGCATATTCGATGGAGAGAAATTCATCCATCACTCCTTGGTGGTTGAGAAGTTTTTCGACACCAAGGAAGCGTCCAATCCCGTTGGCATAATGGACCACCATTTCGCCTGGTTCTAGCTCGTAGGTTTCCGCCACGGCCGTGTGGTAGGTGCTCCGCTGCTTTTGTCGGCGGATTTTATACCGTTTCGTGATTTCTGTTAAAGGAAACAGCGCCAATGAGATATCATCGAAAACGATTCCATTTGACAGATATCCCATTTCAAAAGTCGTTCCTGGAGGGAGTGAGATCCCCGCCTCCTCGAGGCGGCGTTGAAAGCTAGTCTCTTCGAGCTCTGTAGAATAGAGAATATGGAGGTGGACATTGCGTTCGCTAAGGCTTCCCAAGGCAACGAGGAGTTCATTTCCCGACAGTTGATGTTCTTGTGATAGGTTAGGAGCCAACAGTTCATTGATAGTAGAAAAAGTCGGTACCCAACGCTTAGCGGTAAAATGGCGATTTAAAACTTCAAAACCAATTTCCTGCATCGGGGCTATCTCGGAATAAAAATTCTCTTTCCCTTTCCTCGTCACTCGCAGCTCACTCAGCTCTTCAATGGGCTGTTGGCTGAAGAATATTTTCTGGTAGGGAGTGATGAGGGAGAGAAATTCGTCTATCTTTAAAAAAAACTTCGATTGACCACCCCCCATGCTTACAAGAGAGGTGTAGCGATCTTCAAGAGCCAATAAATCATCACAGATAATGAGGGTATCGGGACCAAGATAATCCAAAATAGTGACAAGAGCCGAGCTTTTGTCTAGGAGTTCCATTTCCTGTGCCATCGTCACTTCGACAGCATCGACTTGCCTCACTGATTTTTGTCCGACAGGGTCATAGATGCGGATCGATTCAAGGTCGTCTCCCCAAAATTCTATCCGGTAAGGATCAGGGGAGGAAACGGGAAAAAGATCGATAATGCTACCACGGACGGCAAACTGCCCTTTATCGGTCGCTACAGGACACCGTTGGTATCCCATTGCAATCAATTCTTCGACGAGAAGTTCAAAAGGATAAGATTGACCGACGGCAAGGCTGAGGTAGAGAGAGTGAAATTTTTCTTGAGGGATAAGCTTCTGTAAGCATGCCTGCAAGCTGCTAAGAACGATATAGGGTTGTGATCGATCGGACAGTTGATGCAACACCTGGTAGCGTTCGCCAACGACGTCAGGACTAGGAGCGATCTGTTCCGATGGCAGCGTCTCCCAAGCTGGAAAATCGACGACAGGGACAGAGGTGAAAAAAGAAAAATCGTGATAGAGCTTGGATTCCTCCTGTCCCGCCCCTGTGAGGATTAAGATTCGTTTTCCCGTTGCTTTTTGAGCTAAAGAAGCAATCAGGGCTTTGGGAGCATTCCACAAATCTTCGATTAGGACTGAGGTCCCATTTTTCAATTCTTGCTCTAACTCTTTCATTTTCTGCGATGCAAAAATCGACGACTTCTGAACAGACATAACAACACTCAATTTATAACGATATTTTGCTACGCGAAGCGTTTGGAGTGCGAAAGTCCCCTTTCGCTTTTAAATGACAAAGCGAAAGGGGACTTTCGCACTCCAAACGCTTCGCGTAATAATGGGATTATTTCCTATAAAAGATCTTTGGCCTTGCTTAGTGCTTCGGGGATCTTATGAGGGGCTTTGCCGCCTGCTTCGGCACCATTAGGCTTACCCCCGCCACCACCTTCTACGATAGGGGCAAGCACTTTGATAAGGTCAACGGCTTTGATGCCTTTAGTCACTAAGTCATCGCTCACTCTGATGCGAAGCTGACATTTATCTTCATTTTTTGCTGCTAGGACCACGACGCCGGAGACCAGTCTATTGATCAATTCGTCGGCGATGATAGTGAGTTCTTCATTGGAGACCGCAACTTCAGCGGCGATGAGATTGATTCCATTGATTTTTTCTATTTGACCGACCAGAGAAGCGATCAATTCGTTAAGGATGCCTTTACGTGCAGCTTTAAGATTATTTTGCAGCTCTTTATATTCTTCGATGAATTTTTCAAGCCGTTCGAAAAGTTTTTCCGGCTGTGTTTTTAATACCGTTGCCATCCGATCGATCAGTTGCTTTTGATGACGTCCCATCAATTCCGCTTCGGTTCCTGTGACGGCTTCGATACGACGCACTCCAGCAGCGATACTACTTTCCTTTGCGATGCGAAAAAGGCCGATTGTGCCGACGGAGTGGGTATGGGTTCCTCCACACAGTTCCTTCGAATGATCTATATCGATGACCCGGACGACAGATCCATATTTTTCCCCGAAAAATTGCTTGATATCATCTCTTTTTTGCACTTCTTCATAAGGCAATTCATATCCTTTCACGGGTGTGTTGGCTCGAATTTCCCTATTGACTAGATCTTCAATTTGATAGATCTCGTCTTGAGTCAGTGGTTTATGATGGCTGAAATCAAAACGGATGCGTGTTGGCTCTACTATAGAGCCCGCCTGCTTCACATGCCCGCCTAAAACGGTATGGAGAGCCCAATGGAGAAGGTGAGTGGCGGTATGGTTATTGGCAATTTTCTGACGACGTTCGCTATCGATTTCGGCTGTAAGTTCCTTATTGAGAGTTAGTTCACCCGATTTCAAAGTGCCGCTATGAGCAATCACTCCTTTATAAGGAGAGTCACAATTTTCGACCTCAAAAAGAACTCCGTCGAAATAAAGTCTACCGCTATCGCCTATCTGCCCTCCCATTTCAGCATAGAAAGGAGTCCGATCGAGAACGACGATTCCCTTTTGACCTGTTGTGATCTTAGGGACAAATTTCCCGTCGACAATTAGTGCAGTGATTTTACTCAGGCTCTTATTAGAAGTGTAACCGACAAATTCACAAGGACCATTTGCTTCGATATAAGGGATGAAAATGCTTTCCCCAGCAATCTGTTGCGTTGATTTATGGGTGCTACGCGAACGTTCCTTGGCTTCTTGCTCAAGTACTTGATATCGACTTTCGTCGACTTTTAAACCAGCATCTTTAGCGAGCAAAACGATTTCTTCAATAGGGAATCCATAAGTATCTTTTAGTTTAAAGGCATCATCGCCACTAATGACACTTTTGGCGCGCGCCTTTTCCATTATGGTGCTTAACAAATTACCACCACGACGGAGAGTTCGGATAAAAGCTTCTTCCTCTATTGTCAAGATCTCGCTAATGCGATTTTGGGCTACAACCAGTTCTCTGTAGTCATCGCCCATCAGCGAAACGAGGCGAGGGAGCAGACGAGCTAGGAAGGGTTCTTCAAATCCTAAGGTACGTCCATAGCGCACAGCACGGCGCAATAGTTTTCGCAACACATAGCCACGATCCACATTACTGGGCTGAACGCCATCAGCGATAGCAAAGGAAAGGCATCGCAAATGGTCGGCAACGACACGGAAAGCAGCGTCTCGCTGCTGCTTGCCATGGTGATAAGCGATACCTGAAATGTTTTCCATTTCGGCGATAAGCCCGCGTAAAATGTCGGTTTCAAAGACAGAGTCAACATCCATTTTAATGCTGACGACCCGTTCCAAACCAGCTCCTGTATCGATAGATGGTCTTGGGAGTGGTTCAACATTTCCATTGGCTTGCCTATTGTACTGCATAAAGACAAGGTTCCAGAACTCGAGGAAACGCTCTCCTGAGGGATCCTCTAGAGGACGTTTTCCTGTGCCATAATGGTCGCCGCGGTCATAAAGAAGCTCGGAACAGGGCCCACAGGGACCAGTATCGCCCATCGTCCAAAAGTTATCTTTTTCATCGAAACGGGTGATACGGTTGCTTGGCACATAGTGTTCCCAAAGGGCAAACGCCTCATCATCTTCACGGAAGACAGTAGGCCAGATCCGATCGGGATCAAAGCCAAAGACCTCTGTAGAAATTTCCCATGCAAACTGAATCGCTTCTTTCTTAAAGTAATCGCCGAAAGAAAAGTTGCCAAGCATTTCAAAGAAAGTCATGTGTCGGCGAGTGTGGCCGACATTTTCAAGATCGTTATGTTTTCCTCCCACGCGGACACATTTCTGACTTGTGGCAGCTCGGGTGTAGTCGCGGTGACTTTTACCTAAAAAAACATCTTTAAACTGATTCATCCCGGCATTAGTAAACAGGAGGGTGGGGTCATCATGAGGGACGACGGGGGAAGAGGGAATAACAGCATGATGCCGTTTTTTAAAATAATTAAGAAAGTCGCGTCTTATTTGTTGTGTAATCATAGGACCGAGCATAACACAAACAGCATAAAAAACAAAGGCTAAAAGGACAAAGGACATTAAGGAAGGTGCAATTAAATGTGTAGGTTGACAATTTTTCGTGCGCCCACTGCCGGGGCGCGTTTATTTATCATGTTTTCCCCGCTTTCCGCTCGCTGCGCTCGCTTCAAACGGGGCTAATCACATCCCTCCCTGCCGGGAGGGGGATAAAAACACGGATCTTTACCCTCTCCCGGTGGGGAGGGATGTGATTAGCCCCGTTTGAAGCGAGCGCAGCGAGCGGAAAGCGGGGTTTCACCCATTCCGATATAGCGCCCCGGCAGTGGGCGCACGAAAAATTGTCAACCTACACATTTAATTGCACCCCAAAGGACAAAGGACAAACGACGCCAAGGACGCCAAGGACATATGGACAAAAAAAACGCAGGACTCGAGAGACGAGGGAGCCGTTAAGATCCTTTGTCCATATGTCCTTGGCGTCCTTGGGGTCCTTAAGGTCCTTGGGGTCGTTTGTCCTTTGTCCTTAATGTCCTTTGTCCTTAATCAATGCAAACTCTCCGGCCTGACAAAAAATTCATACAGGCCATCAACGCCTCGTTTTTCAACGAGAGTAAGGTTGTATTGCCTTTCCAATAACGTATAGAGCCTTTGATCGCGAAATTCGATTAACAGATAGGTGCGATTCACTCCTGCCTCGTTCACTAATTCAAGAGTTTTATTTAATATTCTTCTCATAGTTCCATAGTCACTTTCAGCATAAAGACCATTAATATTAAGGAATAATTGTTTGCCTAAGTGATCCTCTAAAATGGAATATGAAGACTTTTCTAATCCTGCTACAGCCCCATCTTCTCCTAACCAAGATGCTGGAATTAACTTCTGTTCAAGAATTTTTGGCGCTTGATCTATAGCTAGAGGCGCTGCTCCAGGCAAAACAACCGGAACCGGAACCCCTGTGGGTTTAGGATTAAAGTTATTCACTTTAAATACCACATAGCCATCATGAGCCTCTTTTATAGGGCTACTAGGAGTATTTTCTGGAATATGTGTGAAAAGACGCGTCTGTCTTTTTACTATTTCTATTAATTGTGGATTACTATCCTCCAATCCCAAATATAAATTACGAATTCCTTTTCCTTCTGCATATTCCTTCAAAATTGTAAACATTCTTCCTGTGATTGGAACAGGACCTTTATCCCCGATGGTCATCATATTGCCGACCCAAATAACCATATCTCCATTGAGATTAGAAGATGACTTGTAATTCATCACTCCTCGAACAGTTTCACCAGCATTTCCTTCTAACATTGTCAAACACGTATTCCTCGGAGTAGTGATGTCGATCAACTCAATCGACTCTCTTGTTTTTTGATAGGCTTTACTGTCTGCAACAACAAACAAGCCCTGATCAAAATGTTGAAAAGCAGAGGGGTCTTTATGAGTTCGATTTCTTACATTTTTGATCGCAGGATAGGTAACAGTGACATCTTTTCCAATGACATCGTAGAAGCGGACAGTTCTACCCCGTCCAATTGACATTCTCATACAATTGACTAAATCTGTAGTAGCGAAAACTCTAATTCGCCCTTTTAGTTCCTTGGCAACTTGTTCTGCAAAACCAGGTTTTCCAGAAGCGAGAGATTTTCCTGCTTCACAAATTTCAAGAATAAGTTTAGGGCGTTTAGTAAAGTTATCGACCGACCATCCTCGCACCAGTCTAGAGGCAGATAACCGGGAGAAACCACTTTTTTCAAGAACAAGTTTAGTAAGTTCAGTAAATTTATCAATCGGCAACTTGCGTACTAACCTAGAAGCTGCTAACCGGGAAAACCCACTTTTTTCAAGAACAAGTTTAGTAATTTCAGTAAATTTATCAATCGGCAATTTTTCCACAAGCCTAGAAGCAAGTAATCTGAAAAGCTCTCCTCTACCCAAATCAATACATCCAAAATCACCGTGTGCTGCGATCCAAACGGCAGATATATTGTCCTGTCGTTGTAAGATACGAGTGATTGCCCTCGGATTACTCACTCGAGCAACAACCAATTTTTTCCCTGCAGCAAACTCCATTAGATTGAGATGAGCATATGGCAAATGAGAAGGCCCTGCTCTCATTTTTGGCATAATGTAAACAACCGTTTGCTTCCCTCTACTCGCTTGTGCATATCTATAAAGCTTTAATTCGCTAAGTAAAGAGTCATAAAAAGTAAATGCTGTGTTATATTGGCATGTGATATATCTATCTAGAAGGGCTGTTATTGGCATTGGTCTCGATACTCGATAGGCGAGAATAATCTCTTGCCATATATCAATCCTTTTTCTGATCTGCGCAGCAGAGGCCTTTAAAGGTTTAACCAATGGCTTAACCATGGGGGACACGGCCTTCTTGAGTTGGCGAATTGTGGCACCGGCTATAGCTCCGACTACAGGGGCTGAGGCTAGTCCGATGATATCTGCGACGCATGCACGTCCCGCTTCAATAGGGAGGCCGGTTTCGTTACTGATTGCTCTTGCACCTGCTTCCAGTTCCATGGCGATGCGGTTAAATAAACCGGGAGATTGTCGGTAAATCCATTGAGCGACCTCTTTTGCCCTTGCCTTAATCAACGGCTTCCAAGAGTCGGGGAGCACAGCACGAGCCGTCTCTGTCACCGCAGCACCAATGAGCCTTAATGGAACGGACAACAGACGGACTTCTATATGGGCAGCGAGCATCCGTTCTCGCCTTTGCATATCGAGAATTCTAGTCAATGAAAGCTCTTCAGTCGCTTCACGTGTGGAAACATTTCTCTCTACAGGGAACAGATCAATTGTGTTCCTTTCCCTTAACGGGTGATTGATCATGTCAGACAAAAGTTCTAGTTCATCTTCCTGTCGAGAAATAGATAAATCGGAAGGGATATAGTGATCGTCTTCATCATTATCTTGTCGTTTGACTTTAGCTACTTCTTGCTTTTTAGAAGGTTTACTTTTCTCCACCTCATCTTTTTCAACATCTTTTGGAACAGGCGGAGAGGCAGGTGCCTGCAGCAAGTTGTGAACGTCGTTAATGCCTTTAATGGCGAGGAGGCCGGAACGTACTAGATCTAGATCAGAAAAGAGTTCACTTACAACCGACTTCCACGAATCTTCGATAGAATTGACAGCAAATTCTAGATTTTCTCTAGAACCGATTTGCAGGTCTCCTCCCACCGCAACCAAATCCGCCGATTTGGTCCATAGGTGGTTGATGCGTCCGTAGACATTATTGAAACGAAGCAAGCTTCTTCGCACCGATTCTATTCGCTTATGAGAACCCCCTTCTCTTGGCGAGAGCCAGTTGTCGGTCCAATCTCCAAAAGAAATCGAAACATTACCTCCACTTGAAGAGGTCTTCAAATCGTAGACTTGCACTGTTCCTTCGGCTTTCAGCTTGTTGATCATCACATTAGAATCATGTTCACCACCTATTCTTAGATCGAGTCCTCGCAAATCCATCTCGTCGATTTCTAAATTGTCGGCATGATCAATCACCAGCTGCGAATGCTCCTGAGAAAGTCGCTCTTCCACCATTTTAAAATGGGAGGAATCAAGTCCAATTGAATGCTTCAAGGGATTGATCGTTAACGATCGTATATCCTCTTTCATTGTCATCCGAGAAGTAGAGACAAGCGGCTCTACGGTGACCCGATCAATCCTCACATTCTTTGCGTGCTTGATAGTGGCACTCCCTTCGACATGCAGATGTTCCATATGAGAATCTTGAAAATCGTCGATCTCCAACTTTGAAGGGACTGATTTTGTGACATCGCGCTCCATTGACGTTTTTTTATGAGCAAAGGAGACATTCGTAAACTGGGAGAGCACAGTGATTGCAGCCCCTTGCCAGTCTCCCGCTTGTAACTGGCTTCCAAGCTTCACCGCGCTTTTGATGTGTCCGGTATACTGTCTCACATGATTAAAGGACTCCATCGCGATCTGACGGCTGTCTCCCTCAAAATGGGGAAGAGAAAGCGCCGGGGCACTAAATCCTTTGCTTCTAAAAGAAGAAGAGGAAGAACTTGTGTGCAGATATTCTTTCAGAGCGCACTGTAGGATGTTCAAATAAGCGTCTTTCACCGTGTGGATTTTTAACACAGAAGACTCTAGACGGATTGTCGTTAATGTTTGAGGGTTATCGACCGCTTTACCTTCCTCATCGACGAAAACCAGCCGCTCTGCCTCCACATGGGAACCCACCCAATGGTTACCGGCGATTGCTTCTGAAGCTTTTGCTGACGATCCTTTAAAGCCGACTCTCTTGGATTCATAAGAAAAAGCAGAGAAATGTTCTTCGGCAGCAGTGATGAGCATCATCGCTCCTGTCAGTAAATGGATCTCTTCAGCATTAAGGACGACCCCTCGCAACGAAATATCTTTGGAAATATATTCGATAACACGACTTTCAAGGACTGTCGGATGGGCACGCGTGACACTGCTGCCCTCTCCTCTCGTACGGGAGATCCTAAAGAGCCCTCCGGAAGATTGAGTAGTCACGCTCGAAGAAGTCGTGGTATGGGCAGCTTCTATCGAGAGCACTCCTCCCTCAAAACGGATCCGCTGACCCGCGCGTTGGATAGTCCCTGTTAAAGCCACACGCTCCCCAGGGCTTATATACTCAATTTCATTTACAAAGTCGCTAATGGAGGGATAATGGGTCTGGGAAATATGCGTCGATGTTGTCGTCGTTGTTTTGGATCGACCAAATAAACCTCCTCCCTTTTTACTTGTGGAAACAGTAGTGATCTGTGTGGTCATAGTGACGCCGCCGATATCGCTTCCTTCGGCCGCATGAATTCGTCTGTTTTCACCACGAGACAGCACTCCCTTCTCCACATACTTTTTATCTGCAATGACGATGTAATCTCCTTCTCCGGCATCTACCAAGGCCACTCCATCAGGAAGTTCTTGATAGACGGTCGTATCGCCAGAAGAATAGACTCTAATTTCTTTGAGGAGCTCCACAGTGACATACTGTCCTCCAATGAGGACGCCATTTCCCATCAAAGCAGAGGACTGCACCTTCACATCGCCCTGCTCAGCATGCAGCTGAATAGGTCCTTCTGAAGCCTTCATGATCGAACGCGAGATATCTATCCCCCGCGCTGCATCTATCATGACTCCTCGACGCCCGACCACTACCATCTCGTTAAGGTCAGCTGTCTGCGCGTGGATCTCCAGCTGACCTTCGGTTGCTCCAAGCATCGCAAATTGAGAATAATTGGGAGCATCTTGAATCTGAAGTGTGTGATTGGGAACAATCAACGAAAGGCCTTCAAGTGCAGCTTTTCCTGCCTCCATGGATGCCGTCGACACAAATGCAAGAAATGCCTGTTCTGCCCGATCTATATCAGCCTCTGAAACAGGTGTTAACTCTCGCTTCTGTTCCAACTCTTCAAGCTCTTGACCTTCTCTTTTGCCTTCCAGGAGACGTTGTCTGGACTCTTGCCTTGCCTCCTCTTCGGCTGTTGCACGGTATAAACTTCGCAATAGAGGTTTACCAGAAAGACCTCCAATATTAAGTTGACCTAACTGCTCCACAAAGGCACGAACGATCACACGACTGAGCGCTTCCGCTGTAATCATCGATCCTAAAGAACGATGAGGATCAAGCGCAGCTCCACGCGCACTAGGCACCAACGTTCTCTGCATCACCCCTTCGTCCTCTTCACTTTCATCTTGTAATAATAACGAGAAACGCATGTCGATAACTCCGTCGCTCTCACGACGGATTAATTCTTTATTATCCAGCAGCCTCTTAATGAACTTTCCTAAGTCGATTTCAATGTTATCCAAAGAGGCATTTTTCAAGGCCTGAGCGAGCTTACTACGCATTGCAGGAGGCAATTCCCCCTTAGCTACCATCTTAGCCGCATTGAGCACTATGCTTCCTCCGGTGACAGAACTGCCCTTCAAAGACAACAAAAGTCCATCGTCATCCCAGAAAACTGTTTTGCCAGCTGTCACGCGCGCAGGAGTCACAGAATGAGCAGCATTACATGAATATTTCCCACGCCACGTATCAAGATGAACACTACAACGTTCCAATCTTCGACATTTTAAATCAAAAAAACTGCGTTGAGCAGGAGTTCCCTTGTATAGTATATTTCCTGTTGCACACAACTCAGAACCTTCAACCTCACATTTTTGAATCCTTGATCCAAGAATGAGATCTCCTTCCAACACAGCGACCATCGATGGCTCCCCAGACTCTATTTCCATATACTGATAAGGATGACGTGGGCGCTGTTGATGAGTGCAAGGATAATCGAGATCAACAATATAAGGTTTTGATCTAGAAATGTTTACGTTAACACCATCCAAGAAACCGGAAGACTCTCCCTCCACATTTCCACTTATTAAACAAATCTCGTTATCTGTCTTTAATGCAAAATGTTTTCCCTTAATCACTCCATGATCAACAATGATAGCGGTTTTTGCACTCACACTAGTCAGACCGGTAGAGAAAAAACCGGCACCATTTGCTAGAGACTGATCATACTTACCACTTCTGGATCCTGATGACTGGATTTCGCACCCGCAAGATTGAAAGGTCTCTAACCTCCAAAACCTCATGTCCATAGGATCTATAATCTTCCAAGAGACCCCTGGAATGGGCTTAAGCCAACGAAGCGCATCAGTTCCTGACCCAAATGGAAAATTATAACTCTTCTCTAAAGGAGTTTGTACGATGCGGCGCGCGCCAACAAACACCTTACCATCCTTAGAATCGATCATAAAATCGCCATTTGCAGCAAGGATAGAGCCATATTCACTATGAATGTCAGCTTGTGCAATGATCTGAATCCCGCTTCTAGAACTTAAGGACCCCATCTGATCATTCGAAAGTCCCAATTTCAGGCTCTTGACATTCCAGTGATGGGCTTTTGCTTCCAAACTGCCATTGATGGTGACCTCACAGTTGGGTTGATCGATATGTAAAGCAGAAGCTAAGACGACATCTCCGTCTACTCTAAATTCAGGAACTGTGATATGAATTCCTTTTGTGAAGTGGAAACTTTGCAAGCGGGAGAGAGTTTCCGTAAAGTCCGGTTGATTTGTAGACAGAGTCAGCTTACCTTCGATGTAAACTTTGGAAGCATGAGACTCTTCTAACAGCTTATTAAAGCTTTCTTCATTAAAATTAAAATCTCCATACATCATCAAGTGCCTATCCGCACCTGAACCAATAAGTTTAGATCCTACAAAACCCTCTTTCTCTTCAGGAAGTGCCGCCGAAGCACTAATGACTTGTCCTCCTTGCCCCTCCAGCATTTCTATCGAGATGTTTTCATCTAATGTGAGTATTCCTTCTTTCTCATGAGAAAACACACCATGTTTAGAATTTAATACTCCTCCTGGAGCCACCTTAACCTTAGCATTGTTGATTATATGACCTCTTAACTGACATTCTCCTCCGGTTTCTACTTCTAATGTCTTATCAAAAACTGCATTTTGTAATACTTGGAATTTCCCCTTTACATTCACCGAAAGAGCACTACGTATCTCGTGTAGATCTGAAGAGGCATACCTTCCATTCAACGAGTTTACAGCTAGAGCTGCTCCTGGCTCTATCACTAGAGAAGAGTCTGGTCCCTTGGAATTTTTAATATCCAAGTCATCAATATAGCATGTTCCCAGGACCTTTACAGATGGAGCATTTAGAGTAATTTTTCCTGCGATCTTTAGATCTTCAAGAATAATTCCTCTTGAGCAATGAGGCATGATAAATCTAGTAAATTCTTCAAAAGGGGGCTTCTTTAATGTGCCCGACAGAGTCGCCTGACAATTGCCCACAGTACATAGCAATCCACTATACCGAAAAGCAGCTTGGACATCTCCCCTCCCCAGACTTGTACACAATTCGACAGGCCCCTCAGAAGAGGCCATCAGCCGATCAATATCGATCACTTCACCTCTACAAATCATGCCTTCAATTTCAGAGTGTAGAGGATAGAATAACTCTTCTGCTCTATCTCTATACTCGAAAAGATGATTTTGAATGAGTTGTTCAAAACGTAAATATTTCCCTAACGTATCATGGAGGTTCGACAATAAAGCTTGCCCTAGAACAATATTTCTCAAATAGTGAGGGTGAGCCTTTAACTCACGTCTAACGACACTAGTAAAATACTCAGTCAACGTCCAAGAAGGCTGTATCCATAAATACAGAAGAGGAGCGAATAGACCAAAAACATCTCTTTCAGCACGATTATCATTAAAGTTAGATTTAGGTCCTACAATCGTTCCTCCCTGAGCTTTAAAGTGCTCAATGTTGATATCTTCTTTGTTTTCATAGTTAAGAGAACCATGGCTGTGATGATGTGTGAAAATTCCTATTTTAGATGTGAATTCTCCTCCGGCAGCCACCTCAATAGCACCCTGATTAAGAATATCCCCTTTAAGTAAGCACAGTCCCGTGTGGTCGATATTCAAGCGTCCAGAGAGTTTCAGCAAGGACAATTCAGGAGTTTTAAGCTTTCCAGAGACCAGGATGTAACATCGAAGATCAAGAGAATTTGATACCAACTCACTATTATGTTCAATTTTAATTGTTGTGTGTCTTGAAGAGGTGATAGATGCCACCTCATTATCGCCACGAAAGATGATTGCCGGATTCCATGGAGCCCATGACATATGCATTGGTGCATCACCTAAATCGAGATGTCCTTTTATTTTGACGTTATCAAATATTACCTTACCACAACTTTTAGAAAACAACAACGTCGGCTGAAGTGCAGGAGAGAGGTGATTTGAGTCCAAAATGCCAGAAACAACTAAAGAATCATCTTGCTGCAAACTGAAAAATAGTTCCTTATAACGAAACTGGGCTTTGACACCATCGGGAAGGCCTAATGCATCTTGTTGCTTTGCTATTTCTAATCGAGCTCCGACATCAATAATCTCAGGTTGAGTCGAAACTATCGGCAGATCTATTTTGCTTTCCGGTATATTTGCTGGTATTTCTTGGCTCTTTTTTTCCGGTTGACTTGCTTTTGGAATTGCTTTTTGGTCTTCTATGAATCTGTAGTCTTTGAGGGGGGAGAATTTCATTTGGTTTCCGGCAAACTGAAATCCAGGTTCACGGATCAGTTTGTTGAAGTGGAGTCCTCTGTGGATGAGGTCGAAGGGAGGATGAGTACAGTGCGAAGGCTTAATGCTCATATGCAAATAGACGGTATTCGCGAAATAAGGATCTACCTTCCAGATGCGGATTTCAGCTTGTTGCATCTCTGCGATGATGTCCATCACCCCTGTTTGAGTGTGCCCCATAATCTTGTCAGGAATCAACAAATACCCTCGGTTTCTAAGGTAATAGTTCTCTATATAGCGTCTAAAGACTTCAGGCTTTTCAGATTGTACTTTCAGGTAGTTTTCTTTTGCTCCCATGGCAGCACGTACGGCAGCAAGCTCTTCTGGCTGGATCTCGAAACGAGCAAATGAGGGAGATAACGTTGCACGATAAACATTCCAATCTGCATCTGGAGCTGAATTGAAAAAATCATTAATTGCATTAAGGGCATCGCTTCTTGAACAGTGACAAACAGATTGACAACGGTCATAAATGGGATTCTGGGCTCGGGTGATCGCCTCATCAAAAACAAGGATATCCGATCCATCGCCATCCATCTCTGCCACAAGCCACCCGCGGATTTCAGGAGCGATCATCTGACGTACTTGTGGGTTATTCTGCTCAGATAATAGGTAGCTAACAACTATTTCTCGGTCGCTATCTGTCGCACGGAAACCACAATCTCCTCCATCTCCTAAGATACGTCCTTCGGTTAATGTTGCCCCTCGCACAAAGTCCACTTCATGGCGTCCCGAGACCACATTTTTTAGTTGTGGATCAATCACTTGACTAGAGAAAGATAAACCTAAATTA
>JABDDS010000048.1 GCA_013287465.1 Chlamydiota bacterium | reverse complement strand
TTGCAAATCGCTTTGAACTCAAAATTGTAGAAGATTCACAAGCAGCTGAAAATGTAAGAATAATGCGTAATTGGCTAAAGGAAATATAGGCGTTAGACGGACATTGTTGCCATTGGGGTCAGGCTTGGTATTCTGGTATTTTGGTGTCCATCGTTTAGACCAGGCAACGAAAACCAAAATATCAGAATACCAAGCCAGACCCCAATGTCCTCCCTTCAGACTAGGCAACGAAAACCAAAATATCAGAATACCAAGCCAGACTCCAATGTCCTCCCTTCAGACCAGGCAACGAAAACCAAAATACCAGAATATCAAGCCAGACCCCAATGTCCTCCCTTCAGACTAGACAACGAAAACCAAAATACCAGAATACCAAGCCAGACTCCGCTTCTTTTTCACTGGAGTGCATTTTTAGCTTTTCTCATTTAGAGTTTTCCCTTATCATGAGTCTCTTTTTTCAATAGCATACACTTAATAAGGACCGCCATGAGTAAAAATTTTATATCTTCTCTCTTACTGCTACTCACAATGATTGCTGGAAATCTGTTTGGGGAGTCGCTGCAATATGAAAGACAGATTGTTGAAAAAATCGACGTTGAAATGAACAATCTCCCCGAAGGAGAAACTTTCGACCCTTCTAACGTCTTGTCTAGAATTAAAACACAAAAGGGAAGGCTTTTCTCTCAGACAGATTTCGATAATGATTTAAAAAATCTCGTCCAAGATTATGACCAGGTAGAACCGCATTTAAATTCTGTCGACAACAAACTGTACATCACGCTTAAAATATGGCCTCGCCCAACGATCCGTTCAATTACTTGGGAAGGCAACAATAAAATCGCCTCAAAAAAACTTCAAGAGGAACTAGGAATTGGAATTTGTTCTGTCTTCGATCGGCAAAGTTTTAATAAGGCTTTTCATAAACTCAAAGCCTACTACGTCAAACAAAGCTTCTTTGAAGCCGCTCTCGATTATAATATTCTCCTCGACCCCGTTACCAATACAGTGGACATCATCATCTATGTGAACGAAGGAAGAGCTGGGAGAATTAAGGACATCGTCTTTGTGAACTTCACACAAGAGGAAGAAGATGCCATTTCTGAGCAGATGAACACCAAGACTTATTTTTTCTTAACTAGCTGGTACACTGGAACTGGTACTTATCACGAAGAAGCGATGCATCAAGATCGAATGAATATCATCAGAGAGCTTCAAAATAGAGGTTATGCCGATGCCAGGGTCTCTATAGAGGTCTGTGAAGCGACAGCTGACAATCGAATCATCATCACGATTACAGCTGATAAAGGAGAACTCTATTATTTTGGTCCGATCTCATTTAAGGGTAACGTCCTATTCACAGATGAAGAAGTTATTTCCCAATTTTATTTCGAAGAGGGAGACTACTATTCTCCAGAAGCTCTGCGCGACACAGTAAAGAGGATTACCGACCTTTATGGACGACGTGGATATATCGACGCCGTCGTCGATTACGAGCCCCTGCTAGATAGCGACAACCGAATCTACTCCGTCGACTTTACAATTGAAGAAGGAGAGCAATACCGAGTTGGACTCATTAAAGTATTTGGAAACACAACAACACAAACAAATGTCATCTTACATGAAACTTTGTTGGTGCCTGGAGAAATTTTCAATACGATAAAACTAGAACTCACAGAAAGTCGCCTAGAAAATATCGGTTACTTTAAAAATGTCAACGTCTATGCGGTTCGCTCCGAAGGACCTGGTGGTCTTGGTACCCACTACCGCGATGTACACATCGAAGTAGAGGAAACAACAACAGGCAATTTTGGAGCTGGATTTGGTTTGAGTACAGTTGAAGGAATCTTCGGTGATATCAAAATCACAGAACGTAACTTCAATTATAAAGGACTGCTCTCCTGCTTCAGCGAAGGACTCCACTCATTGCGTGGAGGAGGAGAATTCGTCAGCCTCAACGCGATGATTGGTTCGAAGAGCCGCAAATATAGCCTATCATGGACAAAACCCTTTTTCAAAGATACCCCCTGGGTTGTGGGCTTTGAATTAGAAAATTCTAATAACCGCTACATCTCTGATGATTATGATATTAATGCAACAGGAGTCACATTTCACGGTGCTTATCCCCTTAACCAATTTTTAAGACTTGGAGTTCACTACCGTCTGCGAAATACTTACATCACCCTAAACAGAGGAGCCATTAAAAAGAGCTCCAGAAAACTCGAAGAACAGGGATTGATCGATGAGGCCGAAGGACGTCGAAGAGAAGCAAAGAAAAAGTTTTATCAAAGAGAAGGATTAAACTGTAAACTGAGAGAAGAATCTAAAAACCTTGGCTTAATTTCTGCTATCGGTGTAAATTTAAACTACGATTCCACAGATAATCCAACATTTCCTCGCAGAGGGTTTAGATCGCGTATTGAAGAAGAGCTTGCAGGATTTGGTGGAGACCACACCTTTATGGGATTAGCCTATTTAAATAGCTATTTCTATCCAATTGGAGAACGTGGGGTGTTAAAACTTAAGGGAGATATGCGCTTTATCGTGCCGCTATTCGACACAAAACGATTTCACATTCCAATTGACGAACGTTTGTTTCTTGGAGGAGAAAACTCAATTCGTGGGTATAAGTACTATCGTTTAGGGCCACAATTTAATACAGGAGATCCTCGTGGTGGGATGTCAATGCAAGTATTATCTGCCCAGTACACATACATCGTAGCGAAGCGAATAACAGCTTTTCTCTTCTGCGACTCTGGTCATTTGTCGTTCGATGTATGGAATTTTGGTACAATGTGGACAGCTGTTGGTTTTGGTTTTAATTTGCAAGTGCTTGAAAATGCACCGCCTGTGGTCTTAGGGATAGGTTTTCCTCTTAACCCAGAAAATCGCAGCGACATAAAACGGTTCTTTTTTAGCCTTGGAGGAAATTTTTAGAAAAATGTCTTTAACAAACGAGGAGAATTTATTATGAAGAAGATGCAGAAAATATTATTAGTTTTAACAACAGCGGTGGTGTATTGCGGTGGTTCTCTTTTTGCTGCAGATGCTGTGACAACTAAGTTTGAGCAATCGAAACCCTTACGCATTGCCTACACAAGCTTTAAGACGTGCGTAGAAAAGTCAAAAATGGGGATAAAAGAGCAAGGAACTTTTGATGCGATGAAAAAGCAGATGGAGACAATCCTCCATGATAAAGAAAAGGCCCTAGCAGAAGTAGCGACTAAATTTAATGACATCGATTATCTCGACAGCCTTTCACCAGAAGCAGAAGCTGAATTAAAACGTCAATACCGCACTCTCAATCAAGAATTTACTCAGCAGCAGAATCAATTTTACCAGATGCTTAGTCAAACAAATGTCGGAATCATCCAAAAACTGACAGATGCCGTCACTAAAGCTTCAACAGAAGTTGCAAAGCAAAACCAAATTGATGTCGTTCTTAGTGATGAGAGCTGCTTCTATACAATTTCAACTATCGACATCTCAGCTCTTGTTGTTGCAGTGATGGATGAAACTTCTGAAAAAGAGAGCAAAGAGGGGAAACCAGCAGCGTCAACATCTGATGTTGTTAAATAAAGAGCACGTATTCTTATGACAAAGAAGATCTTCACGCTTGCTGAACTAGCTCAAAAGACCAAATCTGATCTAGTGGGCAATCCTTCACATATCATCTCTAACATTGCCGATTTGGAATCAGCAAGTGCTGAAGATGCTTCTTTTCTTGCTAATCCAAAATACGAAAAAGCAATGCACGCCTCATCGGCAGGGGTTGTTTTTGTCTCCCCTAATACTAAATTGATCGAGGGACGCAACTTTCTTGTCACAGAAAACCCATCGAGAGCCTTTCAACAAGCAATAGAAGCTTTTAAAGGGGATCTTCAACAACAATTATCTGGATTTTCTGGTATTCACCCTTCTGCTGTCATTCACGAAACAGCCGTCATCGGAGAAGGGGTGACAGTTGGCCCACATGCCGTTATTGATAAGGGCTCTGTCGTTGGACATCATACCACCATTGGTGCTGGGTGTTTTGTAGGGTGCCACGTCTCAATAGGAAATAACTGTTACATCCATCCAAATGTTACAATTAGAGAACATTGCCAGATTAATAATCAAGTGATCATTCAACCAGGCGCAGTGATCGGCTCATGCGGTTTTGGCTACACCACAGATAGTGAAGGTCGACATCTTAAATTGGAACAAGTAGGTACCGTTATTATTGAAGACGATGTTGAAATCGGAGCTAATACAACTGTAGACCGCTCTCGTTTTAAATCGACAGTAATTGGAAGAGGAACTAAAATCGATAATTTAGTTCAGATTGGACATGGAGTCGTTGTGGGACAAGATAATATTATTATCGCACAAACCGGTATCGCTGGTTCTACAAAGACAGGTAAACACGTTATTATTGCTGGTCAAGTTGCGATAGCGGGGCATATTTTCATCACCGACAAAACAATGATAGCCGCAAAATCTGGAGTCTCCAAATCGATTACGACTTCAGGAAAATATGGTGGTATTCCGGTTATGCCAATCAGAGACTACAATCGCAATGCTGTCTATCTACGCAATATTGAAGAATATACAAATAAAGTTAAAGAGCTTGAGAAACAGATCAAAAACTTGGAGAAGAAGTTGGAGGGCCTGTGATATCGCATGCTGATTCGTCTGTAAGCATTAATGCTTATCATCACAACAATACCTTACTATTTCAGTTTATCCTCACAGAATTTATCAATGTCTTTAATTCTATCCAAGAGTTAAATACCTTATGTCAAAAACACCCAATCTCTTCATCTTGTGGTAGCATTGATGAAGGCACCCAAAAACAATTAGAATTAGTCTTTGAGGCTTTAATGGGATCAAATCAAGATCCGCCCCGCCTTATTGCATGGCATTGCCACGGAGGATCTCTTACTAAACTTAAGCTTTATTGCTCTCTTTTTATAAAAAATAGTGATGAAGACCAAAAAGAAATGGTCGCTATGCAACACTATGTGGATAAAGTGTCTCAATCGTGCCAAAAGGGAGTTGATTACCTAAAGGAAGAAGTTCTTCAGTTTCATCAACTAATCATTTCCATAGAAAAAGCAACAACATCCATCCAGAGATTTACCAAACCAGTAATCCGACTAATCCACCATTTTAGTTCAAATGAAAATGTTCTTTTCTTTATTTTACGCCATCAAGAAGCTTTTGATAAAATTTATGGGCGGGGTTTTGTCTTAAAACAGTTGTGTCGCCTTTTTCCAAGAGGACTCCGAGAAGTGCAGCGTATATTATCAGCTAAATATTCATTGCGAGGATTTGATAATATATTACCTCTGATTAGTGTTAAAATTAGCGATAACGAGACAGCTTCACTATGACAGCGCTAGAAAAATACAGAGAACTTATCACTTTAACACGCGATTACCTGAAACAAGAACACTCGGATAATGAGCGTTTATTTGTCACTGCTACAGACTTTCTCTACTTCTATGATTACGCAGTAAAAAAAAAGAAAGCTGCAATTCCAATATCGGCACCGACAGCTCCTAAAAAAGAAGAACCTGCCTTTAAGGTGGAAGAACCCCCTCGTCCTTCACTGAAAACAGCTCCAGCATTAGAAGTGATTGCAAAAAAACAACCCACAGTCACATCACGCCCCCCCCTTCCCTTGCCAGCTATTGACACGAGTAAATCTGCACCATCTTCATCTAAAGAAGATCTATTTTTTATACCTGCCTCCCCTGCTTCGATTGTCAAAGAAAACACCAGTGAATTATTTAAACTCATCGCAACCTCCCTTCCCCACCTACATCTTGTCAATGAACCTCCAGATGATAGCCAGGCACGTTTAATCGCTAATACCTGGCAACAAAAACGCACTCCTCAAGTCATTATACTCTCCTTTGATGAGATCCAAACACATCTGGAATTTTTACAAAACGTGGCAAAGGCTATTCATGGACGTGGATATAGCGTAGAGGTGATAAAAATAGGAAAAGAGGCCACATTAGATCCTCTTTTTGAAGAGAAATTGCAACTGATTATTGGAAACGACTCTAGCCTCCACACATTTCCTAATTTGTCCAAACACTACCGGGAATCGACAAAAAGTGGAAAGCATTACCTTAAGGAAATCCCGCTTCTATTGCTTTCTGATATCTCTTTTTATTTAAAAGAACCCTCACTTAAACTCTCTTTATGGAATGCGATTAAGGAGAAGCTGCCAACCCTTATATGAGTCAACAGCCATTTGTTAAATATGCTTCAGTTATTCTCGACCTCTCCGTAGATAAAGTTCTCGATTATGGACTCGATGCAGCGCAGAGCGCTATCGCTAAAAGAGGAATGCGTGTTGAGGTTCCTGTCAAAGGATATCTTCGCTCCGGGTATATCTATTCCATCCAAGAAACCTCTGCTTACCCACGCATTCAACCCATTTCTCGTCTTCTATCAGAAACTGAAATTGTCACCCCGGATCTCTTTGAACTTGCCCTATGGATGGCAAAATATTACTGCGCTTCCTTGCGTGAAACACTACAGATCATGCTCCCAGCTGTCATCCGCAAAGAAACCAAACACAAACAACAGCTTTTTGTCATGCGAGCAAAAACTCGGGACGAAATTAGAGACAAATGCGAAGAGCTGCGCAATAAAGCCACTGCGCAAGCCGCTGTTTTAGATGTGATGCTCCAGGTGAAAAAAGGAATCTTACTTTCTGAACTACTTGAAGCAACTCAAGGATCCCGAAGTCCGGTCGACTCCCTTATTAAACAGGGATATCTTCAAATGGACATCGTGCGAGTAGACCGCTCTCCTTTGATCAACGAAGACTATTTCCAGACTAAACCAAAAAAACTCAACAGCGAACAGGCAGAAGCATTAGCAAAAATCTCATTGTCGATAGAAAACAACACTTTTCAGACCCATTTAATTCATGGGGTCACCGGGAGTGGAAAAACAGAAATCTACTTACAAGCGATCGATAAAGCCTTAAAACTAGAAAAAACAGCGATCATGCTCGTGCCAGAAATTTCTCTGACAGCACAGACAATAGAGCGATTCCGTAGCCGCTTTGAAGGTAAAATTGCGATCTTACACCATCGATTAAGCCACGGAGAACGGTTTGATGAATGGCATAAAATACGGCGAGGGGAAGCTCAAATTGTAGTGGGTGCCCGCTCTGCCATCTTTAGTCCTGTTGAAAACTTAGGACTCATCATCGTCGATGAAGAGCATGAAAACTCCTATAAACAAAATGAACACTCTCCTTGCTACCATGCGCGCGACGTCGCTGTCGTTCGTGGAAAACTAACAAACAGCACGGTAATCCTGGGAAGTGCTACCCCCTCTTTAGAAAGCTATTACAACGCTAACAACGGGAAATACCACCTAAGCACGCTTCAAAATCGCGCTGATGCCGCCTTTATCCCTAAATTCACCATTGTCAATATGAAAACAGAATTCGAAAAGGCTAAGGGATATACAAACTTTTCTGACCTCCTTCTCAAAGGAATAAAAACTCGCCAAGAAAAAGGAGAGCAAACAATTCTATTTCTCAATCGACGTGGATACCACACAACACTTCTTTGTCAAGGATGTAACGAAGCGGTGCGATGTCCCCACTGCGATTTAGCACTGACATTTCATATCGGTGAAAATGTTCTCTCCTGCCATCTTTGTGGATATACACTCACACCGCCGCCTAAAGAATGCCCTAAATGCAGAAGCAGCAACACAATGAAATATCGAGGTGTAGGGACAGAGCTTGTCGAACGCTCTCTTAAAGCCGTTTTAGATGGAATCCGCACAATTCGCGTCGATGCCGACACCACACGCCATAAAGGAAGCCATCAAAGGCTCCTACGTGATTTTGGTTCAGGTAAAGCGGACGTCTTGATAGGAACGCAGATGATCGCTAAAGGACTTCACTTCCCAGAGGTTACTCTCGTTGGGGTTTTAAATGGGGATACTAGTCTCAATATTCCCGATTTTCGCGCCTCTGAAACAGCTTTTCAACTCATCACTCAGGTAGCTGGAAGGGCTGGAAGAGGACAGATCCAAGGCGAAGTGATTGTACAAACATGCCTCCCTGAAAATACGACAATCGGCCTAGCAGCGGCGCAAGACTACCTAAAATTTTATGAAGAGGAGATCGAAGTGAGGAAACTTTTCAATTACCCTCCTTTTTCTTCTCTTGCAAAGCTTACTTTTTCTGGGCCAGACAAAAAAATAGTCTATGAAACGGCCAATCATTTTCGAAATGAGCTCCTTAAACATATTTCAGAAGAATTTGAGCTCCATGCGATCATTCCGGCAGGACATGCTAAAATCAAAGATCAATTTCGTTTTCAATTGTTAATTAGAGGGCCTTCTATCTCCCCTGTTTCAAAAGCTCTAGCCTTACTTAAGACAAACTTCCTCCTACCGAAAACGATTCACCTATTAATTGACATTAATCCTTCGTCTACTTTTTTTTAATTTTGACTGACGCGTATTAGGAGCTGGACAACAATAACTTTGACGATTGGGCCGCGCGAAAGCTCCCGCGGTTGAATGATCGAAAACTGCCCTATATATAGTTTTCGATCATTCAACCCCGGGGCTTTGGCGCAGCCGAATCGTCAAAGTTATTGTTGCCCAGCTCCTTAGATGAGTCTTTAAATTTTTAAAATATAGTCCATTACGTTATAGACAACGTGACTCGTCACAGAAGCTGTCAAACCAGCTGTTTCAAAGATAATAGATTCAACAGGCCAAGCGAAGATAATTGCTATTTGAGAAATAGATTCTACCGTTGACACATAGCCATTTCCATAGTGATAAGCGGCAAATAACAAGCCAACTATTAAAACTCTTGCTGATGGAGAAAAAAGCCACTCAACTTCACGATCTTCTATTTCTTTCTTATAGGTTTTCAACTTGCCGATGAGAGACAAAATACATTCACGTTCAACATCTTTAATTTCGCGATTTCTATTTCTTGTGCATTTTCGAAGATCCTGTTGTCCTATTGCAATAGAATTCTGTAGACCGCCTCGCATGATAATTTCTTCCACTACTGTGCGTGCGACAACCATTCTCATATCAAAACTAGCTGTAGCAGGCGCGTTATCCATTGCGGCATTAAAGACCCTTTCTATGAAAATAGACGTAATTACAGCCGGAATATAATTTGCTATAGCAGCAAAACAGCCGTACTTGACAGATTGAAAATATGTAAAATTTTTATTCCTCTCTTTTTCATCTTTAAGATACGTATTATCGGCAGCCTGCAGGATGGAGTTTTTATAAAAACAATTTTTAACATAAGTAACCGCAGATGTCAACATAGATCAATCCTCATTTAAAACTGCATTGTAACACAAAACAAAATAAAAACACACTTTTTTTTATTTAACCTAATTTAATTACATCAGTAAACTAATTAACTATGTTAATTTGTTTTGTAGATAATATAATTATATTGTTATAATAAACAATGTAAGGTGTTTTTATAATTTTTATAAGAGGTAAATATGGCAATTCCAACTAATCCAGTGAAGTCTTCACCATCTCCAGCAGATAAAGAATTGGCAAAATCTTTTAGCAATATCCCCGCCCCCAGTGATATACATGCCAATCGTCGTGGAGTTACTGATGATTTAGTAAGACAGGTCCTTTCCTCTAGGAATATTGGTACGGTTATTGATCCGGGTGTTGTAAGAAATGAAAATTTAGTTATTATTGATCAACTCAATAAGGGAAGAGACTTAAATAAGGAAGTTCCACGCGATGTCCTCATTAGAGCGACTCGATCTGCCTTAGTTGAAGGTAAAATAAACAAAGAAAATGCTAAATTTTTTGCTCAATACCTGTTGAGTGCATTTAGAGATATAAAAAATGAAAAAGAAGCCGACAGACGTAAATTCGAAATGGAGAACATTTTAGGTCAATCTGATGAATTAAATAGAAAACTAAATAAAAAACTCGATGAACAAGAGCAAGATGTTAAACAAATGAAAGAGATTCTGTATCACAAAATCTACGGTGAACCAACGTTTGGATTATCTAGAGGGTTAGGCAATTCATCTAATGATTTACTTGTAATGACAGAAGAACTAGCAAAATTACCTAGAGTAAAAGCAGAACTAGCTGCTGAAGGTTTGCGAGGGGATGCGTTATTAAGTGCAGCCACCAAGAAAATGTTCAAAGGGACTGTTAAAGACCTAAGAAGATTTGCAAGTCTAACAATCAAAGCCGGCGATGAAGACCCAGTTATTTATCAAAAAACTCGTCCTGTCTCACAAAATTCAGAGCCTGTCCTTACAGGAGAAGAGGATCTTGGTTTTGATGAACAGGCGGATATTGAGACTCTTGAGCCTGATTCTGATGAAGAATCAGTAGATGAAATACTCTCTAATTCTGATTCTGATAATTTATCATTATCTAGCCCATCAGCTTCTCCCTTCGCTGAATCGCCTAGAGGAGCAGAATCTGCAGCATCGCCAGCAGCGGCGGCAGTTTCAGATGATGCGGAATCACCTAGAGGGACAGAAGCTGCAGCAGCGGCAGCGACACCGGATGATTCAGAATGGTTTGCAAGGATCTATGCTCATTTGGAGACAGTAATACCAAATAAAGAGAAGTTGTTAGAAGCAGTTACAATGCTTTCTCAAGAACCTTGTAAAGCTCTAGCGCGTATTGCTATGGATTCTTATTATACAGTAGGGGAAGATCGTTGCGTTCTTAGCGGGGCTGGAAATCCGGACATCGCGTTAACCTGTACTATTACAAAAACTGGCGAACACATCATTTCGATCAAACAAAAATTAGTTCTAATAGTGCCATCAGAAGATGCAAGAACACTGTCAGAAGCAGGAACAAGAGAACTGTCAGCAACTTACTCATTAGAACGTGGTGGAAGTTTTAGAATAACTATTGCAAATGAATAGTTCGCAGCTCGGACGAGTAATTTCCGTAAATACCTGGACTAAATATTAGGAGGGGGGCATCATCCCTCTCCTGTCCTCTATATCGCACCCGTCTACATCTTCTTCCATTTCTCAGTTTTTTTAAGAGGCTTTAGCCCAGAGCGGGACTTCTTTTTCTCAGGGGGCCCTTTCTCTTCTTTAGAGATCGGCTCCCCTGGATTAAGATTACCATGGACCTCTAAAAGCTCTTGTTTTAGCTGTTGATTTCTTCTTAGCAACTGTTTAGTCTCTGCTGAGTCTGGAACGTTAGCTGTAACATCATCTTTTATGTATTCACCGGCAACAGCCCTTAGTTTCTTTTCAAATTCCTCAGTATCGGCACATACTCTTTCTTTGAGTATTTCAAGTTCATCGACTTTTTTAATGAATTTATCGAGATTTGCAGCCATTTCAGGGCGATTAAACAGAGTTTCAACTTCTTCTGGTGTTTTGTTTTTTAATTCGCTTAAGATCGACTCCATGGCATCTAACAAATCTTCACCTGGATTCCTTTCGGTACTCATCAAACGACTCCTTTGTTTTTTATAAACTGCACCAACTCATGAAATTGCGGCAAATGGTTAATAAAAACGTATTCACCACGCGTAGAATCATACCACCCAGTACGAATCTCTTCTTGATTGACGATAGCCACAAAGCAGGCTCGCACGACGTAATTATACCCCACCACTTGGCTGATCACCCCAGAATTGAGCTTTACAGCCTTACATTCAACTGTAAGGATCGGATAAAGCTCCCCTCCCATCATGACAGAATTTTTAGCAAAACACACAATATCAGCCCTGCGATCTGGAATCGTTTTTCGGTCAACAGACCCCAGATGCGGCATTTGCCTCAGCGATTTCTCTACAGCGACCAATTCTGCAGGAAAACCGCGATCTTCAATCATATGGTGTAACACGCGCTGCCTTACAAACTCCTCGGGAGTTGCTGCAATCCACTCCTTACGTATTCTACAATAAAGGCGATCCGAATCCAGCACAGGTAGACCTGCTCCTATTTTTCTGGTTCAATCAATCCAAAGTTACCATCATTTCGACGATAAAGGATCTTTAAAGCACGACTCTCCTCACTCCGATAGATCAAAAATGCATCTCCAGAGAGATCCATCTTCATCAAAGCTTCCCCATCAGTTAATGTTTTCAAAGGAAGAACTTCTTTGCTTACAATCTTGTGTGGACGATATTTATCAAGTAGACGTTTTTTATCTTCTTCTTCGATCTCTTTATTAATTTCGATTATTTCATCATCACGAATAGAATGCAACACATTGACTGACATATCAATACTTGCAACATCCCTAGCATGATGGTCATGTAGTTTTCCTTTATAGCGCAAAAACTGCGATTCTATCCTATCAGTAACCTTATCAATCGCAGCGTACATATCGTCACAGACAGCATGCGCTTTAATTTTAACCTGTTCTAATCGAATGACGACATCTACACGATACCCTACCTTTTGGACATCCATCGTCACGACAGCCTCGATGATACGATCGCTA
The DNA here is from genome assembly GCA_013287465.1 of Chlamydiota bacterium. Lineage (GTDB taxonomy): Bacteria > Chlamydiota > Chlamydiia > Chlamydiales > Parachlamydiaceae > JABDDS01. The sequence continues at coordinate 3,717 of JABDDS010000048.1, read as the reverse complement.
AAACGCTCAAGTTTTGAGATTTTCTCTTCTACATAATTTCTCAAGGAATCGGTCACAGTTACATTGCGTCCAATCACGCTTACACTGTATGTTTCATTTGCGAATGCAGCAGCTTTAGATTTACGACTCATAAAAACCTCTCTTGTTTACAGGCCCCATCCATCCTCATTATACAATGAAAATTCGAAACAAGGAAACAAAAAAATCATGCTGTGGCAATTAGAGGGTGAAATTAATAGTTATTCTTTTACCATGGAATCGATAGCTGCAGAGTCTGCAGTGGTAATAAACCTATAGATATCATATAAGGATTTACCCGCTGCGGCCATTTTTTTAAGGATAATTGTTAATTTCTTTGCATTGACAGCTGCTTGCTCCGGTAATGATTGCGAATTAACCATTTCCCAGATGTCATCGGGATTAAGAGCTTCGATAAACTTAAGACTCTCCTTTGAAAAAGGCTCCAGTGCTCTTTGGTGTTCATAAAGGCCAGTTAATTTTCCTAACGTCCAAGGTAAAATAGCATCGCAGTCAATTGGAATCAAATGCGGCACGTGTTTTTCGTCATATCTCACCAAAATATTTCCGGGGTGACGGTCTTCATTATGGAGCACAATATCAAGAATCGCAACCTTCTGAAACTCATCGAGGGGCACGCTCCATAGTAAACCGTGATTGTAAAAATCAAATGCTTCTTTTGGGATGTGTATTTGTCCATCTGGTTGGGGAACCGCTGCAGGATGTAGTGACGCAAGGGACCTTGAATCTGCTATCCATTTCTGCAAATAACCTACCTTGGATTGAAGACGCGGCGGCTGCCCTGCTGCTTCAGACTGCACATCAACGAAATCTGTGCTACTAAATTGCGCCTTTATTCCGGTGGGCATCACTCCCCCGACGTCTAGCAGATTAGCTAAAAATTGTCGTCGGACGGTCATTCCCTGCTCAAAACTACTCATTTTATGCTGGCGAATACGCTCTAAAGAAGCATCGGGACGTCGGTGGTCAGGTTGTCGGTTCTGAGGACCCCAGTTGCGTTCATCTTCAGGTTTAAATAAAGCTATTTTTTGACCAGACTCATCTACAATCACATAAAGACCACTAAAGCTTCCTACACTGAAAGGAACTAACTTCCCTCCTTTTGATAAAGCCTCGTTCACTTCTGAAAGCAATTGTTCCCCCTGCGACTGCACAGCAATCAAACGTGAGCGGAATCTAAATCTTTCAGATTCGGCAGCGGGCAGTGAAGCCCCAAGTCTACTCATATCATGTGCAGGTACTACTGCGTCCTTATTTCTCACTGTCGCTGCAATCATACGTTTTAATTTGCCTTCTCTAATCGGACCAGATGGCTTACCTGCTTTTTTATCCCCACAATACCAACCATCAACAGGCACCCCAGCAGTCTGTCCAATCCAATCACCAGGTTTCCACACGCCATTTTCAGGGTCTTGATAATCGATTTCATTGCCTTCCCATCCCGCTTTGTTTTGTACGAAGCAACCACTGCGTTCAAACACATTAAAAGCCAATTTTCTTCCACCTGCATAGGTATCTCTTGGCTTCACCACAGTAATAACTCTATCGAGAAGACTATAGTCTTCTTCAATTAAATCGGCCATTCCCTGCTGTTCATGCAATACATCCTGATTCTGACAGGTTCCCAGAGTTCGGCAATTTTCTGAATAACGAGCATGTGCATTCCGTTTATTCCAGAGTTTTTCTATAAAATTGCGACTAGCCTCGTCCTTCCTTACAATTAAGATACCAGTATTAATAGCCGATCGCGAATCACCATTCCACACTTGCACGTCAGCGGCAACAATAATGCTTGTATCTTTACCTCTGCGCATTAGATCAATAGCTTCTCTTGGGTTCACTGTCATATCCGTCACAGGTGCATCATCATCTAACATCCAACGCCACTCTTCCTTGTAAAAATTATTTTGTGGTTTACTTAACCACTCTCTTAATACTGCCACCTTGTTCCAATAAGGAACACAATCAACTCGAGAAGGATCAATATAACTTTTATCGCATTGAAGTTTCAATAAATTTTCAGTAACTACAATGTGTTTAGCATTCCATGTTCTCGCATATTCCTCATGTGTTTTATCAACCATCTGAGAAAGCCCATCTCTTAATGGATTTCCCCCAACATAAGTCGATCCTATAGTCAAATGGCGTTCATCTGAGGTAATTTCTTCTTCCAATTCACAAGCATAGATTTTTTCGTTTAATATACCCATATATTCTTCCATAGCATCCATGTGTTGGGATAATTTTTTGATCTGTTGTGCAACGCCAACCAAAGTCACCAAAGAAGCTAAGTGAAAGGCACAGGAACTCCATTGCCCTTTTGCAGCAAGCCCCAAAGCATAACATCCAGAAACAGTGGCCGAACCATAAACCATAATGAGCAATCCGTCTATGATATCAACTGGAAGACCTGTTGATCCAGTATATAATCCTACAAGCACACAAGAAGCTATTCCTAAGCGATAAATATTCTGTAAATTAACAATTGAATTATTTCGGTTTACAAGGGAATGTAACAAAGAAGCACCTTTTTTTAAGACTGTTGGTGTTTTTTCTAATGCAAAGAACCCGAGCCCCAAAATACTTCCTACTACCGCAGCTCTTATAAACTCTGTACGCTCTTCACGATCGACTTGTTTCAAACCGAAAAGGAGCCCTACTCCTGCTAAAGCGCCGCTAATAACAACATTCGCTATTTTTACACATGTAGATTGGCAATGCGAGTTTGAAGCAGGGAGTAATTTTGCTGATATTCGTTTCAAACATGAGGAAACAACCCCAGCTCCAGTGCCTGCAAGCATCGCCTGTGGAAGGGCTTCTAAATAGGTATTTTTATCAAGTCCTTTAAAATACGCAAGAGAACTTATAACTAAGCTCGCGTAACAAGCTCCAATAGCCGCATGTTTAACTTCGCTGGTCCATGCTGCGCCAGTGGAAAATAGATTTAAAATTCCTCCAGAAAAACCCTGCATAATTCCTCATTCTTATTATTATTCAAATAATTTATAAACAAAATAAAAAAAACTGATCAACAAAAACATAAACAATTAAGTGTTTTTATTTAAAAATACAATTATTTTAAAGCAACTATACCATATAAGTATAATTTTAGTAAAGGCTATTTTTAACATTTTTTTAAACAGGAGGTTAGGGTGTTAATTTTTTCGTATTTTTTTGAGTGAAAAAATCACATTAAGTTAGGCATCAAGAGCGATTTAATTCTATATACAAAACTTATATCTACCGAAGGTGTAGTTATACCACGAAGTGGTTAAAGACAGTAGCTGGGGGTCGCTAACCACGAAGTGGTTGCTACCCCTAGAAATAATATTAGAAAAATGGGCATGGTTCAAAAACAATCCAAAATGGGTAACAATTTTCTTTTTCTACTCCTCTGTGTTCTCTGTGCCTCTGTGTTTCAAAAGATAGAAACACGGAGGCACAGAGAACACAGAGGAGGATAGAGGAAAAATGTAACCTTCGTTTCAACCATACCAAAAAAAGGGCAAAGGACACTGTCCGGAGAAAGTTGCACCGAAGAGGGCTCGAACCTCTAACCACCCGGTTCGAAGCCGGGTACTCTATCCGATTGAGCTATCGGTGCGTTAAGAAAAGCACCTAAGTTTAACGAATTCATGAAAAAAACAGCAAGCAAAATCAAGGGTGTGATTAAAAGTG
>JABDDS010000047.1 GCA_013287465.1 Chlamydiota bacterium | reverse complement strand
TCTTTGTGTTTAATTATTACCAGTTGTTAGCATGAACTATTGTCCAAAACTATAAAAATTAAACACAAAGACACGAAGGTACAAAGACACAAAGGGCTGAATTTGTACCCTTAATATTTAGTTATTGACTATTTTTTATGGGAATTGCTGCAACAACAAATAGCATGTAGTATTAAACAAGAATGGGGTTTCTCAACGAAAAGTCTTGCAATTTGCGATGAACCTTTTTAATTATGCTTTTATTGATCATTTTTCAATTGGAATTCAGATGGATGACATGTTAGGGCGCACCGCAAGCGATGAATCTCTTCTTCAAAAGAAATTTCCTCCCCATCCATATCCATTTGGTCAAAATCGGGTCCTCGTTGCTCTGCCTCGCGCAGCCCTGCTCGGTCTATTTTTCCCAACGATTTGACTCTCTTAACCTGATATCCATTTTCTTGTAATTGATTTAGTTTGAAAGAATTGTTGGATAGCACAATAAGTTCCCTATGAGCTTGGAGCCAGTCAAGAAGGACATAAGTAATTTCATATCCTGCTTGATTTTCAGCTTGACGAGGATCGGGCATCACACCAAGGGCTTCAAAGCTTTCTTTCATCGATGTGTGAAGGGTCTGTTCTACCGTTGCCTCTCCTAAATGGCGCATCAGAGCGCGGCTATAGAGATCGAAGACGAATTCTTTTGGGGTCACCCCACTTCCCATGCCGGCTTGAGAATCGAGATGCATCAAAATAAAGCCTTTTCCATCCCGAGCAGGAAGGTGTTTTCGATTTTCATAATGAAATTGTTTTTTTACCCATCTCCACAAATCCTCCCCCGCAAGTTCTTTTGGCGGCTCTACTGTATTAAAATGAGCGGCGACTTCTCTAATGCTAGCCCATTGATAGCAGCAATTGCATCTTTGAGAACCGAATAAAAATGAAGGGGGACATGCCGATTCAGATCTCAGGACTACATCTTTTTGATAAATGTTTCCCACGATTCCAATATTGACTGATTCGACGCCAAGGTTTGGACGATAAACTGAGCAAGCTATTTGGCGAACGATATGAGATGTTGAAGTCGCAGGAGAAAGACAAAGGAGATTGAGTCCTGTGTTTGCAACGATGATAGAGCTTGTTTTTACATGAAAGGCGACTTCATAAATTTGGTGAAGATCCACTTGAGGGTTTTCTAGGCAGGGGCCAAAATTCTCGATGATTGTATTGAAATAGGGAGTTTCATTGAGATAGAGGACGGGAGAGTTTGTTTTTTTGCCGAGTTCCATCAACGTTTTAAAGATCGATACAACGCGGTCAAGTCTTTTCATAGAAGCTGATGCATTGTTGAGAAAAGATTCCTGAAGTTCCATGTTTTTCTCCTTTAAATAACCTGTTGAGAGTATGGTAAGCAGCTTCTATTTAAAATGCCACGTTTTTCCGTTGACAATAAAAAAATATCCATTTATGATACCTAATCATTAGGTATTATAAATTCGGTGGCATGATGGCGAAAATTAAAAAGACAAAATTCATTATCTTGGGGTTTCTTTTGAATAAATCGCTTTCTGGTTATGAAATTGGTGGTTTGATTAAACAGTCGACGGATCATTTTTGGCAGGAATCGGATGCCTCTATCTATCCCACACTAAAGCTGCTGGCAAATGAACAGTTGGTTTCTTTTGAGACGGTTTACGTCGGAAAAAAAAGAAAGGATATCTTTACAATTACAGATGCTGGAAAAAAAGCGTTTATGGAGTGGTTTAAAATCTACCCTGATAAAGAAGTACATCGAGCAGAATTTCTCTTAAAACTTTTCTTCACTAACGAGTCCACGGAAGAGCACATGTACAGCCACTGTCGAGAAAAATTGCAAGAGCTGAAAAAAATGCGTCAAGAATACAAGAAAATTGAGAAAACGTTGAAACAAGAGACACCGGAAAAAGGCTACTGGTTAAAAACGCTGCAAGTAGGTCTTGCTCATTTAGAATTAGACATTTCTTGGATGAGTTCAATTTTACAAAAATAATAAGGAGAAAATAATGTTAAAAATACTGACTAATATTCCACTATTTGTATGGCCTCTATTCATTATTCTTTTGGTAGGAGGTCTCAGGGCTAGAAAAACAAATCCCGTTCCCTTAGCCGTCCTTCTAATCGTCCCTTGTTTGTTTTTTATTTGGTCTGTTTTTTCTTTTTTCGGAAAGTATGGCTATGACATCTTGTTTATTCTTTTTTGGGTTTCTTGTCTAGGTGTAGGTTCTCTAATCGGTTTCTTGCATGTGCAAAAGCTGAATCTTCGTTTTAATAAGCAAAAAAGAAGCGTTGAAATGCCTGGTAGTTGGATTCCATTGATACTCTCAATGTCCATTTTTACTTCTAAATTTTTTATCGGAATGATGGGATCGATGTTTCCTCATCTCAACGGATCGATTTTATTCTTGGGACTAGAACTTTTTGCAACGATTATTCTTGGAATTTTTGCAGGCAGGGGACTCGGATGTCTTATCAGATATAAAAAAAATATTGACAATTATGGTTAGATGGATCAAAACGGATTATATAGAGTAGGAGGTTTTATCATGCCAACAATGCAAACAGAAAAAGCACCAATGAATCTGGCGATGCCAAATGATCTCAATGAAAGAGGACGCCAGGAGATCTCTGATTGCCTTAATCCATTGGTTGCCGATGCCTTTGCCTTATATGTCAAAACTAAAAACTTTCACTGGCACATGTCTGGCAGTCACTTTCGAGACTACCATCTTTTATTAGATGAACAAGCAGATCAAATTTTTGCAATGATCGATGTTTTGGCGGAGCGTGTGCGGAAATTGGGGGGCACTACCATACGTTCTATAGGGCATATCAGTCGCTTACAAAGTATTCAAGACGACGATGAAGTCTTTTTAGAACCTGAAAAAATGCTTCAACATTTGATGGAGGACAATCGGAATTATGCCTCACATATGCGTGCAGCTCATCAAGTTTGCGAAAAATATAATGATGTGGCCACTAATAGCATCTTGGAAACTTTCATCGACGAGGCTGAAAGAAGAGTCTGGTTTCTTTTTTCAACTCTTGGAGGCCACTAAGTACTTTTCGCATTTTTCGCATTCTTCTTTTAAATATTTTAGTGAAAACCGATCTGCTAGACTGGATAGAGCCTGTATAGTGGGTAAGGAAGCTCTTAGTTCCTTTGACCAGAGCGTACGGAAATAAATGTAGTCGACAAGTAATTCAACGGTCTTTTTAGAATATTCAGACAAATCGATTTGTCTAACAGGTTGAGATTGTCCATCAGTGGTATCCTTGGGTAACATTTCACTATGAACAAGCACCAGCTCTCTGGAAGCATCTAAAGCCCCTGGTGTTTGTGCACAGATAATCGTGCAATCTTTTGTTGGATTGTCTTGTCGAAGATATTGAAGAAAATGATCGCTGGATCTCCCCTCTTGTAGAACCCACAGATATGTTTTGATAATATTTTTTTCAAGATCTGCATAAAATTCTTCCATTTCAGCAGTGGGAGTCCATTTTGGTCGTACAATTACGAAAGGGTTAAGTTCTACTGGTCTTCCATGGATTCTTTGAAATTCTTTCCTTGTTTTGTCTAGTAGTTCCATTTGAGATGCAAATTTTTTCAATAAAAGAAAATCAGCAAGGGAAATTAAAGATGGTAAAATGGAGTCAGAAATCTTCTCAGTATCGATGTGACAAGTGTATAAATATGTAGTTACAATTTTAACAATCGACTGATCGTATTCTGATAAATTTACTTCATAACTCTTTTCATAAAATTGTTCTTCAGACAACTTATCAATTTGTAATTTTTCATCCTCAAATGTAAATAGAGCTTTAAAATAATCGTACTTACACAAGATGCCTTTGTGAACCAGTATTGAGCCATTGTTGGCGCAAATAATCTTGACATTTTTTGTTCTGGTATGCCCATAAAGGACGCGACAAAATTCATCGGAGTTTGGCCAATATAGTTCATGCGAATTTAATGATGGAATTTGAGCCAAATAACCATTCACAATTCGATGTTGACGGAGCATTTGCTGGTTCAATTGGAACTGTTCATCTGAGTGATGAGCATTTGCTTGAACGGATTCCAATTCATGAGTCCTTGACAGGGGGCTTAATTGCATCATTTAACCTTTAATTTTTGGACTGGTTCAAATGAGGGTTACACTTTTTTTCCGTTCCCTCTCTGTGTTCCTCTGTGCCTCTGTGTTTCAAAAAAAGGTGAAACACAGAGGCACAGAGGAACACAGAGAGGGAGCGGAGGAAACTGTTACCTGTTTTGGATTGTTTTTGAACCATGTCTAATTTTTTATTTTGGTGTTGAAACTTTTTGACTTATTCGACGACTTCGTATCTTAATTGTACTAAACCGCTTGGATAAGATTGAGTGGATAGTAATTGACATGTGTGTTCCTTGTGCATAGTTCTAAAGAGTGGAATACCCGATCCTAAAACCACTGGAATTACAGATATTGTCATGTGATCTACTAGTCCAGCTTCTAAGAATGTGGATACAGTAACTCCTCCGTCAACCCAGACATGTTTAATCCCTTCAGAATGCAACAAGGATGTTAAATCAGTCAGTTTCCCGGAAAATAACTCTGCCTCTTTTCTTACCGCTTTTAACGTGTGGCTCAGGACAATCACTCTTTTGCCCGTATATGGCCATTCGGGAAGTGCTGAGACGACTTCATAGGTATTTCTGCCAAGAACTAGTGCGTCAATGTCGCTAATGAAGGTCTTAAAACCATAATCTTCATCACCCACATGACCATGTTCTAGCCAATCGATGCTTCCATCTTTTCGGGCAATATACCCATCAATGCTTGTTGCGATGTAGACAGAAATTTTTGGGCGTTTTTTTTTTGTGATCATGTTTTTACTTTATTTAAAGTTTTTTTATTTGTTAGATGTCGATCTATATTGGTATTTTCCGATATAAGTGGAATTGTTTGATGATTTTTTAAAGCAAACCAAAGATCATATCGATTTTGAAGATTAAGCCAAAACTCAGGAGAAACTCCTAAAGCATCGGCAAAATCTAAAGCAATAGCCTCCGTGATTCGTCGCTTTCCATTAACAATTTCGCTTACCTTAGGCTGAGTCCATGATCCAGAAAGGTGCTTAGCAAATTTTTCTTGCGATAACCCTAGAGGTTCTAGGAATTCCTCAAGCAAAATCTTTCCTGGGTGTGTAGGCTGTCTATTTTTTGGAAACATTTTTTGTCCTTCTTAATGATAATCTAAAATTTCAACCTCTTCAGGTCCCTGACTTCCCCAATAAAAAACAATTCGATATTGATCATTGATACGAATACTGTGTTTGCCTTTTAAATTGCCTTTTAATGATTCTAATTTATTAGCGGGTGGCGCATTCAGGTCGCTTAAATAGGCAGCTGCATTTAGCATATCCAACTTTCGATAGGCAATATCATGTAACGAAGTTGCTAGTTTTTTCTTGCTCGTTTTGAATTTAAACCATCAAAAATATCTTTGGTTGCATTATCGGCAAATGATCTAATCACAGGCTAACCCCAATTCATCTCATTATATCATATAGCAATATAAATGACAACTATTTGGCAACAACCATAGTAAAAGGACAGAAGATATAAAGGCTCTTTTCTATTTGATCCTATGAGAATGAAGTCTTAGAACAATCATGGGATGTGGTTCTGGTTCTGGGATTGTGTCTTGGTCTTCTTCTGTTGCCTTTGAGAACGTAATGTTCATTTGGACTATAGTTTAGACAGTTGAAAATAGATTTTTTCATCATCCGACGAAACGATCATGTTGAACACTTGTCCATAAAAAGGATTAAAGCCAATCTTAGTGGATGCTAGCACAATGCACTGGGTTACCATGGAATGGATGATGGTATCTAATTCCAAATTAGCTAGCGTTGTAGGGGTAAGCCACGACACGATGAGTCCATTGTCAACTGACAAGTAATTTGAGATGTCAGTGTAAATGCCATCTGCATTTTGCATGCATAGAAACGAGGCGGAACATGTTCCTACCTTTATGTCTTGTTCATTATATACAGGGGCTCTTCCTGCTAAATATTGGGAAGCTAATGTTGAACTGTCATCTGATAGAATGGTCGTTGGTATTTCAATAATGCTGTCTATAAAGTCTCCCACATACAAATAATAGGATAAATCTTGGCTATTGCAGCTTTGACATGGTGAAGGCATTAATTCACAAAATTTTGAGCAACCTGAAGAGTGTTGATGATTAGCACCGTGCATATACAGCGGTGTAGCGATCAATAAAAACAGAAAAAATACAACTTTGCGTGTGTTTTGTAAAAATGACATCGTTTGCTCCTTAAATTTTTAACTAGCTATAGCTGAATTCTGCATTTAGTTGCAATGTTTTATTTGTTGCAGAGCAACATGGACATTATGGACATCATGGACACTGTGGACATCATGGACCATAATTTCATCGTCCATGATGTCCACGGCGTCCATAACCGTCCACAATGTCCACAATGTCCATTTTACGTGGGGTTCAGGTCGGGTAACTTTTTTTGTTTATCTTCTTCCTGTTTTGATGGAACGGGAAGTTGTGGTTGTTTAGCTTTCTTTTCCACACGCCTTTCCTGTGGAGCGAACCGTGTCAGTTTTCTTTGTAATGCAATAATCACAAAAATGGCGATGACGAGGATAAGGATAAGTCCTATGATCAACCCGTAAAGAAGGGGATCGTGTTGAGGTGTTATTTCTTGGGGCACAGAAGCTGCTCCTTCGATTGTTGGGGGGCTTATTTCATTTTGTACGTGGTTTGAAGCAGGGGCTATTTGCAAGGTCCTGGAAGGTACCTTGGTGATAACCTTCTCTTTTTTTGTTGTATCCCACCAGGTAACAGAAAGCTCGGGTAGTATTAAAGTCCCTGATTGTTGGGGGATATAGGTAAATCTTTCATGTCGATAACTTATGGGGAGGGCATTTTTCTTTTCATCGACTAGTTCAGATTTATCCTGGTAAACCTTTAAATGGTTTTCATGCGACTGCGAATTGTTTAAATCAGGTAGTTGGCTCGATTTAACTCCTTCGGCAATGATTTTTAATTCTCTTGTAAAGGGCTCTCCAACCTGCAGGAGTTGATTTTGATTCCAAATTTCTTCTATTTTTAAGGAGTGAGCTGGCAACCAGGGGGTGACATCTGCAACAGAAGGCTGAATCTCTAGTGGCGTCTCTTCCGTTGTCAACGCAAATGGCTGCCATCGGTTGAGCCCGCCAAACATGGCAAAAGGCCCAAAATCATCATCAGCAAACGATCCATGTCGATTTTTTTTAGGTGCTAAAACAGCCCCTTGAATAGAGATCCGAGGAATGATTAGCGAATCAGATTTTAAAGGGATGATGAGGTATTCAAAATCAACTACGGTAACAGCGACCCCGTCGATCACTTTTTGTTCGATTTTGGGGTCATTATTGGGTTCTACGATAGTATGTGGAATGGTAAAATCTTCAATTTTAATATCGGTTAAATGCATGCGAGACGAGAGACGAATCATATAAAGGATAGGTTCATTTTTATAGGGTTTTGCATTGCTGATTGTTGTCTTTAGGTTCACTTCAGGGGTTTCTACTGCATTATTGGAAGCAGCTTTTTTGTTGACTTGAAGAGTGATGGGGGTTGTAGAAAGAATTCCTTCAGACGTTTCTAAGTCAATTTGTGGGATTGTTAACACCCCTTCTTTTTGGGGAATGAGAATATATTTCCAAGTTGTGCTTGCACTAGCATGCCCATTAACGACTGTGGTGTTGTGTTGTTGTCGTTGAGAATGAATGGAAAAGGTGTCTTTAAGTGATTCTAGAGGGGGAGTTGACTTAGTAGATGCGCCTTTTAACGTGAGGTTTAAAGTAAGGTTTTCTCCCACATTAAGCTGATTTCGATCGACGCTAGCTGTAAATTCTCCTGAAAACAAAGAAAGAGGAAGCAGCATGAATAAACAGAGTTTTTTTAAGAACTTTACCATGGATCAAGGCCCTCTTTTGTTTCATTTATTTTAGATTCAATACAGAACCGATTTTTTAAAAATTGTTCAGGATCGCTGACGATCTGATTTAACCAGAGGTCTGCGTCTACATCTTCTTCAGATCTGGCAGCTTTTTCGGTTTGTTGGTCCTGTGAATCTTGATTTTTCTGTTGCTCTTGTTTAGGCTTTTCTTCTTTAGAATCTTGTTTGTCTTGATCGTTTTTGTTCTCGTCTTGTTCCTTTTGCTGTTGGTCTGAGTCTTGCTTGTCTTGTTGTTTTTGCTGATCTTTATTATCCGAATCTTTTTGGTCTTTGTTACCCTTGGAATCTTGCGAATTTTGATCTTGCTGCTGTTGGTTCTGTTGTTGTTCCTCTAGCATCTTTTTTACAAGTTCGAGGTTTTCTTTAGACTTAACATGATCAGGCTGCTGTTTTAACACTTCTTCATAAGCAGTGATGGCTTCTTCAAGCTTCTGCTGTTGCGCAAGAGCGTTCCCTAGATTATAGCCGGCGTTAGTTGTCTTTTGTGCTTGGTAGGATTCTCGAAATAGAGATTCCGCTTCAGCAAAATTTTCCGCTTTATAACAGGCAACTCCTTTTCTATAGGGATCTTGAAAGAGTGTGCTAGCAATCTCGTAATCACCTTTTTGAAAAGCTTCTTCGCCTTGCTCTTCAGAATTTTTAAAATAACTTTGAATTTCCAATGCTTCAAGATTAAAGATGGGGAGTAGTAACAGAAGGACCGTTGCAAATAGGTGCTTTTGCCGAAACCACCACAATATGATAGGGAGGACTGGAAGGATGATTAAATAAAAATGTTCATCCCAAAATTGTCTTTTTTGTTCTTTTAGCTTTGATTCGGTGCGTTTTGCAAGCTCATTTAAAATGACTGTCTCATCGTGGTCGGAGTAATGAGCTTCTAAATAGTGTCCATTGCCAAGGTTGCTGATTTCGTGGAGCCTTTGTTTGTCTAGCTTTGAAAAAGTCTTCGCTTTCGTCTTTTCGTTAGAAACTGGAGCTCCCTCAGACGTGCCGACTCCCATTGCATGGATGATGATTCCCTTTTTGGCTAATTTTTGTGCTGTTACCATCGCGCTGGCATCTTCAAAACCTCCATCGCTAATGACGAGAATGACTTTATTATCACCAGGCTCCGCTTCTAGCATCGATGAAGCCATTTCAAGAGCGGGCGAGAGACGACTGCCCTGCACATAGACGAGGTTGGTAGTTAAAAAAGGAAGAAAATGGCGAATTGTTTCTTTGTCATCGGTGAGAGGAGCGATCATATGGGGGTCGGCAGCAAAAGCGATAAGACCGATTTTAACTCCTTTGGAAAGATTCAGAAGATCTTCGATTTTTTGTTTTGCACGTATCAATCGGGAGGGTTTTACATCGGCGGCGTTCATCGATTCCGAAAGATCGAGTAAAATGACAAGGCTTTGATCTGGCGAGTAGGTATCTATCTCTCGAAAGCTCCACCTAGGACCAGCGAGTGCTAGTGTTAAGCAGGTCCAAACTAACGACCAGAAAACAAGGCTTTTGAGTGAGTTTTTTTTATTTACATTGTTGATGAGTAAATAAGGAAGAAGATGTTTATCGATGAACATTTCCAGCTGATGATGGGTATTTTCTTTGCGATGAAAAAGAAAATATACCCCCCACACCAAAGGAAGAATCAGTCCTGCTAATAACCATAAGGGATGGGAAAAATGGAATAAACTAAGATCCATGGGCTGCTCTCCTGGGCAAAAGCTGATATAAGGAAAACATGAGCAGTAGTAACATCGCAAGGCCTAATGGGTAGTAGTAGTAGGGATCTCGAATGAGAAACAAACTCTCGTCGGATTCTGTTTTTTCAAGGGCATCGATCTTGTTATAGATAGAGGCTAGCATATTTTGATTGGTCGCCAAGAAGTATTGCCCTCCCGTAAGGTCAGCAATCTGTTGCAATAGTTTTTCGTCGATTGAGACTTGAACCATCCCATATCCTCCCGACTGTGTGGGAAAGGGAACCAATCCATTTTGACCGACGCCAATGGTGTAAATGCGAATTCCATATTGCTTTGCGAGCTCCGCTGCTTCTGATGGAGGAATACTGCTAGCGTTATCTTCCCCATCAGTCAACAGGATAAGCACCCGAGAACCTTCTGGGCGCTCGCGAAGTGTTCTCACGCTCAGGCCAATAGCGTCTCCGATTGCTGTGGTCGTCCCTGCCATTCCCGACATTGTCTGATTAAGCATCTGACTCACCGAAAGCATATCCAGGGTTAGTGGCACATGAAGGTAGGCGTGTTCGCCAAAAGTGATCAATCCAACTCTATCTCCTTGTCTGCCCAGGACAAACTGACTCACAACTGCCTTGGTGGCATCTAAACGGCTAACAACTTTAGAGCTTGTGGAGAAGTCGACGGCTTGCATAGAGGCTGATATGTCGACGGCAAGGACGATGTCATGACCGGCCTGCTTGATTTGTTTGAACTGAGAGACTTTTTCAGGTTGCATCAAAGCAATTATTAATAGTGTCCAAATCAATGTGAGTATTGTTAAAAAGAGGGAGTTAAGAGATTTAGTCCTTAGGGAAAATCCTGTAAAAGCCTCCTCCAAACGCTGAAGGGCTGGAAAACGCAATTCAAGACTCTCTTGATCTTGTTTTCGTTTTCCGAACACTCTTATAAAAAAAGGAAGAGGCAGGAGTAATGCAAACCAAGGTGCGTGAAAGTCAAACATTTATATCACCCAATGTCGAGTTGCGCGGATTAAATCTGTGACCTGATCAAGAGGGGGCTGTTGGGCTTTTTTAGGGGCATATGGAATTTCAATCAAAAGAGTTCCTTTTGTCTCCCAGTCGAATTCTTTGGGGTCATGTGCTTTGAGCCATTCTAACCATTTTTTTCCCAATAGAGCTGCACATTCATTTCTTGGAAACTTCTGTAAGATGATTCGACGCAAATACTCAGAGAGTAAAATGACGCTTTCTCCTGCGGTCTCGTTTGTTAGGTTTTTTTCTAGTTGCGTTAGCTTTTTTAAGGCATCATTTTTCCAGCTTCGCCTAAAAGCAATTGTGCGTATGATAAAAACGATAGCGACGATGGATAGTACCATTCCTAAGGCAATAACAACCCACCATCCTATTGCCAACGGCCAGGCGCTGATCGAATCTAAGCCTTCAATATCATGCAGTTGTTCTAGCATCGTTTAATGCCTTTTAAGCCAGAAATCAAATCTTGTGGTAAATTTGACTCTGTGGTTAATTCTATGATGGGGATTTTAAACTTTCGTGAGATCTCATACAGTTGTTGTCGATTTTCTTCCCACTGCGCTGCATATTTTTCTCTCCCTGTGATGCTTTCGGTGTTAACAGAGAGCGAGTTTTTGTCGTTAGAAGAAAACTTGATCGATCCAATAGGAAACATGACTCTATCCGCAAAATCATTAATAGCGATAAAAATGAGATTGAGCCGACTACTCAAACGATTGATTTCAGAATCATCGGGAAGATTTTGATTGAGATTCATAAAATCGCTGATGAGATAGACAAAAGAACCAGAATGTGCCACGCGAGCGACGTTAAGCAAAACTTCCTTTAAAGAGACAATAGGTTGCTCGATATGGGGAACAGCCAAACATTTCAACATGGAAACAAAAGAATTATGGGTTCGCTTTGGAGGAAAAAATTGAATTCGTTCTGCAATATCACCAAAAAGGTACCCACTGACGCGATCCTGGCTTGCCATCCCTTGCCACCCTAAAAAAGCAGCAACGCGAGCAGCTTGGATAGATTTAAAGGTATTTCGTGTTCCAAACCGCATGTAACTGTTCATGTCGACACAGATCATGACTTGACGCTCTCGATCTTCTTTAAAAACCTTGAGATGGGGACGACCAGTCCTGGCAGTTACTCTCCAGTCAATACAGCGAATATCATCTCCTGGAACATACTCCCTTACCGCATCAAATTCTAAACCTCGACCGCGAAAAGGGGAGTGGTAACCCCCGGAAGTTGTCGACTTCACCAAACGACGGGAAAAGGGGACCAACTTTAGCTTTTTATTTTTGAAAGCTACTAGGTCTTGGAAATTAGGATACAGCATGCAACCCTCAAGGAATAGCGACGACTTCTAATAGTTTTTTAATGATTTCGCTTCGAGAAATTCCACTGGCTTCCGCCTCGAAGGATGGGGTGAGGCGGTGTCTTAAAACCGAAGGTGCTATTGCTATAATGTGTTGCGGTGTTACATACTCCTCACCGCGTAACCAAGCCAATGCTTTAGCGCAACGCGCCATCGCAATAGTAGCGCGTGGAGAAACTCCTCGATCGATCCATTTAGCAAGCTCCTGGCTGTATTTCTTTGGAGTGCGTGTCGCTGTGATAAGTGAAACGATGTACTTTTTTAAGTTGTCGGAGATGAAGATTTCGGCTACTGCTCGTCGGGCAGAAAGGACTTCTTCCGTTGAAGTCACAGCAGAAGGAACATGATCTTGACGATGCTGCCGCTTTTCATCGAGTTCAAGGACGAGTAATTCATCTTGAGGATTGAGGTAGTCGACCTCAAGATGCATCGTAAAACGGTCTAACTGCGCTTCGGGGAGGTGGTAGGTCCCTTCTTGCTCAATCGGGTTTTGAGTCGCTATGACCATATAGAGTTCTGGAAGTGGGTAGCTTTTGTGTCCTACGGTCACTTGCTTTTCTTCCATAGCTTCTAGAAGAGCTGATTGCACTTTGGCTGGTGCTCGGTTGATCTCATCGGCAAGAAGAATCTGGTTAAAAAGAGGCCCTTGTCTAAAAATAAAGTTGCTTGTCTCGTGGATGTAGATTTCAGTTCCAATGAGATCAGAAGGAAGTAAGTCTGGGGTAAATTGAATGCGATGGAAATCAGCTTTGATCCCATCGGCCATAGCTTTAGCAGAACGCGTTTTTGCAAGACCTGGCATCCCTTCAATAAGGATATGGCCGTCTGCAAGCAAACACACGAGCATATGTTCGATTAGGTCATGTTGACCGATAATCTTACTTTGGATGGATTTTAGAAGGCTCGATAGCGGATGTTTATGAGTTTTTGTCCGTTCTGTTAGCGTCGTTTCAACCATCACCATAGTTTATCTCCTAATGAAAAATCTGATTATACCGAAACACCTTCAAAAGTTGGCATTCGGGCCGCGCGAAAGCCAACTTTTGAAGGTGTTTCGGTATAGTCATTATAAGTGGTGATTTTTTTTTGATCAATCGCTTTTTCTTCATAAGAATAGACAGGGCAGCGATTGCCTCCACATTTTTCTTGCAATTATATCAGACTTATCGAGATGATCGGGCTTTATTATAATAGTTGAGGGGATTTTTATGTCGCAAAAGAAGAAGCGGTCTCCATGGGTTATTCTATTGGTGATTGTGCTCGGTGTTATCGTTGGTTCGTTGACAGGTACGAAAGCAGGTTTGTTTGGTGTTACCTTCTATTCTGTTTACGATTTTATTGGTAAGTTATTTATAAATGTTTTAATGCTTATTGTCGTTCCACTGGTTTCTTCGTCGATCATTATGGGCGTTGCTCGTATTGGGGGAGATAGTTCGTTTGGTCGGTTGGGCTTGAGGATGTTTGCTTTTTACTTAGGAACGAGCTTGCTTGCAATTTTAATAGGTCTTGCCGTTGTGAATCTATTTAACCCAGGAGCTTTTTTTAATGGTTTAGGTCACAATTTTATTCCTTTAGACACCGCTCTTCAACTTCAAAACAGTATTGAGCATGAAAGACAGGTTGGGGTTGTCCAGATTTTGTTGCAGATTATTCCTTCGAACATTGTCGATGTGTTCCATGGCAATATGTTGGGCTTAATTTTCTTTAGCTTGCTTTTTGGTTATGCAATTTCAAAGACTGATAAAAGTTGTGTCACTTCTGTTTTAGGCCTTTGTCAGGGTGTTTTTCAAGCAATGTTGGTAATCACTGAAATTGTCATGCACTTCCTTCCTATTGGGGTCTTTTGCCTTGTTGCTAAATCATTTTCAAATGTCGGCTTGGAGTCGTTGCGTTCTTTAGGAGTTTTTTGTATCACTGTAATCACTGGACTTTCCATTTTTGCCTTTATTGCGTTGCCCCTATTGCTTAAATTTATTGGGAAAGTCAATCCCATTGTTCACTTTAAAGCGATGGCGCCTGCTTTGGTGACCGTATTTTCCACCAGTTCCTCGTCTGCCACGTTGCCGATAACGATGGACTGTGTTGAAAAACGTGCTGGCGTTTCCAATCGGATTTGCAGTTTAGTGATTCCTCTTGGCACCTCTATTAATATGTCCGGCTCTGCTCTCTATGAGTGTGTAGCTGTGATGTTTTTAGCTCAGGTTTATGGACTTGAAATCTCCTTGATGACGCAATTTAGTGTCGTCGTTCTT
The DNA here is from genome assembly GCA_013287465.1 of Chlamydiota bacterium. Taxonomy (GTDB): domain Bacteria; phylum Chlamydiota; class Chlamydiia; order Chlamydiales; family Parachlamydiaceae; genus JABDDS01. The sequence continues at coordinate 3,375 of JABDDS010000047.1, read as the reverse complement.
TCTCTTATTGTTTCAATGGGAATCGCTGGGATACCCTCAGCAAGTATCGTTGCGATTGTTGTGATATTGAAAGCCCTTGGATTGCCAGCAGAGGGAATTGGATTGCTCTTTGCTGTCGATCGGATTCTTGATATGTGCAGAGCCACAGTGAACGTGTTTAGCGATAGCTGTTGTGCCGTTCTTGTCGCTTGCACAGAAGGGGAAACCAATGTCCTTAAAAATGAAACATTTGAATAGGAATAAATGAAATTTCTAAGTTTTCTTATTTGTGCTTTTTTCTTTTTTAATTCGCTATTGGCGAAACCGCGGGAACTTTCTTTACCGGCTAATATTCTCGCAATTGGGCCGGAGTTTTATCATTTGGAAAGAACTCGTAGCGGTGGTTCTTTTCAACATGGGGAGATCATTGGAGTGCGGGCAAATTATGATCATATTAAACGCTATAAGTTTTATTGGGGAGTTCAAGGTCTCTACGCTTATGGGATCTTAAACGGTGAAGGGGCGAAGAGAAAAGACGGTTCTAAAAGGGCAAAGCTTCGTTCTCAATGGACAGATGAAATGATTGAGGGAAACCTTGGTTATACGTTCCAGTGTAAGAATTCTCCTTATTTTTCTTTTACTCCCTATGCAGGATATGGATACTTTCGCGAAGTTAACAAATTTATTTCTCCCTCCCCTCTGCATGTTAAATTTGCTACCGTTTTTGATTATTTTACTTGTGGTTTTCTTTCTAGTGCTGTGGTGGCTCCAGGTTGGAAGGTAGGACTCAATGCACGTTATAGAGAGCCCTACGATTTAAAATGTAAAATTTCTGATGATCCAGAGATCGATGACTGGAACCAAAGGATTGGACCTAGCTTTCAATATAGGATTGAGCTCCCAATCGTATATAATCCTTATTTTGAATGTTGGTCTTTTGAATTTCAGATCATGCCTTTCTATGAGCAACGCAATTATGGGGAGTGGAAAAATTATCCGTGTGATTATCCGGAAACAAAAATTGAGATTTATGGATTCAATTTGCAAGTTCTTTATCTGTTTTAAATTTATAACTGGAGGGTTAGAATGCTAAAGGAATTTTTTTTAGTTGCTTTGATTTCTATTTCGATGGGAGGATATGCTCAAGAAATCGTTTTAGAAAATTCTTCTGGAGATAGTTATTCCGTTGAAATTGAGTCTGAAAAATCATTTAGTGGAGTGATAGAATCAATTAAGGAATACGTTGCTGTTGTAGAGAATTCATCCGACCAGTCAAAAGAGGAAGCAGCAGCTGATTCTAATTCCTTTAGTATGTATGTAAGCGATAATGGAATTAAAATTAAAGCTGTTGCTACATATAAAGGAGCCCCAAGAGATTACGATAAACCACTCACTGATAGTGATAGAGCTGATATTTTCTTTATTGTAACGTCGTTAGCAAATTCCAACCTCATTAAGTTAGGAACTCTGAAGTCTTCTTTAGAAAATGCTGGGGATCGCCTCGACCCAGTGCATACGTTACAATTTCTTGCTTATATCTTCTCTCAAGAGGAATTGAAAGCGGCTATGCAGAATTTGCAAACCAGAGATTTTGTCTGGAAAAAATTTATCGGTGGTGTTGCGAACAGCTTAACAGAAGATGATACTTGTAGTAATGTATTCTGCCACGCGCAAGACTTTGCTACTAAAGTAGGCGTGAGCATAGATTTAATTTCACCTAAACTGAAAGCATGCCAATGGGAAGATCTTGTAAAGGTATTGATTAAAAATATTCCACGCCAGGGAAATACAGCTCGCTACGATCAGTAGTTAAAGCGTAATCGTCTCCCCGTTCCATTCATGGTCGTAGATGAAAGCATCTGGGATGGGGAGGTTGTATCTTTTTCCATTTAACATGATGTTTAGCAAGATAAGAGGTTCGAAAAGGACTGGTTTTAAATCATACGGGCTTAATACCACATCTTTTGTTGTCAGCAAATCCTTCAGGAATCGGAAAAAATTATTATTAGGAATGGATATTTTCCTCCACCCATATAGAAGCATCCCAAATGCAATCTGACGTTTTGCATTCACTTTGGGAAGGATCACTTTGTCCGTTGTTTTGAAGAAAGCTCTATCTAAGCGGTCTGCGCCATTGAAAAGCAGTAAGCCACTTGTTGCACGGGGATTGCACTCAATTGCATAGATTTTATTATCCTTTGATTCAATAAAATCAAAGGCTATTTGTCCGGTGAAGTTTATTTTTTTTACGAATTTTTTTACCCAATCGAGGACTCCTGGATGTTCAATCGATTGAAAAGCAATGCACGAGTTTCCATCTAAAGTGTACCCTACTGGATAGACAGAATGTGCGCAGACCTCCCCATTTTGGCAAATAGTGTATGTGCAGAAACGCTCCCCATCAAGCCATTCTTGAGCAATCCATGGGTTATGTGATTCAAATTTAAGGTCATTGGGAATATCTTGTGGATGAACTTTTTTCACTTTCTGTGAGGCACGTGAGTAGCATGCCTTTAGAGCAAAAGGGGTTTTGAAGTCCAAAGTTTTTAGGTCTTCTTTGTTTTTAATTAAAGCTTTTTTAAGATTTTTGATCCCTAACTCATCCAGCTTGCACTGAAAGCTCCATTTGTTATGCAACTGATCATAAAGGTCAAAATCAGGAAAAAATAATGTGCATGATTTAGGGAATAAATGCGTGGCTTTTGATAGGTATGAAATCTCTTCATAGATTGGAATGAGCAAATCAATTTTTTCTTGTTCCACAATATCGACTAGTACTTTCACATATCCCTTCGCGTTAAAACGGGGACTTGGCACATAGAAGTTTTTAGTGATCTTATTTGAAAAACGGGTGATGTGATAACGCATTGAATCAGCGATAAATACCTTGTGTCCTGCCGCACTCAGCTGGCGAGCGAGTTGTAAAGCGAGGAATGAGCGTCCAAATGTAATGAGAATTCTCTTTTGAGGTGTTTCCATAGAAGTCCTTTTCTATTGAATAAATAGGTTTTTCATGTCGTTCCAAACGCGCGTTTGTATTTTTGCTACTTTACCTTTTTTTTTTCTGATAATGCAAGTACTATGTTCATTTGGACCTCTTTTCTATTTATAGTTGCTATATAGGGACGCTATGAAGGCATTATTAAGTGAAGAAATTCAACGAGAATATTCCCGACTCATGGAATTGGTGGGAACATTGCCGCTTTCGATTAGAATTCTTAAAGAAATTAATGGGACTGGGGGAATGGTCAGTGTTGCGGATCTAGTTGCTTATCAAATTGGCTGGGGAAAGTGCCTGATTCGACAATGGATTAGTACAAGATAAAAATAACAGGATAAGCAGGATCGGCTTCGCCGGCAGGATCAGAGAGGTATCCTGCCGGCGAAGCCGATCCT
>JABDDS010000046.1 GCA_013287465.1 Chlamydiota bacterium | reverse complement strand
GAGTTTTGGATAGGAGTAAATGCGATTGAAATTAAATTGACGTAGCAAACGCAAAGCCTCGTACACCTCTTCGGAGATGGCGATGTAGTCCCGCCCATAGCTGTGCTTGATTAAATCAATAGCAAAGGCGTTGAGCATTTCGCTATTTGTCGTACCCAAATATGTGTGAGGGACCTCATCGCGCTTTAAAATTCCCAAGCTAATCGCATCCTCAATATCGCGACCGATGTAACTCATCGTATCACATATCTTAACCAAGCACCCTTCCAGACTCCCAGGCCAGATATTATTTTCAGGATTTTTTAGTTTTGCTTGTTTTTCTTTTTCGTGGAGTTCCCATGTCTTACCGAAATTAGGAATCAACTTATTGCCGCACATTCCTCCATCGTGACACAAGAAACCATCATAAACCAAAAGACCTAAATTAAGAGGTTCTATGGAAGTAAATAGACGACACGACTGCAAAGGGTGCGTAAAAGGTCCGTTGCCATATTCGATGGATAGTTCTGACAAATACCCTTCTCCTTCGTGACCAAAGGGAGGATGCCCCACATCATGCCCCAGGGCAATTGTTTCGACTAAATCGACATTCAGCTGTAAAATCTCTGCGATTCCCCTAGAAAAATTGCTGACCAACTGCACATGCAGTCCACGATGTGAAATATGGTCGTTATGGATAAGATAGGCCACCTGAGTTTTATCGGCGTAACGAGAGTAGGCTTTGGAATGAATGATCCGGTCGACATCGCGTTTATAGGGAAGGCGATAATCAATGCTGATTGGTTCTTTCCGGCTATGATCGGCAGAGAGAGCAGCTTTAGCGTTAAAGCTCTCTCGCTCCCTTTTTTCCGCCTCTTGTCGATAGGAGAATAATGGATCAGTAACAGGTAATTTTAATAGTGGATCGTCTTTCATTTAACTACGTGGCTCCCAAGAAGGAAATCGCTTTTCCCCCGCTCCTGAAGTGATTTTGGTCGCATCAGGCTGATTTAAATTGATCAAATAAATCTGGCAATCTCCTTTACCGCTTGAATTGAAGACCAAATGCAAGCTATTTGGTGCCCATGTAGGATTTTCTTTATTTCCCGTTCCCTGAGTCAACTGCCGTTCCTGTTTTGTTACCCTATCATAAACCCAAATTTGACGTCCATCAGGTCCCATCGAACAGTAGGCAATTTTGGTTCCATCGGGAGACCATGCCGGCGCGGAGTTCTCCTTATTTCGCTTTGAAATCAAAGTCGCTTTGATATCTTTTAGGCTTGTTCCCGGAGCTGGCACAGGCATGATATAGATACGTGGGGAGCCATCTTTATTTGAGACGAAGGCGATTTCAGATCCGTCAGGACTAAACGTCGGAGTTCCCTGAGTTGCCAGGTGAGTAGAAAAAATTTGGTATGGCTTATCCACAGCACCTTTTTCAGGATTAAAATTCTGAATAAAAAGATCGGGATTTCCCGTGATATCGCAGATAAAGGCAATCTTATCTCGTTGCCGCGTCATTGCAGGCATCAATTGATTTCCACGCATGAGTGTAAGCCGCGATGGGGAAGATCCCTCTTTCAACGATTGGTAATAAATTTTGGGCTGCCCTGTCTTATAAGAGACATAAAGGCATGTCCCTGCGGTATATCCTTGCTTTGGAGGAATGTACGTCGGAGTGATGGCGTATCCGCTGTTGCGTGTGATCTGGTGCGAGTTGCCACCATCATAATCAGCCTCCCAGACCTCTGAAGAAGCATCGGAATCCTTACCTATCTTTACAGTATAAATGATCTTCGTCGTCGCAATCCCATCGGTGCCAAAAAGAGTTTTGTGTATCGTATCAGCCACTTGATGGATCAATCGACGATCTGTTGCCAAATTACCGCTTAAAGAAATCGCGTTGACACTTTTTCCCGTCTCACTATTGGCAGCAAAAAGACGGATGGAGAGTTTTTTGTCTTCCACCTTAACCTTTACCACGTAGAAAGCCCCTAGATTTTTCCATACGCTCGGATTAATCGTTTGGTCGAAAGCTTGAGCTCCCACCTGCTGGTCCTTTTCCGGTGAATAGGGAAGCAGATAGGTCATGCCATTATGATCGAGATCGAAGCGGAAAACTTTTTCTATCTGGTCGCAGTAGCTTTTATCAAAGCCTGACGATGCCGGAGCGATATGCGTCATGTAAAGAGGGATGCGCTGAGCTTCCGTCGCCAATCGCACTACGATAGGGTCATCATTCTCGGCGGCGCCAACCATAGACGCAAACAAAACAAAACAGCTGACAAACAAACAAACTACATACTTCATAAATTCCCTTTTATTGACGCTATACATAAGTACAGAAACGCAAAGACGCAAAGTCGCAGAGGCGCAAAGAAGGTTACAAATTGGAGTTAGGAATCCCCCTTTGCGCCTCTGCGACTTTGCGTCTTTGCGTTTCTGTACTTATGCACAACGTTATTTATCAATTCTCATTTTTAATCACAGCTATTCGTTACCTAATGTTACTGAGAATGTATAGTCATCGGCATCTCCAAAGCGATTCCCAAATTGGGGGAATGTCAACTCTGGGAGTGTCTTTTCTATGTATTTGCGGTTGGCTCCACTCTCAGAACTCACAACGACAACCTTAGCTATTTTCCCTGAACGAGCTATCGTCAGCTTGATTTTCACTTCTCCATACTCTGGCAAACGGAGCAGTAACTTTAATCGACTTGCCAACTCATCCCGATAACTCACTTCGCGATCACTCAGCTGAACAGAACTCCCTACAGGGAGCGCATCAACTTGTAAGGATGTAATCGGAAGGGTTGCATGATCGATTTCATTAATCGATTTTCCAAGAGAGATTTTATCACCTGCCCCAGGAATTTTTGCAATACTTTCTTGCGCTTTTGCCAATAACGTTTGCCGACGGACCCGCGCGGCTTCCTTCTCAGCTTCCTGTTGTTTTTTCAATGCCTCTGCTGCTTTGTCCGCTTCCGATGGCTGCGGGGGTGAAGGCTTCTCTACCTTTTCCACTTTTTTAGGAGGAGTGGGAGCCGGTTTTGTAGGGGGAGGTGGTGGTGTCGTTTTTTTTGGAGGCTCTTTCTTTGCAGGCGTTGCCTTGGTTGGGGTTTTCTTAGGAGGGGCTGCTGGCTTTGAAGGAGCCTGCTTCTTTGGAGGTGGAGGTGCCGGCTTTGGAGCCGCCGGAACAGCCTTTAGAGGCTCTTTTTTTGGTTCAGCAGGCTTCACCTCTGGCGCTTTAGGTTCAGGCTCTTTTGGCTGTGGAGGTTTTACCTCGATAGCCTTTGGTTCAGGAGGCTCTTTGATTTCAGGTTCACTCTGAGGGATGATTTTTTCAACAGGCAGTTCTTTTGCTACCGTTGTTGCTATGATTTTTTGTGGAGAAAGAGAGATCGTTTGGACAACAAGGCGTGGGGGAGGAGGTGATGGCATTTTTTTCACTGTTGAATGAGTGAGAAAAGAGAACGTTAAAAAGAAGCCGTGTAGAATTAACACGCAAAAAATAATCGGTAGCAAGGAACGATCATGCCGATGATTTGATGATGAAACAAGTGAAGTTAAAAGCATAATCTTTACCCGCTAGGCAGGCTTTAAAATAATATCGAGCTGCTCAAAACCAGCAGCTTCTGCTGCATTCTTTACCGACTGGTAAGTGCCAAAGTGAGCCTTGCGGTCGTGAAATAACTGAGGACGCACCATCGGATAACGCACTTTAGCCTCTTTAAAGTACTGAGCAAGCTGAGTTAGCGAAACGGGATGTCCCTCGACGACGATCGTATTATCCTCTTTCACATAAACTGCAATCGGACTTGTTTCCTGCACAGAAATTGTCTTATCATGATCAGCAAAAGAACTATCGGCCAGCTCCACTCTATCGAGCTCAAGAAGAGGGGCGACAACAATAAACATGATTAAAATAACAAAGACAACATCGATGAGAGGCGTGAGGTTAACGGTGGGCTCTTCTATTGAATGATCACGTGATTGATTAAAAAAACGGCGACTCATATTAGACCTCTTGCATAACTGCTGATTGCCTCGATTCGAGTTCTTTTTTTGTTGGCTAAACGATCGACTTTCGAGTTATATTGTTTAATATTACCCGAAAGTTGATCGTATAGCCAACGAAAAAATAATCTCGAAATAATCTCGAATCCAGGCGATCATGAGTTATGCAAGAGGTCTATTGCACATCGACTTTACGGTAATGCATCTCGACAGATGCCAACAATTCATTCGAGAATCTTTCCATGTCTATTTGAAAGTCGCGAACATTATTTTTTAAGTAATTATATCCAATGAGAGCCGGTATTGCATCGATTAAACCAAGTACCGTCGTTGCTAACGCCAATGAAATTCCCCCTAAAACTGCATTATGTGCTCCACCGCCGGTTTGGCTCTGCAGATCGGCAAATGTCGTTAAAATTCCCCATACAGTTCCAAGAAGACCCAAAAATGGAGCCAAACTCACAACGGTCGAAAGGATAAACAAATTTTTCTCCAAAAATTTCGTTTGATTGGCGACACTGGACATCAAATGCGACTGGACAAAATCGATATCTGACTGAGACATATAGGAAATTTTTGAATCCCCCTCGTTTTCATTCTGCATGCCAAATCTTCGATTTTTCTTTAAAATTTCAAGAGTATGCTTCTTCATGACGAGATAAAGATCAAGAAACGGGTTAATACTTTTTTTTTCAACGAGATGTTCGCATTCAAGATTTAAAGGGTTAGAGCGTTGCATCTCAAAAGCACGGTGAATTTGAATCGATTCCTTCCTTGCACAATAAGTCATCCATGTCTTATGAATAATGATGACCCAACTACAGATCGATAGGGAAAAAAGGGCGATAAAAATCAATTTACCTAGGAAGTCAGACCCGGTATAAGCATCAATAAAAGGGTTAGCAGCAAGACAAATTTCATTTACAAACATTGGCAATTCCTGTATAATCCGGTGATGATAAAATTCTGCCATAGATTTGTAATTTTATCAAATAGAATGCGTATAACGAGGAGATTGAATGACCGGTTACGTTCGCTTGATAATTTATTTTTTACTCTTCGCATTTCCATTAACGACCTATTCAATAAACGCTACTACTGAGGCTCATTCATTCCATTCCCCCCTCGTCGCCCGCCTCGTCAACGAAGAAAATACGGTGCAGCCAGGCCGCCCCTTCTGGATTGCCATCAATTTAACCCTAGATAAAGAGTGGCATGCCTACTGGAAAAACCCAGGCGATGCCGGTATGGCTCTCTCTGTCAGCTGGGATCAGCCCAACGATTTCCATGCAGAAGAATTCCTTTGGCCGACGCCACAACGTTTTAATCTAGATACAGCTGTTGGCTTCGGATATGAAAAAGAGGCAACCCTCCTGGCAAAGATCACTCTCCCCGAAGACTACAAAGATAACTCCGTTTTTATCAGCGGAACCGTCCGTTGGGTCGTCTGTTCAGACTCCACCTGTCTCCCTGGTGATTCCCCCATTGCCATCACGATTCCGGTAACCTCAGAACCCCCAATGCCTGTCGCCAAAAATACTTCTATATTTACCGAAGCACGAGCTCACCTTCCCCAGCCTGGCCTACAATTTACAGCTGAGAGAAAAGCAGGCCTGATCGAAATAGGTATCAGTGAAAAAGAAAAGATCACACAAGCTGACTTTTTCCCCGAAAATCATCAAGGAATTAATTACAAAATACACCCTCTGATCGAATCCGATGGAAAAGGAAAAAACAAAATCATCTTAAAAGAGGAAGAATCAAGGCCAACTCTCAACGGAGTGTTGATTTTACATACAAACTCTGGCGCTCTCGCCTATCAAATCAACGGACCAATAACAGGATCTACCGATGAGGTCGCAATTGCGACGGGAAACACAATTCCCAATAAAACCAACGATGCCGATGAGTTAGAAAAGCCCTCTCCCCCTCCTTCAAATTCATTCGAATTTCAAGGGGGATTTTTGCTAGCGCTTATTTTTGCTTTCACTGGAGGGATGATCCTCAATCTGATGCCATGCGTCCTCCCAGTCATCTCTTTTAAGATATTGAGCTTTGTCAAGCTAGCCGGAAAAAGCCGGAAATTGATTTTCGAACATGGCCTTCTTTTTTCCCTTGGTGTTTTGGTTTCATTTTGGGTGCTAGCAGGTTTATTACTTATCCTCCAGGCGTACGGAGAATCTGTGGGCTGGGGATTCCAGCTGCAGGAACCGTTATTTGTCGGTATACTGGCAGCGACTCTTTTTCTCTTTTCTCTTAGTCTCTTTGGAATCTTTGAAATCGGCACTTCCGTTATGGCTGCAGCTGGAGAAATGCAACAAAAATCTAATGGATTGACAGGCTCATTCCTCAGCGGCATATTGGCAACCCTTGTGGCGACCCCCTGCACAGGCCCTTTTCTTGGTACTTCCGTTGGGTATGCTGTGACTCTCCCTCCTGCACAGGCGATGTTAATTTTCACCTTCCTAGGGCTTGGGATGTCGTTCCCGTATCTACTCCTCTCTAGCTTTCCACAATTGCTTCGCTTTATTCCCAAACCTGGCCCTTGGATGGTGACATTTAAAGAACTCATGGGATTCCTCATGCTAGGATCCACAGTTTGGCTCGCCTGGGTCTTCAGCGCAGAAACAAGTGGCTTTGCCCTCTCGCTCCTCCTCGGCGCTTTTTTCTGGTTGGCATTAGCGGCATGGATCTATGGTCGATGGTGCACACTCGCACACAAAAAAGCAGTCCGCCTTATCGCCATGATTATTGCAGCTTTCTTTCTCTGCGTGGGAAGCTACACCATTTTCGTTGCCTCCTCAGAATGGGCAGAAGAAATGGGAGCTCTTACAGCTAGCAATCGACCAAAAGGGCTACCTAAAAACTGGGAAACCTTCTCTCCTGAGAGAGTAGCAGAACTCAATGCTCAGGGAATTCCCGTTTTCATCGACTTTACAGCGAAGTGGTGTTTGATCTGCCAAGCTAATCACGTGATCCTTTCCAAAGATGAAGTTGAAAAGAAATTCGACGAAGCAGGTGTTGTTAGAATGAAAGCGGATTGGACAAAACGGGATGCTGTCATCGCTGCTGAATTAAAAAAATATGGGCGCAATAGTGTCCCTCTCTACCTTTTATATAGTTCAGATGGAAATGTCGAACCTGAAGTCCTTCCACAGGTATTGACCCCAGAAACCGTGTTGGAATCTCTAGATAAAATTAAGACCAGCAAGTAACTATGTTCGATTCCCATGCTCACCTCACCTCTGATGCCATCATTGATAGCGTCGATGCTCTCCTTTCTCGAGCTCAAAATGCAGGTGTTAAAAACATCGTCAATATCTGCACAAATCCCATTACCCTCGAACGTGGCATCACATTAGCAAAGAGGTATCCATGGGTCTATAATGCAGCCTCGACAACACCTCATGATGCCGATACGGAAGGAGAATCTGTCTTTCCATTAATGGAAAAACATGCAAAAATGGGCGATCTCATCGCCATTGGAGAAACTGGATTAGACTATTACTACTACCGCTCCACAGCAGACATTCAACAGCACTTTCTACGTCGTTATTTAAAACTTGCGCTCGAATGCAGACTTCCCGTCATCATTCACTGCCGCGATGCTTTTGCCGATCTCTTAACGATTTTGGATGAAGAATATTGCATCAACGGAATCCACCCCCCGGGCATTCTCCACTGCTTCACCGGAACGAAAGAAGAAGCAGCAGAGATCATCGCTAGAGGATGGTATGTCTCTTTTAGCGGTGTCGTCACCTTTAAAAAAAGTGATGCCTTACGTGCCGTTGTCGAAACAGTTCCTCTCGAACAACTTCTCATCGAAACAGACACCCCCTACATAGCACCTCAAAGCCAACGAGGAAAAACCAATGAGCCAGCATTTATACAAGAAACCGCCGCCACTATTGCTATGATCAAATGCCTCACAACGCAAGAAATCGGAACCATCACTTCCAACAACGCGAAAAAAATATTTAACGTTTAGAGATTACCCATGCGATTATTTTTTATTTTACTATGCCTCTGCAATGCCCTCTATGCTGCAAATGAAACCACTAACACAGCCTTAACGGCAATTAAAGACCCAAACGCAATCGTCATCAACGAAATCAACCGCCTCGATACCCTTATCCAAGCGACCAGCCAAAGTCTCGAAGGACAAAAAAAGCTACGGGAAAGAATTGTCGAATATCACAAAATCCAAGAACTCTATATACTCAGTCCAAAAGATAACGACATCCTATTTCGGATGGTTAAAAGCGCCTACCGCACACTGGAATTGATCAAAGAAAACCATTTGCTAGAGATGTTTGACCCCGACTTTATCGACGAGCTCAAAGTCCTTTCCCAAGCCGCAACAAAACGGGGTGTTCCAAAATAATGGATCCTATTTACTACATCGACAGAACAACAGGGCTTAAATGTGAAGAGAATGTTTATGGAGCCTCTTTCCTCCATTTTCTTTATGGAGACACCTTCCTCAGTCGCCTTTTAGGAGCTCCTATCGCTTATCTTTTTGCCCGTTTACCCTTTTTCTCTTCTTTCTATGGATACCTCCAAAAGAGCTCTAGAAGCCAAAAGAAAATCATCCCTTTCATTGAAAAATTCCATGTCGACACGACAGAGTTTGCCGACACCACCTCCTCATTTAAGTCTTTCAATGATTTCTTCATTCGCCATCTCAAAACAACCGCACGCCCTATTGCTTCAGATCCATCCACAGCAATCATCCCTGCTGATGGACGCTATCTTTTCTACCAAAACATCAAAAAAAGCGATGGTTTCGTCGTCAAAGGAAAAAAATTTAGCCTCAAGGACCTATTAAAAAATGACCAGCTTGCCGCAAAATATGAGGAAGGAGCCATGGCAATTGCCAGACTTTGTCCTACGGACTACCATCGATATCACTTTCCTTGCGACTCTATTCCGGAAAAAACAGAAGAAATCAACGGATGGCTTTATTCAGTAAATCCCATCGCAATCAAAAAAAACATCTCTATCTTTGCAGAAAACAAACGGACCTTATGTCCCCTGAATAGCCCACAATTTGGCAAAGTCCTTTTTCTAGAGATCGGAGCCACCTGCGTTGGATCCATTCACCAGACCTACATACCAGGTTCTTTCTGTCCTAAGGGGATAGAAAAAGGGTACTTTTCCTTTGGCGGCTCATCGCTGATCTTACTCTTTGCTCCAAACACCATCCTCTTCGATGAAGATTTAATCAAAGCAACAGCAGATCATACAGAAGTGCGTTGTCTCATGGGACAATCGATGGGGCGCAAAAAACTGTAGATTCCGTCAAAAACAACATTTTTTGCTTGTAAATTCCGTCAAAATAAACACTTTTTACTTGCAATTTCCGTCAAAATAGACGATAACTACAAGTATGAAGAGACAGCACTAGACTTCTTTCGAAACTATATCCCGTGCCTGTGCCCGTGCCTTTGCCTGCCCTTCCCCGATAAACTTTAAATGGCGGGCAAAGGCACGGGCACAGGCAGAGGCAGGAGGCACGGGATTGCAGTTTCGAAAGAAGTCTATTCCACTAATTACTGATCTCATGAGTTAGATTTCTTGATATAACTCAAAAAATTTTGATATACATCTTGAATTCGCACGCGTTCTCTAGGATCCATGCACAATGCTTGTTTAATAATAGGTACGAGATGTTGTTTGTATGCCGTTATTTTTTTACAACGAGACTCCAAAGTTGGAGGAAATGATGGTGTTATTAAATTTTTTGGAATTCTATTGTTCATCCAGCTGTGGTCCCACAAATCCTGAGGAACTTCTCCAACTAAGTTTACTGCTTTTATCAACGAGGAAATAGCCTCTGTATGGACATTAATTGTTTTATCCTCAAAACAATGGACAGTCCATCTTAAATTGCTCGGAGAGCAAATTTCTAAAAGCATAACACCAAACGACCACATATCAACACCGTATCCAATGATGTCGGCATGCTGCTTTCTAAGAACCTTTATCTTCTCTCGACCCTCTAGAGATTGTTCCATTTCCCTAACAATCTCAATGGGTACCACCGCGAGGTTAACCTCAGGAGCCCGATAACTAGGATCTGTTAGTAAGTCATTAAACACTTTTGGATACTTTGGTTCCTTTATAGAAGTTTTAAAATCAACAAGGCGAATTAATAGAGAGTTAACGTTCCACTTTACACCAATACTCTGGGGACAGAGCTCCCCACAAATCACCCCGTTTGTGTATAATACAACCAAAGCATTTAACAATTGCTCAGCAATTAAATTTACTCGTGCTGCTATGGTAGTCCTTTGTGCTAAAGAGTGCATGTAGTCATCAAGAACTCCATCCAACCCATCATATACGGAACAATGCAACAGTTTAGACTCCACGGTATCGTATTTATAAAAATAAGTGTGAAATGTGACCGCACACGTATCTAGACATTTATTAATCAATTGAATGATCTGTTCTTCTCGTAAAGAAGCTTCCTCGTTTTCCGAAGCCTTAATTGTAAATTCTTTTCCTTCTTTATAACCGACAAAAACATTCCCATGTATTTCTTTTCTAAGGAAACGACCAAAACAATACCCTTCAAAAAATTTATTGATGTTATCTTGCTTTTTTGAATGAGAAATGAGAGGCTCTGCTTTAATCATTGAAGAAGAAGACAAAATTACCCTATCATCTTGCTTATTTCTTTTTGGAGATGGTTGAATTTGGGGATGATGAAAAGGCATAGATTCAGCAATTAAATCCTGGATTTCTACATCGCTCGTAGGCTCTTTTCTTTTAGAAGGACGCACATCTTCATGAGGAACCAAAACAGGAACCAATTCATCGGGGACCAAATCTTGTGGAGGATTTGCACTTTCAAGATGAAAGCCGCATGCTGACTTAAAGGGAAGACCATATTGACCAGCAAGTGGTACACACTCTGTACACCAATCAGGCTGTAATTGATGAAGATTCGTAGGGGCCATTTGTCCTAAACTCATAAAAAGCCTATTTTCTTCATTAGACCTGTTATACAGGTATTTTTTTTAATTGCAAACAAAATTCCCGTTGCCCAGTTCCTTAAGGGTGTTCAGGGAGTCTTTTTTGACGCATCTCATCAATTTGCAGACGCTTTCTAGGGTCCATTTGCAATGCACCTGTAATTATTTCAATTTTTTATTTCATTTTTTTTCATATTACTTCCCACACGTCATTATTCTTCCTTCTTTATCCATTATCCTTTATTCTTGTCTTTTAGCTATAAATCTTCGAGGCAAAAATTGAATTCAGAATTACCAACGATCTCACTGCATGACGTCTGCTTTTCTTATCAGGATACCTTGGTTCTTAAAAATATTTCTTTCCTTGTTAATCCCGGAGAATTTATCGGAATTATTGGTCCAAATGGAGGAGGAAAAACAACCTTAATCAAGCTTCTTTTAGGCTTTTTAAAGCCCCTTTCAGGCTCTATTTCAATATTCAATCAAATGGCAACACTCCCTCGGCAACAAATCGCCTACGTGCCGCAATCTCTCCATTTTGATAAAGACTTTCCCATTTCCGTTTTAGAACTCGTCATGCAAGGTTGCCTGTCTAAATTACCCTGGTATGGAATCTTTCGTCAAACTGACAAAAAAAAGGCCTTAGATGCATTAGAAAAAGTAGGGCTGCTCGATTTCCAAAATCATCCTTTTGGTTCCCTCTCTGGAGGGCAGTCTCAGCGCGCTCTGATTGCTCGGGCTCTTGCTTCGGAACCAGACCTCTTGCTGTTAGACGAACCCACTGCTAGTGTCGACACTCAAGCAGAAGGGGATATCTACCGGATTCTAAAAGAGCTGCAAGGGAAAATGACGATTATGATGGTCACCCACAACCTTCAAGCAGCCATAGAATTATTTGATAGAGTCATCTGTGTTCAACAGACAGCTTCGATCATTAATCCAGAACAGCTTTGTGAGCATTTTGTCCATGGACTTTACCACACGCCACTCATTAAATTGCAAAAACCGATACCCTTATGATCTCATTTTTAGAAGCCCTACAGACCAACCCAATGCTTCTGTCCGCCGTCGTCGCCGGCCTAGCCTCCTCCATTGCCAGCGGCATTATAGGTTCTTATGTCGTCGTCAAACGGATCGTTTTCATCTGTGGAAGCATCTCCCACTCCGTATTAAGCGGAATTGGTTTTTGCTTGTGGCTGGAACGTACCAAAGGAATTGAATGGATCACCCCTCTGCAAGGGGCTTTAGTAGCAGGCATTTTATCTGCCTTGTTGATCGGGTGGATCCGCTTGCATTACAGACAGCGAGAAGATTCTATTATTGCTGCACTTTGGTCTGTGGGAATGGCTGTGGGAATTCTTTTTATTTCACAAACACCAGGCTTTAATGTTGAACTCACTAATTTTCTCATCGGCAATATCTTGTGGGTAACCCCATCGGACCTCAACACCCTTTTTGCTCTTGATGTTCTGGTCATCTTGTGCGTATTGTGCCTGCACAAACGCTTTCTTGCCATCTGCTTCGACGAAGAGCAAGCGCGACTGCAGGGATTGCCTGTCAACGCCCTTTACTTGCTTCTCTTAGTCTTGACAGCCGTGTCGATCGTCCTTCTTATCCAAGTCGTGGGGATTATTCTAGTCATGACGATGCTTACCATCCCAGCAGCAATTGCCAATCTCTTTAGCAGAAGGCTATCGCATGTCATGTGTATGGCTGTAGGGATAAGCTGCCTCTTCTGTTTTGGAGGCACAGCCCTTGCCTATAATCTCGACTGGCCCGCAGGTGCTACAATAGCACTGACAGCTGGCATCGCCTACATCGCCACACCACTCATCAGAGGGCTGCGCTGAAGATAAGATTTAAAGCGAAGTCTTATGCATGGAGGGTTTAAACGCAGAGACACAAGAGGTGGGGAGACGCAGAGATAGGCAAGAGAGAATTCTGGCCTATCTCTGCGTCTCCCCGCCTCTTGCGCCTCTGCGTTTAAACCCTCTTATGCTATCTTCTAACAAGCTATTTTAGCTACATCTATTTCTAATGGAGTGTTTTCAATTTCTGAATTAGCTAAATTCTCAGGGTTTATTATCAAGTGCAGCTTTCTGAATTCTTTATCTGTTACTTTCAAATGGTCTAAAATATAAAACCGAATGTATACCTCGGTGCTTGGATTCATCCTTGATGTTTCTTTTTCCCATTTTACAACTGCAATATGAGAAACACCGCAGATTTTAGCAAAGTCTCTATAGGACATTTCAAAATAATCAATTATAAAACGAAGTTCTGCCCCTGTTAGTGGCGTTGGTTTTCTTGCAATTATATCGAGGATCATTTTTTGAAAAACACCCATGCTAAAATCAAAAACCCATTCGCCACATATTTTTTTTAGTGGAGCATTAACCAATCGTATGGGGAAACCAAATCCCTCATAGATAAACGTTTCTATTTTTTTATTTTTATTCATAAATCACCTACATACATAACGACATGTTCTTTGTCACTACTCTACCCGTTAGTTACATGTTAACAAAGTTAACATTTTTTAGCAACAGTACTGCTAATTCAGGGTGTGATTGAAAGTTGTACGCTACAGTTTTTTCAGAGCAACTCGACATTGGGGTCTGGCTTGGTATTCTGATATTCTGGAGGGAGGCATGGGGTCAGGCTTGGTATTCTGGTATTTTGGTGTCCATCGTTGTAGACTAGGCAACGAACACCAAAATATCAGAATACCAAGCCAGACCCCAATGCCTCTCCACAGAATACCAGAATACCAAGCCTGACCCCAATGCCAAGTTGCTTTGAAAGAATTGCCAATGTACAACTTTTAATCACACCCGCTAATTCAGTCCTTTATCTCTTGTATCTAAAAATCAAAAGTAATTATAATGAATATAGAAAGAGTTGCAAGAAACTATAAATTAGCAACTTGAGATGTTTGACTGCCGAACGGGATACCTGAGAATATTTAAAGCCTTTCAACGATAATCTTTTAACTCAGGGATCACGACGCCGGAAGAATAAGCTCCTTGAGGTTTTTCCCTAAGGACTTGAATTTCGGGAAGCGAACCCACGTTTATATAACGAGTTGATCGCGTTATTCTCCTCCCCCTCGGCAGTCTTTTTACCCTTTCTACATTATGATCCTTTATTTAAGTCGAATGAGTCGTATTTCAATAAACATTTGACTCAATCGACTCAAAATGCAATAATGAGTCAAAAAATGAGTCATATATGAAATACCCAGAGATGGGGTCCTCGACAATCGAATGGAAGAGCACTTTTCCAGAAAAAGAACAAATTATCAAAACCATTGTTGGCTTTTGCAACACATTTGGAGGAAAACTCATTATCGGAGTGGCTAACAACGGAGAAATTGTCGGAGTTGAAGAGCATGTAGCAGAAGAGCAGATGGAACATCTCGACAAGATGATCTATGAATCTTCAGCTCCGCCAATTATCCCTCTCGTCCACACCCAAAGGATTGGAAATAAAGTCATCCTTCTCATCGAAGTCTCCGCTGGTATGAACAAACCTTATTACATCAAATCCCTTGGTATGGAAAAAGGGGTCTTTGTCCGGCTCGGCAGGAGCACCATGAAGGCCAATGCCGATATGATTGAAGAGTTAAAATGGAGCTCGAGAGGCCTACATTTTGATTTATCCAGTCTCTACCATACTACAATAGAAGATCTCAACATGAAGGCTGTTGAAGATTTTTTTAATTTTCACAAGAAAAAACAAACAAACGCTATAGACTCTATCCTCTCCTCATTTAATATTATCCAAGAAGAACACAAAAAAAAATACCTAACAGTTGCAGGAGAACTTCTTTTTGGAAAACGACCAGAAAAGCATATGCCAGAAGCATTTATTATCTGTTCCCGTTTCTCTGGCATTTCAGGCAGGACAGCTATTGCCTCTCAAGATTGTGTAGGAACACTTTTTGAACAATTTGAAATGGCTTTTGCTTTCATCTTAAAGCACCTTCACCACTCTTTCATTATTCAAGGAAAAAAAAGGGAAGAAAAGCTGGAAATTCCAGAAATAGCCCTTCGAGAAATCATTTTAAATGCAATAGTCCATCGCAATTATCACATCCAGGCACCCATTAAAATTGCCATTTACGATGACCGTATAGAAATCTTTAGCCCCGGCAGCTTTCCCGGTCCAATCAATGCTTCAAATCTACTTTCTGGACTCACCTATATTCGCAATCCAGGAATTAGCAAGCTTTTTAGACAGGCGAAGTACATTGAAAAACTAGGATCTGGATTCCACAATCTCTTCCATTCTTACCAAGATTGGGGCCTAAAACCCCCTGAGGTTATTGAGGGAGAGAATTACATAAAGTGCATCTTGCCAAGGGAAAAACAAAAAGCATCGCCGAAATCAGATCGCTTCACGGAAGAAGAAAAAATTCTTAATTTATTCAATCGACTAGAAGAGGTGACCATTTCCGATATCATTGAGATGCTCGGGATGGCCAGAGCAACTGCAGGGAGACGTCTCAATATCCTAGTAAAAGCCGGCAAACTTAGAAAAATAGGATCTGGAAAAGCAACAAACTATCGAAAAAAGTGAGTGCCTGTTCCTTATTAGATTCATTAAAAACTCAGTCTTTTTAAGGCCTGGTTCAAATGAGGGTTACACTTTTTCTCCGTTCCCTCTCTGTGTTCCTCTGTGCCTCTGTGCCTCTGTGTTCCAAAAAAAGGTAAAACACAGAGGCACAGAGAAACACAGAGAGGGAACGGAGAAAACTGTTACCTGTTTTGGATTGTTTTTTAGTTTTTTGTTAGCCCTTTTCGATGAGGGCGGTGCAAAACTTCCTCCACCATTTCTTCCGTTGCTATTTTCACATTAAAACGGCAGTAAATTCCCTCTAGTAACTGTTTGTTCCACTGCTCTAAGCTCTCAAAATGATCGCACAGTCGACACAAAAATTCATCATGTGAGCGGCTATTTCGATATTTGGGTATTTTTGCCGGCATTTTCAGGTAACGCATATTGTCGGAATGATAATCCCATAATAACGAGCTATGATGCAACCAACGTGCTTTGCATAGGTACTGCGCATTTCCTCCAAATTTACGCTCTCCAATGACATAATCATTTTCGACCAACTTCATCCCAAGAGAGGGAAACATTGTTTGGTAAATGGCTGCTGTCCATTCATGAAGCCTAGCAGGACAGCATTCAACCCCACTGTGGGCGGTATTACAGATCCAACTGATAAAAAATGTATTTGGATCGATGAAGACGGTCCCTCCTCCACTAAAACGACGGATCACAGGCACCGGCTGTTCGGCAAGAATTTGTTCATTTAACAGCAATTCCGGCTTCCCTGAAATCCCCATCACAATCGCTGAGGGACTTCCCATATTAATCACACACCAGTTGCGATCATCAGCACGAAGTAGAGCCTCTTCAAGCTGAAGCTGTTGGTAAATAGATTGATTTTTTAGATGGACAAGATAAAGAGGAACAGACTTAACAGCCAGGGGGGAAATCATCATCACAGCACTCCTCTACAGAAGTTTTTATTTTGCGACGAGCATGCACTAGAGCGACCATTAACACGGAGATATCGGCAGGAGAAACACCAGAAATGCGAGAGGCCTGCCCAAGATTTTGCGGATTAGCCTTGCCTAATTTCTGCCTTGCCTCAATTCTCAAACCAGTAACAGAGGAAAAATCAAAACCGACGGGAATAGAAATTTCCTCGATGTGAGCAAGCTTCGCCACTTCCCCCTGCTGCCTTTCAATATACCCTGCATACTTTGCCGTTAGCTCTATCTGCAAGTTGATTTCGCTACCATGATCCAAGAGGGCATCAGGATATTCAGCTAAAAGTGAAGCATAAGTATTTTCAGGGCGGCAAAGGAGCTGCATCAACGAAGATCCTTTACCATTGCACTGCTTAAAAACCTTGTGGAGTCGTTCCGTCTCAGCCGCCAACAAGCTTTCTTTATGCTGTAAACGCTTATAACGCTCTTCGTCAATCAGCCCCAATTCATATCCATAACGACGAAGTCGCAGGTCCGCATTATCCTGACGCAGCAACAACCTGTGTTCGGCGCGACTAGTAAACATGCGGTATGGCTCGTCAAGGCCTTTAGTGACGAGATCATCGATCATCACTCCGATATAAGCCTCGGAACGTTTTAAAATGAATGCAGGCCTGCCAAGAACTTTATTCGCCGCATTAATTCCAGCCATCAAACCTTGGCCAGCGGCCTCTTCATAACCCGATGTTCCGTTGATCTGACCGGCAAAAAACAATCCTTCAACGTTCTTACACTCAAGCGAAGGATACATCTGCCCACTGACGACATAATCGTATTCGATCGCGTAAGCAGGGCGCATGATTTCAGCATGACGCAGAGCGGGAATGCTGTGAATGACGTCAAGCTGGACATCAAAAGGAAGCGAAGAAGAAACCCCATTGACATAGACCTCTTGAGTGTTTAACCCTTCAGGTTCTAAAAAGATTTGATGCCGTTCCTTATCGGAAAAACGGACGACCTTATCTTCAATCGATGGGCAATACCGGGGGCCAATTCCTTTAATTTGCCCAGAGTACATGGGAGAACGATGGATATTGGCTAAGATAATATCTTTTGTTTGCTGCGTCGTATACGTAATGTGACAAGAAATCTGAGGTAAACGGGGAATTCCCTCATCATCGAAAGAAAAGCAAACGCCAGGGTCTCCTGGCTGCTCTTCAGTCAAACTGTAATCGATCGATCTACCATTAATACGCGGTGGAGTCCCAGTCTTCAAACGAGCTAACTTAAGCCCCAACTTTTCAAGACTGGCCGATAAACCAACAGAAGGTTGATCACCGGCACGCCCACCGGAATAACGCGTTTCGCCAATGTGCAACAAGCCACGCAGGAAGGTCCCAGAAGAGATCACCACCGTTTTTCCGTGGTAAACGATCCCTTCTTTCGTCGACACCCCAATGATCCGATTCCCATCGACCAATAAATCCTCGATAGTCCCTTGCTTGACATCAAGGTTACGAGTCTTTTCGAGGCGATGCTTCATCTCGTATTGGTAAGCTACTTTATCCGCCTGAGCACGCGGCGCCCAGACAGCAGGTCCCTTGGTCGCATTAAGCATGCGAAATTGGATACCTGTAGCATCGATGACTTTTCCCATCTCACCACCAAGAGCATCGATCTCACGAACGATATGCCCTTTGGCGATCCCCCCCACAGCGGGGTTGCAGCTCATTTTGGCGATAGTATCCAGGGACATTGTCAGCAACAAAACCCGCAAGCCCATGCGAGCAGCTGCCAGCGCAGCTTCGCAGCCTGCGTGCCCTGCTCCCATGACGATGACATCATAGTCGACTGGATATTTCCACATTAACTTTTCCTCAGGACCTATTTGGTCTTATGACGGTCACGACGGCTGCGTTTTTTGCGTTTGTGTTTAGCAATTTTGCAGCGTCGTTTCTTTTTTACGGACGACATAGTTTCTCCATTATCAATTTAGCAACTCAATTTCAATCAGGGATAATGCTAAAGAATTGGAAGTAAAAAGTAAAGCATTTTTCTCGATTGAGAAGGCAATGGGTGCGATTAAAAACG